>NZ_JBFTSG010000046.1:0-75512 GCF_056399885.1 Cupriavidus sp. 01L45 | reverse complement strand
GCGCGGGAGCCGCTGCCGCGGGCGCGCCGCCCGCAGCCTCTAGCGCCAGTTGCTGAAGAACGGCGCAGATACGCGCCAGCGTTTCCGGATCGGGTTCCGTACCGTTACGGTAGGCGTTGAGCTGATCTTGCAACACGTCCTTGGTTTCCAGAAAAGTGTCGATGATGGTCCGGGACAACGCCAGTTCCCGCCGCCGCGTACGGTCGAGCAGGTTTTCCAGCAGGTGCGTGGTTTCGGTCAGGGCGGCGAAGCCGAAGGTAGCTGCGCCGCCCTTGATAGAGTGGGCTGCGCGAAAAATCGCATTCAGCTCTTCCGCATCGGGGGATTCGAGATCCAGCCCGAGCAGTAGCTGCTCCATTTCCACGAGGAGCTCTTCAGCCTCTTCGAAGAAGGTCTGGTAGAACTGTGTGATATCGATATCGACAGACATAACCGTCCTGGCTCACTGAAATTCGCTGCGAAGCCCGCTGCCTGCATGGCAAGCGGTCTTCATTGAACACTGCCCGGCTTGGCCGGGGCCGCGGCGGCGTTGCCCTGCGCAGTCGCCGCCGATGCGGCCGGCGCTGCGGGGGCGGAGGCGGCCGCCAGGCCTGCCTGCACTTCCTGGCCGGCTGCGCCGGCCTTTGCCGCCACCGAAACATCGGCGGCGCTGGCATTCTCTGCCTCGATCCGGGACTGCGCGCGCTGGTTCAGCACCACGATGCTGATGCGGCGGTTGACCGGTGCCATCTCGTCCTTCTTGTCGAGCGGCATGGTCGCGGCCAGGCCGATCACGCGCAGCACCTTGCCTTCGTTCATGCCGCCGGCGATCAACTCGCGCCGCGAGGCATTGGAGCGGTCGGAGGACAGTTCCCAGTTGCTGTACGTGCGTTCGCCGTTGGAGTAGTTGGCGGCGTCCGTATGGCCCGACAGGCTGACCTTGTTTGGCATTTCGTTGAGCACCGGGCCGATCTCGCGCAGGATGGTGCGCATATACGGCTCGACCGCGGCGCTGCCGGTGCGGAACATCGGCCGGTTCTGCGTGTCCAGGATCTGGATGCGCAGACCTTCGCTGGTGATGTCGAGCAGCAGTTGTGGGCGGAACTGGCGCAGCACCGGGTTATTCTCGATGATCTGCTCGAGCCGGTTCTTGAGCGCGCGCAGACGCTCGCTTTCCTGGCGCTCCTTGGCCTTCTGCACGGCATCGTCGGGGGTCTTCCTGACTTCCGCGTCCTGGCGGGTGATATCGAGGCCACCACCCGGGATCACGCTGGAGGACAGGCTGCTCTTGTTGCCGCCCGCAAGCGCCACCTTCAGCGGCGTGCGAAAGTACTCCGCCAACTGCTGCAGATCCTTGGGGGTCTGTGCCTTCAGCAACCAAAGCACCAGGAACAGCGCCATCATCGCGGTCATGAAGTCCGCGTACGCGATCTTCCATGAACCGCCATGATGCGCGGCAGCGCTTTTCTTGACGCGTTTGACGACTATGGGATGCGAACCGTGCTCACTGCTCATCGCTGCCGCTCCTCTACGTCAGGTAATGCTCTTGACTTCGCGGACGTGGTCGTCCAGCTCGAGGAAGGAYGGACGCTCAGTCGAGTACAGCACCTTGCGGCCGAATTCCACGGCCACCAGCGGCGCATACCCGTTGAGCGAGGCGAGCAGCGTGACCTTGATGCACTCGTACATCTTCACGCTCTCGTCCACCTGGTGCTCGATACGCGCGGCCAGCGGCGAAACGAAACCATAGGCCAGCAAGATGCCGAGGAAGGTGCCGACCATTGCGTGCGCAATCAGCGCACCGAGTTCAGCCGGCGGCAGGTCCGCCGAGGCAAGGGCATGCACCACGCCCATCACGGCGGCGACGATGCCGAAGGCCGGCAGGCCGTCGCCGACGCGGTGCAGCGCGTGCGCCGGCACCTCGGCCTCGTGGCGGAAGGTCTCGATCTCGTGGTCCATCAGGGCCTCGATCTCGAAGGCATTCATATTGCCGTTGACCATCATGCGCAGGTAGTCGGTCAGGAACTCCATCATTCCCGGATCGGCGAGGATGCGCGGATACTGGCTGAACACGCTGCTGGCCGCCGGATCCGCGATTTCCTTTTCCAGGAACAGAATGCCTTCGCGGCGGGCCTTGGACAGCAGGACGTAAAGCAGCGCCATCACTTCCATGTACAGCGCCTTGCTGTACTTGCTGCTGCGGAACAGCGTCGGCAGCGCATGCATGGTGGCCTTGATTGCCTTGCCGTTGTTGGAGCTGATAAACGCGCCGACTGCCGCGCCACCGATGATGACAAGCTCTGCCGGTTGATAAAGCGCGCCCATATGGCCGCCGGTCATGGCGTATCCGCCAAGCACCGCCGCCATTACGACAACAAAGCCAATTACAACTAGCACGATTGATTCCCCGTCAGAAAAACACGCGTCAGGCACGCACAAGGGTCGCCCTCCGGGAGAAGCGGATTTACCGCTCGTCCCGGCAAGACTCACCAACCACGCAAACCGCCCTCGGACCCGAGACCCAGTGACCTGAAGGCCCAGTGATCTGGAGTCCTGAAGCCTTGCAGTCTTATGACTTAACGACGCAAGACGGCAAGACTTGAAGACTTATTGACCCGGCATCGATGATCTTCCAACGCGGGGACCGGCGATCCGGCGAATAAGCCTGGGTTTCCTCCCGAGTTCCCGCGAAGGCCTTGCCTGAGCGTTGGTAAGCTTGGCAGGCTGCCACGGGAATGCGCGTGGATGCTGGGTACTTCCGGCATCCGCGGCGCACGGCGACAGGATTCCCAACGGCAGCCCGGGCATGTGCCCGGACTATCCGCTTGGTAACGTCTCGTCCAAATCGCTTCAGTCAGGCAACAACTTGCGCGGGAGCGACGTTCTTCGAGAGCTTCTTCGCCTTGCCGGCACGTGAGGGCGGTCGGCACAGGCTGCAAACGAAATTCGCATGCGGCTCGTACGCGTGTGTAACGAACTGCCCGCCGCAGCACGTGCAGCTGGAAAGCTGCAGCATGTTGCTCTCGAAAAACCGTACTAACGTCCAGGCACGGGTGAAACTTAAGACAATTTCGCTTTCGAGCAGCGATACGTGCTCAAGATAGAGCCGATAGCTCGCCACCACGGCGCGGATGCCCACCGTCTCGCCTTGCTGGACCATGAACTGATAGGCCGAGAAGAACAGCGAGGAATGGATGTTTGGCAACCAGGTGGTGAACCAGTCGGTCGAGAAGGGGAGCATGCCCTTGGGCGGCGAGGCGCCGCGCAGCTCCTTGTAGAGGCGGATCAATCGATCGCGCGAGAGCGTGGTCTCGGCTTCGAGCACCTGCAGGCGCGCCCCCAGGCCGATCAGCTCGATGGCGAGCTGGGTCTGGTTGGCGTCCTGCAAGACGCTCTTGCGATTGGGAACCGGAGTGGCCGTGGTACTCCGGACTGACGGGGCCTGAAGGAGCGCGGTCAATTGAGCGACTCCACGGGCTGCCGTGCGAGCAGGATCGCAGCATGGATCTGCTGCATATCATGGCTCTTGGCCGTATGGGTGAGTGTCGACAGCAAGGCATGGTCGTCGAACCGGAAACGGCACAGGACCATGTTTGATGCTGCCAGTTTGACCAACTGGGCCGGTGTCAACTTGGCGAGAATGTCGGCAATTTCCTTGCTGACGCCAAGCCTGAACATGGCTTCCAGATGATTTTCTCGCACCAGGCGTTGCGCGAGCAGCAGATAGGCGAGATTGACCTCCCTGATCTCCTGGAGAACTTCACTGCTTTCCAATTTTTCCCCGCTACCAAAAACCCTTCGACCGCTTGTCCGGCGCTTACCCGCAGCCGAAGGCTGAAGGCGACCAGATCGTTTGAGTGCGTGTTCGACGGGTACTGCGTACGACTAAGGAACTGCGCTTGGTCAGACTTATCCGAAACGTTACAAGTGTTACAGAGTGTAAGTGTGACTGTGAGAGTTATATCGGCAATTCAACCGGACTGCCAATCCCCTCTAACGTTGGGGTACAGCAATGTCGCACGAAACATACATGGGAGACGAAGTTTGTAACAAGTCACGCCTTTGTAATGTGATTTGCATCAAAACTGTTACGCGTATGTAACAGATTAAAGACTCTAAATCTGCCTCTTGGATCACCCCAGCCAGAAGTGCACTAATCACATTCCACTATTGACGAAAGGGACGTCACTGCACTAGCACGCGGCGCAGCCATGCGGCGACCCTTGCTAGCAGGTCATTGGGCTCCTCGCTGAACAGGTGCGGACAGGTTTGCTCCACCTGCTCCATGACGCGCGCTGCCTCTTCGGCACTCACGGTGCCATAGTCCATGGCCAGCCCCACCACCGCTCGCAACTCTCCCAGCCGCGAGCGGGCAGTGCCCGCGATGCGTTCGGTCTGCACCATGTACATGAGGTCGTAGACCCGGCGCCGCAGGCTTTCCGCCACTCGCCACGCCGGCGTCTGCATCTGCTCCTCGAGCGCACGGATGTCCACCGCCGAGGTGGCCAGCTGCGACGCCAGGAGCTCGATGAAGGCCAGGTCGGCCCCCGCGTCCTCCAGGATCTGCCGGGACCAGTCACGGGCATGCGCAAGGCGTTCCTGCGGCGTCCATTCGTAGCGCGTCGCCAGGCCGTAGCCAAAGCGCTGCGCGTCGCGCATCAGGGTCGCCATGGCATTGGGCAGCTGTTTGTTGAACACACGCTTGGCCCATGCGTACTCCCCCCCCGACAGCAGCCGCGTAACGGCGCGCTCGGTCAGCGGGCCGTCATGCTGAAGCAGGCGCGCTCGCAGGAAATCGTCAAAGCTTGGCGGGCTGAATTCGCTGTCCAGCCCGGTGGAGAGCTTGACGAAATGTTCGAACTCGGAGCGCAGCTTGGCCGCGGCTTCCTCGGGAAGCGCCAGGGTGATGTCGGTAGTCATGATGTGCGATGCTGAGTGACGCTAACGGCGAGCCACCGCCGGCCCGAGGCCGGCGGCATAACCCTTGCGCTTGACGTCAGAAGGCGCTCCAGTCACCGTTGTCGGACGTGGCAAGCGCGGCGGGGCGGGCAGTGCGGGCCAGGACGGGCGTGCTCGCTTCACGACCTCCCTCACGGCCTCCCTCACGTCCCCCCTTGTCCACCGGCGCCGGCTCGGCGGCCTCGGTGACTTCCTGGCGGACGACATGCGTGGACGGTTCGGTCCGTGCCGGCCTGGCCGCGGCGATCACCTTGGGACGCGCTGCTTCGATGCGCGAGCCGGCAAAGGCATCCGCCTGCGCCAGACGGAAGCTGGCCACCGAGGTTTGCAGGCGCGTGGCCTGGTCTTCCAGCGAACCGGCGGCGGCGGCGGCCTGCTCCACCAGCGCCGCGTTCTGCTGCGTCACCTCGTCCATCTGGGCCACGGCCTTGTTCACCTGCTCGATGCCCGAACTTTGCTCGGCCGATGCCGCGCTGATCTCGCCCATGATGTCTGTCACGCGCTTGACCGCCTGCACGATCTCGCCCATGGTCTGCCCGGCCTGGCCCACCAGTGCCGAGCCGTTGTCCACGCGCGCCACCGTATCGCCGATCAGGCCCTTGATTTCCTTGGCCGCGTTCGCGCTGCGCTGCGCCAGGCTGCGCACCTCGCCCGCCACGACTGCAAAGCCCCGGCCTTGCTCGCCAGCGCGCGCGGCTTCCACCGCCGCATTCAGCGCCAGGATATTGGTCTGGAATGCAATGCCTTCGATCACGCCGATGATGTCGACGATCTTCTTCGATGCCCCATTGATGTCGTCCATGGTCTGCACCACGCGGCCGACCACTTCGCCGCCCTTGACGGCTGTCTCCGATGCGTTCGCCGCCAGGCCGCTGGCCTGCCGCGCGTTGTCCGCGTTCTGGCGCACCGTGCTGGTCAGCTCTTCCATGCTCGATGCGGTTTCTTCCAGCGACGCGGCCTGCTGCTCGGTACGCTGCGACAGGTCGCTGTTGCCCGCGGCGATCTCGCGCGAAGCGGAGGCGATCGACTCTGCCGAGTCCTTGAAATCGCGCACCATGGTGGACAGTTGCTGCTGCATCTGTTTCATGGCGTGCAGCAGGCTGTCCTTGTCGCCGCTGCGCAGTTTCACTTCCGCGGAAAAATCGCCTTCGGCGATACGCGAGGCGATGGCCACGGCGTAGGCCGGTTCGCCACCCAGCTGGCGCGACAGCGTGCGGGCGAGGAATGCGCCAAGCAGCACGGAGACGGCCAGGCCGCCCAGCACCAGGCCCAGCATCCAAAGGCGCGTCCCCTCGTAGACGCCGCGCGCTTCTTCCATATTGGCCAGCGCGCGGTCGTCGCGGCGCTTGACCATCTTGGCCATCAAGTCCTCGAGCGCGCGGCTCTCCTTGATCAGGTCTGCGCTCTCGCTAAAGACCTGGCTCTCGAACTGCGAGGTATCGAGCGGCTGTTTGCCCACCAGCGCCACATACTTGCCCAACCGCTCGCGGTAGGCCGGCAGCAAGGCATCGTATTGCTTGACCAGGGCCAGGCCTTCCGGCTGGGTGAATGCCTGGCGCGCCCGCTTCATGCTCTCGTCCAGCATGCCAAGCGATTTCTCGATCTGGTCTTTCTCGGCGGCACGCTCGCCCATGGTCGATGCGGACAGCAGGGCGATCTGCGCGCGGCTGCCATAGAGCAGGCTGATATTGCCGGACTGCACGGCCTTGAGGGCCTGCAAGTCATCGTTATAGATCTTGCCGGTCCAGTCAGCCATGCGCCCCATATTGACGACGCCCAGCAGACCCATCACCACGCCGATAAGCGACACGACCAGAAATCCAACGACCAGCTTGGTCGTGACGCGCAGCTGATTGAACCATTGCATGCAGACCACCTCTCTTTTCTGAATGACTTGACCGGGTGCCCCGTCTGCCCGTGCCGGCGGATTGCCGGCAATGCGAACGACAGGTGCTACCTTTTTTCTGGAACAGTGCTTGAGACTGACTGTTTCAACTTGTTGCCTTGGCCGGATACCTGGCCGCGTCAGGCTTGCGCAAGCCGCTGGGCGCTGCCCTGGCCCACCCGCACCGGGCGCGCTTCCGGCCGCATGGTGACGCGGAAGGTGGCCACCGCATCGCGCAAGCGCGTGGCCTGGTCTTCCAGCGAACCGGCGGCGGCGGCGGCCTGCTCCACCAGTGCCGCGTTCTGCTGCGTCACCTCGTCCATCTGGGCTACCGCCTGGTTCACCTGCTCGATGCCCGAACTCTGCTCGGCCGATGCCGCGCTGATCTCGCCCATGATGTCTGTCACGCTCTTGACCGCCTGCACGATCTCGCCCATGGTCTGCCCGGCCTGGCCCACCAGTGCCGAGCCGTTGTCCACGCGCGCCACCGTATCGCCGATCAGGCCCTTGATTTCCTTGGCCGCGTTCGCGCTGCGCTGCGCCAGGCCACGCACTTCGCCCGCCACCACGGCAAAGCCCCGACCCTGTTCGCCAGCGCGCGCGGCTTCCACCGCCGCATTCAGCGCCAGGATATTGGTCTGGAATGCAATGCCTTCGATCACGCCGATAATGTCGACGATCTTCTTCGATGCCCCATTGATGTCGTCCATGGTCTGCACCACGCGGCCGACCACTTCGCCGCCCCTGACGGCAATCTCCGATGCGTTCGCCGCCAGGCCGCTGGCCTGCCGCGCGTTGTCCGCGTTCTGGCGCACCGTGCTGGTCAGCTCTTCCATGCTCGATGCGGTTTCTTCCAGCGACGCGGCCTGCTGCTCGGTACGTTGCGACAAGTCGCTGTTGCCCGCGGCAACCTGGCGGGTCGCCGTGGAGATGCTCGACATGCCCTCCTGAATCTCGCCAACCACCGACAGCAAGCTGCGCTGCATGGTGCGCATGGCGCGCGCCAGCGCACCGACCTCGTCGCTCGCGCGGTAATCCAGGCGCGTGGTGAGGTCGCCGGCCCCCATGCGCAGCGCGAAATCGAGCATGTCCTGCACCGGCCGGTTCACGCGCGCCAGCAGCAAGGTGCCGGCGACGAACGAGGACACCAACGCCAGCGCGAAGCCACCCCACAGCCAGGGCCGCAGCGAACCCGCTGCCTCGCCGTCTGCCAGCGCTTCAAAAGCGGCCAACGCAGCCAGGAACCACACCAGGCCCGCCACTTGCGACATCAGGATGCGCCGCTTCAACGTGGTCTTGGTGAGGCGCCCCGGCAATCCCGCCAGGCCGCGCCGTACCACAGCGCCATCGCGCACCGCGAGCCCATGGCCCTTGCCCTCGCGCAGGCGCGCATATGCCGCGCTGGCCGCCTCCACCTGCTCTCGCTGCGGCATCGAGCGCACGGAGGTGTAGCCCACCAGTTGGCCGTCGACGACCGTAGGCGTCACCGTGGCGGTGACCCAATAGAAGTCCCCGTTCTTGCGCCGGTTCTTGACGATACCGACCCACGAGCGGCCAGCCTGGATCGTCTTCCACAGATCCGCGAATGCTTCCGGCGGCATATCCGGATGGCGCACCAGGTTGTGCGCGGCGCCGAGCAATTCCTCTGCATCGAAGCCGCTAGTCTCGATAAAGGCGCGATTGGCAAACGTAATGCGCCCTTTGAGGTCAGTCCGGGAAATCAGGTAATCGTCTGCGGAGAGCTTGTGCTCTCGGGAGGTAACGGGTTGGTTATTTCGCATGGATGGAGGACTGCGTGGATCGGGCTCTGTCTGTTTGCAGCCGCTTCAAGCGGCCGCGGCTGCTTCAAGCGCTGCGAGCTCTTCGGTGTCTAGCAGTTTCTCGATATCGACAAGGATCAGCATGCGGTCTTCGACCGAGCCGATGCCGCGGATGTATTCGGTGTCCCCGGACAGCTGGGGTGCCTGACGGATCTGGCCCGGCGCCAGCGTCAGCACGTCGGACACGCCGTCGACCACGATGCCGGTGATGCGCTCGTGCAGGTCGACGATGATCACCACGGTGTACTGGTCATAGTTGACCGTGTCCTGGCGAAACTTGATGCGCAGGTCGATGATCGGCACGATGATGCCGCGCAGGTTGACCACGCCTTTGAGGTAGGCCGGTACATTGGCGATCTGCGTGACATTCTCATAGCCACGGATCTCCTGCACCTTGAGGATGTCGACGCCGTATTCCTCGCCGCCCAGCCTGAACGCGAGGAATTCCTCTCCCGCGCCCTCTGTCTTGTTCCCGCTTTTCATTTTCCTGGCTCCCGCTGCCATGACCGGCCATCGCGCGCAGCCAAAGCCACGGCTGGCCGGCCCGAAAACGGGCAGCCTTGCCGAGACCCGGCCTGCGCCAAGGCACGAATATCGTTTACCTCTTAACGGCAGTAGGCCGCGTGCCTGAAGGGAAACAATGGCAAGGCATTTACCCTACCTTCGAGGGGTCCAGCAGCGCGCCGACGGCTTCCATCAGCTGATCGGGATCGAAGGGCTTGGCGAGGAAGCCGGAGGCGCCGGCATCGCGGGCCTGCTCACGTACCTGGCCGTCGACCTCGGTGGTCAGCATCAACATCGGGATTGCGGCATAGGCCGGAGTCTTGCGCAGCGTGCGGATCAGGGTCAGGCCGTCCGTGCCGGGCATGACCTGGTCGGTCACCAGCATGCCGAACGACGTATCCATGGCCAGCGCCAGGGCCTCGTCGCCATCGGCGGCCTCGGATACGGTGTAACCTCCGGCGCGCAGGCAGGCGCCGATCATGCGGCGCAAGGAGGGAGAATCGTCGACGACTAGAATATGAGGCAAAGACATAACGGCTCCGTTGACAGCACGATGGTGAGTCCACAAGCCCAGGTCCTGGCCCGGTGGACCGATATTCGTTCTCGCCTGGGACGGCGGCGGCGGGCAAACCCGAGCGATTTCCCTGTGCGTTCCCATGCCAGGGACCACGCGGATGCAAGCTGCTGCGGCACTCGCGCAGCGCGGTGCGAACCGCGCCCCTGCGGGGAATATCGGCAGCGTTGGCCGAAACCGTAGTACGGTTGCGCTGATAAGCGCAGATTTGTTACCCCCCGGTTATGGGGTGCATCCGCTCGCCGAGGGTCGGCATACTACGGCCGCCGCGCAAAACGTCCCACTCCCATTGCTGGCCGTGGACGGTTTGCGCTACCCGGGGCAGTGGCACTGCAACACTATCGGAACGTCAACATGTCGAACTTGCCAGGCCCGCAGTGGAGCAAACGGGAAGTCCCGGAATCGCGTCAAACCGACAAGCTCATGGTGCTCATCCAAGGCGCGCCGGACGCATTGCTGGCGCCGCTGCCGGATTTCGGCGGACGGCTGCACTGGGTATCGCGGCGTCCGCGCCAGCCGGCCGATGTGCAGCTGGTCATCGTGGAGCGGCAGATCAGCGCAGCCATGGCACAACGCCTGCGCGCGCTGCGGCACCCCGATCGCCTCGTTGTCACCCTGCTCGTCGATGGCCCGGCGTATGCCACGACGGGCTGCGGGCCCATCGTGCCGACCACCGCCGAGGGACTGCCACGCACCCTCGAATTGCTTTCCTCGGTGTTGTTCGCGCCGGTGCTGGGGGATGGGCCCATGCCCCTGACATGGCGGGATGTACAGGCGGTGGCCAGCCGCGATGCAATCGGCCTGGCATTGCACGTGGAAACCACCAGCGAGGCCAGCATGGCGGATGAGCTGCTGATGCAGCTGGCGCGCTTCCACGGACGTACCCGCATCGAACCCGAGGCGCTGCTGGCCAGTATTTACCTGCCGCGGGGATTGCCATCGCTGGTGAATTGCAGCCAGCAGCTGCGCAGGCTGGGGGCGCTGACGGGGCACTATTGCGAGACCCGGTTTGCGTTGCTGGTGCCGGAAAGCGGGCGATTTACCCGCTTGCTGGCGTTGTTTCCGTCTGCCGGAGCGCTGCCTGACCCTTATACGCCCAGGCGGTGAACGGGCGAGTGCCGGATGTCGCTGGATTTCCGAGCGGCATCTCACGCCTCAATCCCCCGAGACCAACTCCGCGAACGCCCCCGGATCCAAGGGATGCGACAACAAATACCCCTGCACCTCGTCGCAGCCCATCGCCGCCAGAATATCCAGCTGCGAATTCGACTCCACCCCTTCCGCCACCACCCGCATCCGTAGCTCATGCGCCAGCGCCACCATCGACCCGACGATGGCTCGGCCTTGCGGGTCGGCATCCAGCCCGCCAATCAAAGTACGGTCGATCTTCAGTGTCCCGACGCGCAACCGTTTCAGATACCCCAGGCTGGAATAGCCGCTGCCGAAATCGTCCAGCGCGACATGGATGCCAAGCGCTTGCAACTCGGCCAGCGTCTCCAGCGACTGCGCGATATCCTTCATCGCCGCGGTTTCGGTGATCTCGAGCGTGACGGCCGACGGTGGAATGTCGTGCTGATGGATCTGCTCGAGCAGGTATTGCGGGAAATCGCGGCTGGCAAAGCGCAGTCCGGAGACATTGATGGCCACCGGCACCACCGGGATGCCCTCGTCCTGCCACTGCCGGATCTGCCGGCACACCGTGGCGATCACCCAGTCGTCCAGCTTGTCGATCTGGCCCGACTGTTCCGCCACCGTGATGAACTCGGCGGGATTGACCTGCCCCAGCGTCGGATGGCGCCAGCGGCACAGCGCCTCGGCGCCGATCACGGTGCGCTGGCGCACGTCGAACTTCGGCTGGTACTGCAGCGCGAGACCGTCGTCCTGGATGGCCAGCCAGAGGTCGCGACGGATGACCCGCATGCGCCGCGCGCGCTCGCCGGCGGCGGAATTGAATACGCGCACCTGGTTGGAGCCGCTCTCGCGCGCTTCGCTCAGGCTCACGCGTGCCGCCTGCATCAAGGCTTCCGACGTTTGCGCGTCGCGCGGGTAGATGGCGATGCCGATATTCACCCCGATCTGCATCTGCAGGCCGCGCGTGGACACGAACTCCGCGAGCGAGCTCAGCAACCGCGTGCCCAGTTCATTGGCGCGGTTGTGCTGGATCATCTCGGGCACGCCGACTGCGAACTCGTCGCGCGCCAGGCGTGCCAGGAAATCGTGCGGCTCCAGCGCTGCCTGCGCCAGGGCCCCGGCATCCTGCGCCAGGATATCGTCCGCGCGCACCTCGAAGACTTCGTCTACCTCGCGAAAGTCGGCGATATGCACCAACAACACGGCACAGCCGGTCTCCGCCAAGCGCGCCTGCGCGATCGACTGATCGAGCCAGCGCGCAAAGGCGGTGCGGTCGGGAAGATCGGTGCTGACGCTGTACTCCCCGACCGTACCGTGTCCACGCGCCGTCGCGCGCACGGTCAGGCGGCCCGGGATGCGGCCGCGCCGACGTACCGGCAGGGTGGTTCCCCCGCCCGTGGCGGGCGACTGGCTATCGAAAATATCGTCCAGCGCCTTGGTGTCCGGGATGGCGAAGCCGGGCGGGTTGGCCAGTTGCCATGCGAGCGGGTTGGCGCGGCGCAGGCCGAAGTATCCGAGCGCCGCCAGAAGAAGCGCGGCCACCGCCAGCCAGGCCGGCTGCATGAAGTTGCCGGGTTCCACGCATAGCGCGGACGGGCGCTGCGCATTGCCGCACAGGGCGCTCAGACGCGCGCCGGCGGCCACCACCACCCCGGCGCCGGCCAGCGTCACCGCCAGGGCGGTACCGCGCAGCAGGGGTATGTGCCGGCGCAACCAGGGGATGGCAAGCGTGAGCCCGGCAGTCATGGCGAGCACGGCCGCGGCCTGCGACACCTCGCGCGTGCCCCGCAGGCTGCCGGAACCCAGCGCGACCCACAATGGCAGTCCGACGGACGCGGGTGAAAACAGCAAGACCGCCCATTGCAGCGCCCGGCTGGGTCTGCCCGCCGGCTCCCGGTCCGGCTTGGCTGCGCGTATACCCAACCCGACCGCGAGGCCGGAGAAGGCAGCGAGCAGCAGAAGGCTAGCACTCATGTCAGTAAGGAAGCTGCGCAAAAATTGGGGGCGATGGCGCGACGATCCGTACGATGCGGGCGCAAGACCCGCATCATCGCATCACGCGCGCTTCCCCGGGGATGAAAACAGCGGCAAGCTGTATGCCATGGCTCAGAACGCGCTCCAGTCGTCGCCGCCGGTACCGGCTGCGGCCAGTGCGGGGGCCGCCGGAGACGCGGGACGTGCCTTGCGCTGGACCGGCGGGCGGGCTCGCGTCGGCATGGCCGCGACAGCCTTGGCCTTGCCCGTGGCCGCGACGCGCGTAACCGGGGCCGGCGTGGCCACGGCATGGCTGCCTGACAGCCGGAACACGGACACGACGCCATTGAGCTTCTGCGCCTGCTCTTCCAGCGCGCCCGCGGCCGCCGCGGCTTCTTCCACCAGCGCGGCATTCTGCTGGGTGACCTGGTCCATCTGCGTGACCGCCTGGTTGACCTGCTCGATGCCGCTGGTCTGCTCCTGGGTGGCCGCGCTGATCTCGTTCATGATGTCGGTGACGCGCTTGACCGCATTGACGATCTCGCCCATGGTCTGGCCAGCCTCGGCGACCAGCCTGGTGCCGCTTTCGACGCGCTGGCCGGATTCGCTGATAAGAGCCTCGATTTCCTTGGCGGCGGCGGCGGAGCGTTGCGCCAGGGTGCGCACCTCGCCGGCAACCACCGCGAAGCCGCGGCCCTGCTCGCCCGCCCGGGCCGCCTCCACCGCGGCGTTCAGCGCGAGGATATTGGTCTGGAAGGCAATGCCCTCGATCACGCCGATGATTTCCACTACCTTGCGCGACGAGCCATTGATCTCGTTCATGGTGTCGACAACACGGCCTACCACGTCGCCGCCCTTGAGCGCGATCTCCGAGGCATCGCTGGCCAGCACACCAGCCTGGCGCGCGTTATCGGAATTCTGGCGCACTGCCGATGTCAGTTCTTCCATGCTGGCCGCGGTCTGCTCCAGCGAAGAGGCTTGCTCTTCGGTACGTTGCGACAGATCGAGGTTGCCGGTGGCGATCTGTTGCGTGGCCGAGGCAATCGAGTCAGTACCGCCGCGCACCTGGGCAACGATGTTCGACAAGCTTTCCTGCATGGCCACCAGCGCTTGCATCATGCGCCCCACCTCGTTGCGCGACACATTGGTAATGCGCGCGGTCAGGTCGCCGGCGGCGATACGCTCGAACACCCCCAGGGCCTCCTCCACCGGCCGCACGATAGCCCGGTGCAGCGTCACGGCACACAATACGGCGACCAGCAAGCCAAGGGCGATCAGCGCGAAGGACAGCGCGCGCACCTGCCCGAAGCGGTCTTGCGAGACGTTGTAGTTGGCTTCGCCGGTACGGATCTGGAAAGCCTGCAGGGCTTCATAGGCGGTAGCCAGGCTGCGCTGCAAGTCGGGCAGCGCCTTCTTGGCAATCGCAAGCGCCCCGTCCGCGTTGTTCTCGATCAGCGCTTTCTGCAGAGGCAGGATGCCCTTCTCCATGAATTCCTGGCGCTTGCGGCCAAATTCCGCGGCGAGCGCCTTTTCCTCGGCGTCCTGCGGCAGCGCCATGTATCGCTTCCAGGCTGTCTCGGCGCTGTCGACGAACACCATGGAGCGGTCTACCGCCGCTTTGCCATCGTCACCATCGCCAGGCATCACGCCGCGGTCCAGCGCCAGGCGCATGCGCGTCGTGCCGAGCATGGTTTCACTGAGCGCCTGCGCCGACGCAAGCTGGTTGCCATAAGTTTCCTGGAGCGCGTCGTTGCTGTGCGACATGCCATAAAGGCCCGCACCGCCAACCAGAATCAGCAGAAGCGACAACATTGCCATTGCGCCGCGCAACAAGGTTTTGATCTGGATATTGTTATGGAAAGACATGAAGCACCCGATACGGTAAGGAATGCACAGGACCTCCTCCGGCCCCGGCCCGGCGAATCGACACCCCAGCGACCCGCTCAGGGCAGATAACGGCGTGGTCGCGTGATTCCTTGAGCGAGGTGCCGTGCCCGCCACGCCGGCAGCGTCCCCTCTCCTACCCTGCGTCGCCAATTGGGGCCGTGTCCCTGCGCTGCGCTCATTCGGTGGCCCCCGGCTCCACCTGGAAAGCCTCCCCGGTGGCAAAAAATGCGCCGCCGGCAAGGTAGTGCATCGAACGACACTCCCGATCCGGAAAATGCCATCTGCCATTCGAAAAAGCGGCGGAATCTGCCCACGCAGCCACCACTTCGGCAATAAACAGATCGTGGCGCGCGGCGTTGGCCGGCTCGGGGATTACCCGGCATTCCAGCCAGCCAAGGCAGCCGGCAACCAGCGGTGCGGCAATCTCTTTCGCCGCAAAGGTGGCCAGGCCCGCGGCGGCAAACTTATCCTGCTCGCGGCCGGAACGCGAGCCGGATTCCAGCGTGGCGGCGGCCTGCGCGCGGGCGGGGATGTTCAATGCGAACTCGCCGGACGCTTCGACCAGTTCGCGGGTGAGGGTGCGGGAATCGATCACGACCGCGACCTTGGGCGGCTGGAAATCCAGCGGCATCGCCCAGGACGCCGCCATGACATTACGCCGGCCAGCGTGGGCGCTGGTCACCAGCGTAACCGGCCCGTGATTCAACAGGCGATAGGCTTTCGCCAGTTCGACCGGGACGAGCCTGCCCGCGGCGCCGGCGTTAATCGAATCGAAAGACATGTTTGAGGCGAAAGCAGGTTTGGTCGTTTTGCGAAGGGATCGGCATTGTTGCACCAAAATCACTTCCCGCTGCGCGCCATTACGGCGGGCAGGGTTATTACGCAGTCCGGATTGCAAAACGGCGGGGTGGTGTCGGCACGCCGTTTTCTCGAACATTCGAAAGCAGCCGCTCTGTCGGCAAATGCGAAACTGCCGCTGACCCGTGGTCTGCACGGAAGTTCATTAATTAGATCATACCGCCGATTTATCAGAATTCTCTCCATCGCGGTTTAAAAGCGTTTGCAGGATCGCTTGGTGCCGTTATAATTCATCCGAATCATCATGCTCACCCAGTAAATCGAGGCTCGCAATGGCGACTTATCAGGAAATTGTTCAGAAAATCAGTGAACTGCAAAAGCAGGCCGAGGAAATCAAGGCTCGCGAGCAGGCTTCCGTCATCGCCGATATTCGCCAGAAAATCGACCAATATGGCCTGACCGCGGACGATCTGGGTTTCGGCGCCAAGCCTGCCGCCGGCAAGAAGGCAACTCGCAAGGTACCGGTGCGCTATCGCGACGGCGCGGGCAATACCTGGACCGGCCGCGGCAAGCGTCCTGGCTGGCTGACCCAGGCCCTGGCCGCCGGCAAGAATATCGATGACTTCCTGATTCGCTGAAACCGGGCGCCGGCAACGGGCATCGCGGCCGAGCACCCGCTGCGCTCCTGAGAACGGCCGGGCACTTGCCCGGCCGTTCTCATTTTCACTGCCCGGTCCTCGCCGTGTCCACAGAGCGCCCACAAAGCCGGGCACGCAGAAACGGGTACGCACCCCGCCTGCCCGGCCACGCCACTCAGCCGGCAAACCCCAGCGGGTTCATCGACTGCCAGCGCCACGAATCCTCGCACATGCGATCGATATCGTGCTGCGCGCGCCATCCGATCAGCGTGTGCGCCAGTGCGGGATCGGCATAGCAAGAGGCGATATCGCCGGGGCGGCGAGCCCCTATTTCGTAGGGTACCGGGCGGCCGCTGGCGCGCTGGTAGGCCGCGACGACCTCCAGCACGCTGTAGCCCCGGCCCGTGCCGAGATTGACCGTCAGGCATTGCTGCTTGTCGCGCAGGTAGACCAGGGCCGCAAGATGGCCGGCCGCAAGATCGCAGACGTGGATGTAATCGCGCACACCTGTGCCGTCGACCGTGGGGTAGTCACCGCCGTGCACCATCAACTTCTCGCGGCGCCCGCCGGCGACCTGCGCTACATAAGGCATCAGGTTGTTCGGCACGCCGCCGGGGTCTTCGCCGATCAGGCCGCTTTCGTGCGCGCCCACCGGATTGAAATAGCGCAGGTACGCAATCCGCCAGTCGGGATCGGACCGTTCCAGGTCACGCAGGATCTGCTCGCTCATCAGCTTGGTCTGGCCGTACGGATTGGTGGCCGAGAGGGGAAAGTCCTCAAGGATCGGCACCGAATGCGGATTGCCATATACCGTGGCGGAGGAGCTGAACACCAGTTGCTTGACACCAGCAGCGTTCATCGCCGAGCACAGGGCAAGCAAGCCATTGAGATTATTGTCGTAATAATCCAGCGGTTTGCTGACCGATTCGCCCACCGCCTTGAGCGCCGCGAAATGAATCGCCCCGGAGATCCGGTGTTCGGCAAACAAACGGTCCAGCAAAGCGCGGTCCCGGACATCGCCCTCGACAAAATGCGGACGCTGGCCGGTAATCTGCGCAAGCCGTTCGACCACGGCGCGATTGCTGTTGCAGAGATTATCCAGGCCAATCACGTGATAGCCGGCCTCGAGCAAGGCGACCCAGGTGTGCGATGCGATATAACCGGTGGCTCCCGTGAGCAGCAAAGTTTCAGACATAGCGATTCATCAATAGGTTGTGAAAAGAGACTGAGCGGGCACCGCGACAGCGCGCCTGGTACATCTGGCGAAGCGCCTGTTTCAGCATCCCCTGGCACGAGGCTGCCATCGGCGGCTGGCAACGGCTCCAGGTTAGCGCCACCCGCATTGGGCCGAACGACGACTAATGGCGACTAAGCATAGCAGGACGCATCTGTCGTGCCGGCGTCACCGGCCGAATTCCGTCCTGCCGCCAGGCCTGCGCGCGCCTGCCAGGCCTCGAAAGCGGCACGCAGGCGCCAGCCGGACTCCAGGTCCCGCATGCCAAGGCACTGCGCCACTTCAGCCGGGCCGGCGCCGCCCTCGAAGTGCAGCGCGCCGCAAGTATTGCGCAGCGTCTGCGGAGACGCCCGTTCACTGCGGCCCGCCAGCACGCCGGCTTCATCCAGCAGGATCTCCACCCGGCGGTACAGCGAAGCGGCATGCAAGTGCCGCCCGCTCGGCATGGCGGGAAAGACCAGGTTGCCCAATGTGCCACTCGTGCCGCGGATCTCCAGCCAGGCCAGCAATGCCGGCCGCGCGAAGGCAAAGACCGGTGCCTCGTAGGCGCGGCCGTTGTCGGCCCGGACCAGGCGCAGCCTGGCGGCATCCTCCGCGATGCTACCGGTGCCCAGGCCACGCGCTTCCCCCACCTTCAGGCCGGCGCCCAGCAACACCGCGACCAGCGCGGTGTCGCGCGCGCGCTTCCATTGGGTCGGCGACAGCGCGGCGGCATCCTGGCCCGGCGACCGGGCCGCCGGCGCCAGCACCCGGGCAATCAAGGCTTCTCGCTCGGCAGGCAGCAAGAAGGCGGTGGGATCGTTCTCGCCTTCGGCAAGGTGGGCGCGTACGGCCTGGCTCGCAGGATTGTGCAGGCCGTCCTGCAGCAGCGACAGATGGTGAAAGACGCGCTCGATCAATCGTGCATAACGATAGCGGTGGTGCTTGTGCAAGTCCTGCTCGTCGAGGAAGGCTCCGATCTGCTCCGCCGACCATGCCAGCGGTGCCACCCCGCGCTCCCCCGACCACCGCAAAAGCTTGCCCCACATCGCGCGATAGACCACGGCGGTGCCATGGCGAAAGCCGTGGCTGACCAGCCAGCCGTCGAAAGCCCGCTCGGGTTGGGTCCGCCAGGCTTCGAGATCCGCATCGAAAAGGGCCCCGGACGGCCCTACTTTGGCGCTCATGTCAGTACTCACTCGCGCTCCTGCGCTGTTTTGCGGCAATGCCCGTATTGTAGACAAGCCGCCACAAAAGACCGAGGCCTGCGGCCCCTCCCTTCGGCCAAAAAAAAAGCCTCATGAGGCATATAAACGCCAAAACATTGCAATTGCCGTCGCGTGCTGCTACCTTTCTACACATCGCTATGCAACTGGTTGCATAGCGATGTGTAAGCTGCCGTCGCCGCGGCGCCCACCGGGCAAGCGGAACGATGCAGCCCAGCGCGCCGGAACGGGCGATTTCCGCGCCCTCGGCCCACTCCGGAGGAGACACCGTGACCCAAGCAACCTTGTCAGCGGCGGCGCAGGCCTCGCTGGCAATCTGGCACCGCATGATCGCCACCCATTCCATGGCCGACCTGGACAGCATCGTGGCCGATGAGGTGGTATTCCACTCGCCCGTCGCCCACACACCGTACCCGGGGCGCATCGCCCTGCGCATGGTGCTGGAATCGGTCAACCAGGTATTCCAGGACTTCCGCTATCACCGCACTTTTGTCAGCGACGACGGGCGCAGCGTGGTGCTGGAGTTCAGTGCGACAGTCGACGGCAGGTCCGTCAAGGCCATCGACATGATCCGCTTCAACGACGCCGGCAAGATCGACGACTTCGAGGTCATGGTCCGTCCCAAGAGCGGCCTGGACGCGCTTGCCGCCGCCATGGGCGCGCGGCTTGCCAGCCAGAAGTCCGTACTGCAGGGCGCCAGCGCCTGATACCGGCATCTTCCACTCACCGTTTCAACTTCGCAAAAGAACGCTATGTCTCTTCCCGCCATCCTGCAGGACCGTCTTTCGCTGCCGGTAGTCTGCTCGCCACTGTTCATCATCTCCAACCCCGACCTGGTGATCGCCCAATGCAAGGCCGGCGTGGTCGGCTCCTTCCCCGCGCTAAACGCGCGTCCGGGCCCGGTGCTCAACGACTGGCTGGACCGCATCACCACCGAACTGGCCGAACACGACGCCAAGCATCCAGATCGTCCGGCCGCGCCATTCGCGGTCAACCAGATCGTGCACAAGTCGAACGACCGGCTCGATCACGACCTGGAACTGTGCGTGCGCTACAAGGTGCCCATCGTCATCACTTCGCTGGGCGCGCGCACCGAGGTCAACGACGCGGTGCACTCGTATGGCGGCATCGTGCTGCACGACATCATCAACAACACCTTCGCGCGCAAGGCCATCGAGAAAGGCGCCGACGGCCTGATCGCGGTCGCCACGGGTGCGGGCGGCCATGCCGGCGTCCTGTCGCCGTTTGCGCTGCTGCATGAAATCCGCGAGTGGTTCGACGGCCCGCTGCTGCTGTCGGGCGCCATCGCCAGCGGCGACGGCATCCTGGCGGCGCTGGCCGCGGGCGCCGACCTGGCCTACGTGGGTTCGGCATTTATCGCCACCGAGGAAGCCAACGCGCAGGCCGCCTACAAGCAGATGATCGTCGATAGCAACGCGTCGGACATCGTCTACTCGAACCTCTTCACCGGCGTGCACGGCAACTACCTGCGCCAGAGTATCGTCAACGCCGGGCTCGACCCGGCAGCGCTGCCGGAATCGGACCCGTCCAAGATGAATTTCGGCTCGGGCAGCGTCAAGGCGTGGAAGGACATCTGGGGCGCCGGGCAGGGCGTGGGCGCCATCAAGCGCGTGGTGCCGGCAGCCGACCTGGTGCGCCGCTTCGCCGAGGAATATGCGCTGGCACGCCGCCGGCTGGGCCTTGCCCCGCAAACGGCGCACACCAGCGGCGCCACGGCAGCCGACCTGGCCTGATTACGTCGTCGCGGGCAGTCCGTCGCATTCGGCGGCGGATTGCCCTTTCCCCCGCGCCTTTGGAGGGGGGACCTTATCTCGGCGCCAATGGCGGCCAGCGCCTCAAGCCGGATCGTCCTGCTTATCCAGCAGCGGCAATAGCTCCTCCGCCCAGGACACCCAATCTTCCTCATAGCGGATACCCCGCTTCAGCAGTGCATGTTGCAGTTGCTGCGCGCGCGTGGGCTGCGCGGCGGAGAAATCACGCCTCTCTATCTGGCGGTAGGTGTCGAGCCGCTCCTGGTGCAGTCCGATCAGGCGCTGCATCTCCGGCCTCAACCCTAGCGGACCCACGACGGCATCCGCCCGCAACTTCACCAGGATCTCGTCGCGCAGGTCCAACCCGGCGGTAGGCGCAAGCACCCAGCGCGCAAGCTCGTCGCGCCCCGGCGGCAGCACGAAATAAACCTTCTTGCGATTGCGCGCATCGCTCTCGCCCTCGCCCTCTTCCTCGGCAATCCAGCCATGTTCGGCCATGCGGCCCAGTTCCCGATAGATCTGCTGGTGCGTGGCATGCCAGAAATAACCGATTGAACGGTCGAAGCGCCGCGCCAGCTCGTAGCCGGAAGACGGTCTTTCCAATAAGGAAGTCAGGAGTGCGTGCTGAACGGACATGCGGGAAGGGTAACGTGAGAGCCCGTCGCCAGGCAGTGAAGTCTTCCCTCCCGGCGTGGCTTTGATGGCAAGCGCCTATGGTAGCGCAAAGGAAGTGCAAAACCGCGCACGGCGCGACCGTCCCGGGTCGCCGCCGTCCGCACTGCCAGCCCCGCGGCCCCGGAGAGGGCCGCCGCCATCGATGCGCGCGGTTTCTGGCGGTTAATTGCGGGAAATATGACAAATAAGCGACAGACCAGATCCAGATATTAAAAATGCTGAATGGCATTTTGCCGCTGTCTGCAATACATTTGCAGACATAGTCATTTCGCATGCMTGTCGCCGGTTCTCGGCCGCGGCGCAGCGCATGCCCGTCATTCACCAGGAGTGGTCCATGCAAGGACAAACAGATTTCGCCGAAGACCGGGATGTCCAGTGGGAAACGGATGGCCCTCCTGTAGTTTGGCAAGCGGCACCGGCGGCAACCATGCCGGTGTATTACCGCCTGCCGGACACGCCGGAAGGGCACCATATCAAGGAGTACGCGAGCGGCCTGCGCCAGCTGGTGCGCTTTGTCGGTGTCGAAGAGCAGGTCGTGAAGTACAGCCTGGCCTGATCCGCGCCGGCCGCGTCTTTCCGTCGTTTCCTCCCTTGTCTCCTCCTGCCCTGTTCGAGCGGGCCAGGATTAAGCCCGCGAGAAATCGCGGGCTTTTTTCTGTGCCATGGACGTAAAGAAGCCGGCCCCGAAGGGCCGGCTCGTGGCTGCCGGCAGGCCGGGCATTGCGTCCGGGCCGGGCTGGCGATCAGGAACCGATCAGTCCACCGTGGCGCCCGAAGCCTTCACCACCTTGGCCCACTTGGCGGTTTCCGACTTCATGAACGCGGCCAGTTCAGCCGGCTTTTCCGGACGAGGCTCGGCACCCTGGTCGGCCATCTGCTTCTTCACTTCCGGCATGGCCAGGATCTTCACCACTTCCGCGTTCAGGCGATCGATGATCGGCTGCGGCGTGCCGCCGGTGGCGTACAGCGCGAACCAGGAGGTAGCTTCATAACCCGGCACGCCGGATTCCGCCACGGTCGGCACGTTCGGCAGCGCGGGCGAGCGCTTGGCCGAAGTTACGGCGATGGCACGCAGCTTGCCGGCCTTCACGTGCGGATACGACGACGGCATGTTGTCGAACATCAGGCCGATCTGGTTGCCCAGCAGGTCGTTCACCGCCGGTGCGCTGCCCTTGTAGGGGATGTGCTGGATATGCAGGCCGGTCATCGAGTTGAACAACTCGCCCGACAGGTGCATCGACGAACCGCTGCCCGACGAACCGTACGACAGCTTGTCCGGGTTGGCCTTCACATAGGCGATCAGTTCCTTGACGTTGTTGACAGGCACCTTGGGGTTCACCACCACGATGTTCGGCACCATCGCCACGCGCGAGATCGGCGCGAAATCCTTGACCGGATCGTACGGCAGCTTGGAGTACAGCGACTGGTTGATCGCATGGGTACCGATGGTGCCCATGAACAGCGTGTATCCATCGCCCGGCGCCTTGGCCGCGATCGATGCACCGATATTGCCGCCAGCACCCGGGCGGTTGTCGATCACCACCGGCTGGCCAAGCACCTTGCCCAGTTGCAGGCCGACGATGCGCGCCAGGATGTCGGTGGTGCCGCCGGCCGAGAACGGCACGATCATCGTGATCGGCTTGGTCGGGTAGGTACCTTGGGCGTAGGCTGCACCGGTCATGCCGCCAACGGTTGCGGCCAGTGCCACGCCGGCGGCCAGCAGGCGACGGCGCGCGCTGTTGTGCAGGGTGCGGGCTTGGGAATCGGATTTCATGTTTACTCCAGGATAGATCGCTGTAAGCCCGCACTTGTGGCGCGGGTCATCTTTTTAGTTTTTACTGACTAAATGCTGTGGCGTGATAACGTGGCGCGATTGCCCCGGTCACGCCCAGGGACTACTACACGGGTGCGACGCCGAGCGTGGTGCCGCCGCAAACGTAGAGCACCTGGCCGGTCACGAAACCGTTCTCCGGCGACAGGAAAAACATCGAGGCGCGCGCCACGTCTTCCGGCGTGCCCATGCGCTTGACCGCGATGCTGGCGAGGATGCGCTTGGTCTGCTCGCTGCCTTCGGGGTTGCTCTTGCGGAACAGGTCGGTGGCGATCGGGCCGGGCGCCACGGCGTTGACCGTGATGCCGTCGCCGCCCAGCTCCATCGCCAGCGTGCGGGTCATGCCGATCAGGCCGGCCTTGGTGGCGGAATACACCACGCGCTCCGGCTTGCCCAGCGCCGCGCGCGAGGCCATGTTCACAATACGGCCGAAGCCCGCCGCGCGCATCGCGGGCAGGCAGGCCTGGGTCAGCAGCAGGGTGGCTTGCAGGTGCAGGCCCACGACATAGTCCAGGTCTTCCACGCGCGCGGTGTCGGCGGTACCGGGGCGGGTGGCGCCCGCATTGTTCACCAGCCGGGTGACGGCAAAGCGCGAGGTCACCTGCTCGGCCACGGCGCGGGTCGCGGCGGCATCGGTCAGGTCGGCCTGAAAAAACGTCATATTGGGATGGGACCAGGCGGGCGCGACATAGTCGACATTGACCACCTGCGTCACGCCATCGGCCAGCAGCATTTCGCTGATGGCACGGCCGATACCGGAACTGGCGCCGGTAACGAGCGTGGCAACGGGAAGGGACATCTTGTACTCCGACCGGCCACAACTGCGCCGGGTCATGCTGGAAAGGGATGCGACCAGAGCCGGCGAGCCAGTCGGCCCAGTCGCACTGCTTCTTTGCGTTGGGAAACTTCAAAGCCTGCGCATCCACCGGGTACTAACGGCGGCGATGCGGCATTCTTTAGCAGACGGCGCCCGCGGGCCGAAACCCGCGGGCGCCGAAACCACACCCGCTGCGATCAGACGCGCTCGATCACCATGGCGATGCCCTGGCCCACGCCGATGCACATCGTGCAAAGCGCGTAGCGGCCGCCTGTACGGTGCAACTGGTACATGGCGGTGGTAACCAGGCGGGCGCCGCTCATGCCGAGCGGGTGGCCCAGCGCAATGGCACCGCCATTCGGGTTGACGCGAGCGTCGTCGTCGGCCACGCCGAGTTCGCGCAGCACGGCCAGGCCTTGCGCGGCAAACGCTTCGTTCAGCTCGATCACGTCCATCTGGTCGATGGTCATGCCGAGTTGCTTGAGCAGCTTTTGCGAAGCCGGCGCCGGGCCGATGCCCATCACGCGCGGCGCCACGCCGGCGGTGGCCATGCCGACGATGCGGGCCTTGGGCGTCAGGCCGTGCTGGCGGGCCGCGGCTTCGCTGGCGAGCAGGATGGCGCAGGCGCCGTCGTTCACGCCCGAGGCATTGCCAGCCGTGACCGTGCCGTCGGCGCGAACCACGCCGCGCAGCTTGCCCAGCGCTTCCATGCTGGTGGCGCGCGGGTGTTCGTCGCGCTCCACCACCAGCGGATCGCCCTTCTTCTGGGCGATCGTCACCGCGGTGATTTCCTGCGCCAGCGTGCCGTCGGCCTGGGCGCGCGATGCCTTTTCCTGGCTGCGCAGCGCCATCAGGTCCTGGTCTTCGCGGCTGATCTTGTAATCGGTGGCGACGTTCTCGGCGGTCTCGGGCATCGAGTCCACGCCGTAGGCCGCGCGCATGGCCGGGTTGATGAAGCGCCAGCCGATGGTGGTGTCGAAAATCTGCGCATCGCGCGAGAAGGCGCTGGTGGCCTTGCCCATCACGAACGGCGCACGGCTCATGCTTTCCACGCCGCCGGCCAGCATCAGGCCGGCTTCGCCGGCCTTGATCGCGCGCGCGGCGGTGCCGGTAGCGTCCATGCCCGAGCCGCACAGGCGGTTGATGGTGGCGCCCGGCACGCTTTGCGGCAGGCCTGCCAACAGCAGCGACATGCGCGCCACGTTGCGGTTGTCTTCGCCGGCCTGGTTGGCGTTGCCGTAGATCACGTCGTCAATGGCGGACCAGTCCAGGTTCGGGTTGCGTGCCATCAGGGCCTTGAGCGGCACCGCGCCCAGGTCGTCCGGGCGAACGCCGGACAGGCTGCCGCCGTAGCGGCCGATGGGGGTGCGGATGGCGTCGCAGATAAAGGCTTCGGTCATGGTTGTCTCTCTCTTGCTTGTACGTGAAAGCGTGAAGCTTGGAAGGCTGCTCGCCGGGGGTGGCCCCGCCGGTCAGGCCGGCACTCAGGCAGAAGCGCCCTGCTTGAGCGGCACGCCGGTCAGGCGTTGCAGTTCGTCGAAGGACAAGCCTTCGACCAGGTCGCGCGCCACCAGCCCGTCGGGCGTGACATCGATGGTAGCCAGGTCGGTATAGATGCGCGTGACGCAGGTCATGCCAGTCAGCGGATACGTGCATTCCGCCACGATCTTGCTCTCGCCCTGCTTGGTCTGGTGCTCCATCATCACGAACACTTCCTTGGCACCGATGGCCAGGTCCATGGCGCCGCCCACGGCCGGGATCGCGCCGGGCGCGCCGGTATGCCAGTTGGCCAGGTCGCCCTTCACCGACACCTGGAAGGCGCCGAGCACGCAGAAGTCGAGGTGGCCGCCGCGCATCATGGCGAACGAATCGGCGTGGTGGAAATACGAGCCGCCCGGCTTGATCGTGACAGGCTGCTTGCCGGCGTTGATCAGGTCGCCGTCTTCCTCGCCGGCGGGCGGTGCCTTGCCCATGCCGAGCAGGCCGTTCTCGCTGTGCAGCAGGATTTCACGGTCGGCCGGCAGGTGATTGCCAACCAGGGTGGGCAGGCCGATGCCGAGATTGACCACGGCACCGTCGGGAATGTCTTTGGCCACGCGGGCGGCCATCTGATCGCGGGTCAGGCGTTGCATATTCTGGATCTCCTTGGCGCTCAGGCGGCAGCCTGGCTGGCGCCGTCGATCTTGACGACGCGCTTGACGAACAACCCCGGCGTCACGATGTGTTCCGGGTCCAGCTCGCCGAGTTCGACGATCTCGCTGACCTGCACGATGGGGCATTTGGCGGCCATCGCCATGATGGGGCCGAAGTTGCGCGCGGTCTTGCGGTAGGTCAGGTTGCCCCAGCGGTCGGCGCGCAGCGCCTTGATCAGCGCGAAGTCGGCGTGGATCGGTGTCTCGTAGACATAGCCCTGACCATCGATGATGCGGGTTTCCTTGCCTTCGGCCAGCGGCGTGCCGTACGCGGTGCGGGTGAAGAAGCCGCCGATGCCGGCGCCAGCGGCGCGGATGCGCTCGGCCAGGTTGCCCTGGGGCACCAGTTCCAGCTCGATCTCGCCGGCGTGGTACAGGGCATCGAAGACGTAGGAATCGGACTGGCGCGGGAAGGAGCAGATGATCTTGCGAACGCGCTTGGTCTTCAGCAGCGCCGCCAGGCCAGTGTCGCCATTGCCGGCGTTGTTATTGACGATGGTCAGGTCACGCGCGCCCTGGGCGATGAGCGCGTCGATGAGCTCCGCCGGCATGCCTGCCATGCCAAAACCGCCAATCAGGATAGTGGCGCCGTCGTGGATGTCGGCCATGGCCGATTCCACGGAGTCGAATAGCTTGTTGATCACTTGCGTTCCAGTTCCGAGAGTCCGGACGAACTATCCGGAACCGGCCGCCAAGGAGGGAAATCAGGCGGCACGCAAACGCTGTCTCCGGACAGTCCTGCCGGAAGAGCCATCCGGCTTGCGCGCCTTGCAATTCCTTGCAAAAGTGCACCGCCGGACACGAATCCAACAGACTTTGGTTTTTCTTATTATTCTGGTTTGTTCTAACTGCGAACTTCAATTCGCAGAATGAACAGGTTACACTCCCTATCCGACGGTGGTCAAGGCGGCGGCAAATCGCTTGTGCGTTTGTCGGACACGATCGTAGGCCAGTTGAAAGCTACCTTGCGCACCTGCCCGCGTATGCCTGAGCAAACCATAGCTTACGCGCTTCGGGCTGCCGCGAGGCAGTCACCTCCCGCCCCTCATGGCAATTGCAGCTCGGCCCGGCTGCCGCCCGCCCCGGGACGGATTTCCAGGCGCACGTCGATACGCTCGCGCAGCTCGGCCACGTGGGAAATGATGCCCACCAGCCGCCCCGCCTGCTGCAGGTCGATCAGCGTGCGGATGGCGAAATCCAGGCTCTCGGGATCGAGCGTGCCGAAGCCCTCGTCGACAAACAGCGTATCGAGCTGGATCCCGCCCGCGCGCGACTGCACCACATCGGCCAGTCCCAGCGCCAGCGAGAGCGATGCCAGGAAACCCTCGCCGCCGGACAAGGTATTCGCCGGGCGCGTCATGCCGGTGTCATGGTCGAACACCTCCAGATCGAGCCCGCCGGCGGCGCGCTTGTCGCCCAGTTCGCGCACGCGCTGCAGTTCGTAACGGTTGCGGCTCATGCGCATCAGGCGCAGCGAGGCGGCTTCCAGCACCTCGTCGAGCAAGGTCGCCAGCACGAAACGCTGGAAGGTGATGCGGCGCGGATTGTTGCCGTTGGCCACTTCGGCCAGCCGCCCGAGCACCGCGTAGCTGCGTTCGATGTCCGCGCCCGCGGCAGCCAGCGCGTCCAGGCGCTGCTGGCATTGCAGCAGGTTTTCGCGGCTGCGGTTGAGGTCGGCCTGCTCCCGGACCAGCGCTTCGAGCGCGCTGGTGGCATCCGCCTGGGCCTGCCTGAGTGCCGGCAGGTCGGGCGCGGCCAGGTCGCGCGCGGCGACCGCGGCGCGCTCGCGCCGGTCCGCGGCGGCAGCCAGGTCGAGGTCGAAGCGATGGACGCGGGCGTCGAGTTGCGCCACCTGCGCGGCAGGCATCCGCGCCTCGGCATAGGCCTCGCGCGTGACAAAGCCCGCCTGCTCAAGCGCGTCTGCGAACGCTGCGCCAGCCTGCTGCTCGCGCAGCGCATGGCTGGCCAGGGTGGCTTGCGCGCCGGCTTGCGCGGCCTGGGCCGCGGCCAGGCCGGCGCCGGCCTGCTTGTCCGCCAACTGCGCGGCGGCCAGCGCGGCTTCACGCGCGGCCAGATCCTGCCGTGCCTGCCCCAGCGCGAGGGTGAGCCGCTCTGGCTCACGCCATTCGGACGGCACCTGGGCGCTGGCCGCCTGCCACTCGCCCTGCAGCTTGGCGTGACGCTGGCCGGCGTCCTGCGCAGCCGCGTCGGCTACGCGAATGGACGCATCGGCGGCGGCAAACGCGCCGCGCAGCCGCTCCAGTTCCGCTGCCAGCGGCGCGCACCGTCCAGCCGCCGCCCCGGCGGCCAGCTGCTGCGCGCGTAACGCCTGGATAGCCTCGGCCAGTTGCGCCTTGGCAGCGGCCGGATCCTGCGCCGCGCCTGCCGGCATGTCCGCGGCGGTCACGGCTTCGCGCAGTTCGTCCAGTTGCTCCTGACGGTGCGTCAGCGCTTGCTGCGCGGTTTGCGCCTGGCTGGCCGCGCTGTGCGCGGCCTGGTCGGCAAGCCGCGCGGCCTCGCGGGCGTGATCGAGCACTTCGTCGGAGACCGGGGCCTCGATAGGCCGGGCCATCTGAGGATGTTCGGCGCTGCCGCATACCGGGCACGACTCGCCGTCGTGCAGGCCCGCAGCCAGCCGCGCGGCTTGTCCTGCCCGCCAGGCCTGCTCCGTCTCGCGCAAGCGGAGCGCGCTTGCCGCCTGAAGTGTGGCGGCTTGCCCGGCAGCAAGCCGGCCGGCTTCGGCCTGGCGGCGCGCCTGTTCCCAGTGCGCCAGCGTGGCCGCGTATTTGTCCAGCGTGGCCGCCTGCTGCGCCAGGCCCGCCAGCCGCAGCTGGATCGTCTCTAGTCCGCGAGCGCCCTCCTGGGCCTGGGCCAGTTCAGCCTCCGCCTGTTTCAGCGCGGCAGCCGCTTGCTGCTGCGCCTGCACGGCACCAGCATGGGCCGCCGCCGATTGTGTCTGCCCACGGGCGGCGCTTTGCAAGTCCTGCCGCAGCACGCCAAGCCGTTGCGCCTGCGGCAGCATGGCCTCCAGTTCCGTCACACGCTTTTGCGCCGCCTGCCGATCGCTGGCGCGCGCCATTTCGGCTTCGAGCGCCGCCGCTGCCGCCGCCGACGCCACGGCGCTTTCGCTGGCGCGCGCATTCGCCGCGGCAAGCGCTTGCTGCGCCTGCAGGTGTTCCTGCGCAGCCTGTCCGAGATGCTGCTCGAAAGGCTGGACCTGCGCGGCCCGGCGCGCGGCCAGCAACCGCTGGCGCTCGGCTTCCACCTCGGGCCGCTGCGCCATCAGCGCGGCATGGGCAGCCTCGGTCTCGCGCTGTTCGCGCAGGCGGGCTTCTGTCTGCTCGCCTTGCTTGCTCGCCAGCGTGGCAAGTTCAAGCACGGTGCGCGCCGCGCCGTCGCGCTGCCTGAGTTCATCCAGCCGGACTTGCAACGCCGCTGCCTGCTCGCGCAAGGCGTCCACGGATTCCAGCTGATACTGCTGCAGCAAGGCCGTTTGTTCGATCCGCAGCCGCTCGGCCTGCTGGCGGATGCCGGCGGCCTGGCCCTTGAGCAGTTCTTCCACGCGCCGGTACAACTCGGTGCGGAACAAGCGCTCCAGGATCGCCTGACGGCTCTTGGAATCGGCAGTCAGCAGTTCGCGAAAACGTCCCTGCGGCAGCACGATCACCTGGCGGAACTGGCTGCTGTCGAAACCCAGCAGGTTGCGCACATGGTCATCGACCTTGTTGGGCTGGCTGGCCATGCTGGTCCAGCCACCCTCGCCCATGGTGTCGAGCTGGGCCTTGGGCGTTTCCTTGACAGTGCCCTCTCCGCGCAGCTTCGGCCGCTCCTGCGCGGGCGAACGCGTAGCCAGGTAGCGCTGGCCTGCCAGGCTGAATTCGAACGTCACTTCCGTGCGCAAACCCGGATCGGCGTTGGCGCTGCGCATGTCCTGCGCGCTGCGCTCGCCACCGGACGTATCGCCGTAGAGCGCGAAGCAGATGGCGTCGAGCAGCGTGGTCTTGCCGGCGCCGGTGGGGCCGTGGATCAGGAAGAAGGCACGCTCCCCAAGCTGGCTGAAATCGATCTCCTCGCTGGCGGCAAACGGGCCGAAGGCCTGCAGCTTCAGGCGTAGCGGTCTCATGCGGACTCCCTCTCGGCGGCGGCCATGCCTTCCAGCAACTGGGCCAGCACGCGGCGTTTGTCGTCGTCCAGTTCTTCGTCCGCGACCTCCTTGAAGAAGTTGGCGAACAGCTCGGCGGTATCGAGCTGGCGCAGGCGCTGGCCCGGGGCGCTGGCTTCGCCGGATCGCGCCAGCACGGCGCGCTCGATGGCCAGGGCATTGGGATAGGCCTGGCGCAGGCGGGCCATCGGATCGAGCAACGCGCCGGTATCGGTCAGCACCGCGTGGATATAGTCGTCGCGGTGCGGGTCCTCCGCGCCATGCGCCAGCAGGTCGGCCAGTTGCCCTTCGATGATGCGCAAGTCGCGCCGGGGCGAGAGCGCAATCGGTTCGATCGTCACCGTGCCATCGCCCGCCAGCTCGATCAGCGAGACGGACTTGGCGTGCGTAACTTCGGACAGCGAGTATTTCAGCAGCGAGCCGGCGTAGTGAATGCGCTGGCCAAAGGTCTGCGGCCGGTGCAGATGGCCGAGCGCGACCAGGTCGAAGCCGTCGAACACACCAGCGGCAACGGCGCCGCTGCCGCCCACCGAAAGCGGCCGCTCCGATTCGCTGGCCTCGCCGCCGATCACGAAGGCATGCCCCACCACCACCGAACGCGCGTGCGCCGGATGGCTCGCGCGGATCGCTTCCAGGCGCGCCGCGAGCGCCGCCTCGTGGCCGGGCAGGTCCACGCCGAAGGCATCGCGCACCGCAGCGGGCTCGGCATAAGGCAAGGCATAGATCTTCACTTCGCCGTCCGGGTCGGACAAGGTCACGCAGGTCGCCTCGCGCTCGGTGCGGCCAGCCACATGCAAACCCTGCGCCGTCAGCAGGCGCGCGCCGAAACCGAGCCGCTGCGCGCTGTCGTGGTTGCCCGAGATCATCACCACCGGCACACCCGCGTCCACCACAATGCGCGCCAGCACGTCGTCGAGCAATGCGACCGCTTCGGGAGGCGGCACCGCGCGGTCATAAACGTCGCCGGCGATCAGCACCGCATCGGGCCGCGCGTCGCGCACCAGCGCGACAAATTGATCGAGCACCCAGGCCTGGTCTTCGAGTAGGCTGCGCGCGTGAAACACGCGCCCGAGGTGCCAGTCGGCAGTGTGAAGAAAACGCAATGTGAATCCCTTTGGTGGATGGCCGCAGTGAGCGCGAGTGAGCCGGGCATGGTCCGGAGCGGACCGCGCGACAGGCGCCATCATAACGTTGCCCGTTCGCCGTTCAGCTTCGGTTCAGCCCCTGCCACCCACAATCGCCTGCGTGCTGGTGCAAAAGCACCGGCTCCGGCACAATGGCCCGGCCAGGTGGCCGCCCCCCAGCCGGTACGTTCCAATCATTCTTGAGAGAGAAACCATGAAACGCATCCTGATCGCGGCAGTTCTGACGGCTACGGCCGTCATGGCACAGGCACAGTACGTAGGCCCTTCCACGGTACCGGCGACTACCGTCAAGGCCCTGGCGGAGCAAGGCAAGGACGACCAGCACGCCGTGCTGCGCGGGAAAATCGTCAACAACGTCGGCCACGAGCTCTACCAGTTCGACGACGGCACCGGGCAGATCCGGATCAAGATCGACAAGAAGCTGTGGCCGGCCGGCCAGCCGGTGGATGCGTCCACCCAGGTGGAACTGCTGGGCGAATACGACAAGGAACTCTTCGGCGACTCTAAGTTCAAGGTCAAGCAGATCCGCATCCTGTAAGGATGCAGGCACAATGCCCGGAGAGCCCGGGCATCGGCATGCTTACTCCTGGATATTCGCTTCGCTGACGATCTTGCGGTAAGCCTCGGTTTCCTTGGCGATAAACCCACGGAAGGCGACCGCGTCCTTTGCATCGACGTCCACGCCAGCCTCGGACAGATTGTTCCTGACCTCCGGCGCATTGATCGCGCGGGCGAGCGCGTCGGCCAGCTTGTCGGTCACCGCCTTGGGCGTATTGGCCGGCGCGAACAACCCGAACCACAAACGCATATCGACACCAGCCAGCGCTTTGTTCTCCGCCAGCGCGGGGATATTGGGTGCGGCATGCGAACGCGTGGCCGAAGTCACGCCGATCGCCTGCAGCTTGCCTGACTTGATCTGCGGCAGCGCCGTCGACAGCACCAGCACGCCCAACTCGATCTGGTTGGCCATCAGGTCGGCGATCGCCGGCGCGCCACCTTTGTAGGGGACGTGGGTCATATCCACCTTGCTGGCGCCGCGGATCAGTTCGCCCGACAGATGCAGCGGCGTGCCGATGCCCGAGGTGCCATAGTTCACCGCCTTCCTGCTCTTGGCCAGCGCCAGGAAGCCATCCACGCCACGAATGCCCGATTGCGCGCCGGACACCAGCACCATGGGCTGCGAGCCGACCATGCGCAGCGGCACCAGATCGCGCTGGCCGTCGTACTTGATCTTCGGGTTGGTCAGCCTGGCGATCGAGATTTCACTGTTGGAGCCCAGCAGCAAGGTATAGCCGTCGGCCGGGGCGTTGATGGTCTTGATGGCACCGATGGTGCCACTGGCGCCCGGCGCGTTGTCCACGACCACCGAAACCCCGAGATCCTGGCCAAGACGCTGGCTCAGCACGCGCGCCACCATGTCGTTGCTGCCGCCGGCGGCGTAGGGCACGACGATGGTGACCGGGCGTTCCGGATAGCCAGCGGCACCGGCGGGCGCGGCGGCAACGGCAAGAGTGAGCGTAACGGCGGCGCACAGCGCCGTGGCAAGGGCCTTCTTCATCGGATTCCTTTTCTGCGCCAGGGGCGCTCCTATCTCTGTGTCTTGTGTAGTTTGTGTGTCTTGCGTGATGCGAAGGATCGGCGGATTACCATCCCGGCGTGCGGTCCGCAATATACATGCCATCCAAAAATCTAGCCAAGTCTCATTTACGAGACAGACGAATGGAGATTGTCCCCTCTTACCCACCAGAAATGCACATTGATTCACAACGCCCGAGCACTCGCGGGCGCATCGGCGTCGTCGCCGCGTTGCCCTGACCAGCCAGGCCTGCAGCAAGGGAAAGCCTGACAGCGTTGCTTCCTGGCTCGATACATCTCTCCCCATGCGACGGCGGGCCGTGCTAGGATAGGCCCTGTCTTATTTTTGAGATTCTCACAAGATGGACGCTCTCCTTGCCGCAGGCCCACCCGTTGATTTCGTCGAGATCGGCAATCGGCTGCGCGCCTATCGGCTGGGGGCGGAGATGCGGGCGGAGGCCATTGCGGAGCAGCTCGGCGTGTCGCGCGCAGCGATCTACCGCATGGAAAAGGGCGACATTGTCAAGATCGAGACGCTCGGCCGGCTGGCGCAGCTGCTTGGCACTTCGCTGGCGTCGATGCTTGGGGTCGAGTCCGAGTACTACCACTCGGCGGTGGCCTATATCGAGCGCATGCGCCAGCTCGAACATGGCGCGACCCGCATCCTTGCCCATTTCGAACCGGTTTCCTACCTGCTGACATCGCCCCACTACGCCGGCCATCTGCGGCAGATGCTGGCCGAGAGCCCGCAGCCGGCGCCGGCGGCGACCATCGATGCCTTGCTGGCCCTGCTGGAGGAACGCAAGCAATCGTTCGCGCGCAGCGTGCCGCCCATTACCAGCCTGATCGACCTGCGCTCGCTCGAGCGCTTCGTGCATTTCGGGCTGGTGGGGCGCCTGGACCTGCCGCCGGCGGTGCGCATGGAACGCTCGCTGGCTGCCCGGCGCGAGATCGAACGCGTGATCGAGCTGCTCGACGCGCAGCCGATCGGCCTGCAGATCGGCATTGTCGACGGCAGCATGCCCAATGTCACCTTCCAGGTCTTCGAGCGGCCGGGCAAGGCCTACGTGGCAACCAGCCCGTTCCGTTTCGGAGAGTTTCCCAATGTCTCCACCGGCATCGCCACGGTGACGGCCGCGCCCGAGGCGGTACGGCTCTACACCGCCATGGTCAATGACCTGTGGCAGCGCGCCTATAAGGGACGCGATGGTGCCGCGCTGCTGCGGCGCATGCTGAACAGCGTATGAGCGGACACGCGGATCCATCGCCGGCGCGTCCCCTCACCTTGTATCCGACCCAGTTTTCACTAGCCCACATTGCGCCATGACGCTTGAAACCACCCTCCAGCAATTCCAGGACTCGCTCCCTGGCACCGACGCCTTCGTGACGGTGAAGAACGCCACGCGCGAACTGATCGACACGGATCCGGCGCACGCTGCTGCCTACTTCCTGCTCTACGGCTTCGCCCGCTCCTACGTGCTGCTGTACGAGGACCAGGCGGTGACCATGGACTTCGCCGAAGCCGCCAGGCAGGAACTGCTCGGCTATATGCAAGGCATCGCGCGCACCCTGCACGGTGAGCCCGCCGCGCTGGTGGCGGAAATGAACCGCATCGTGAGCGCTTACCAGGGCGGCAAGAGGACCTTCTGAGGCGCCAGCGGACGGTACCCTGGCGGCGGACCGCGTTTGAGCGCGGCCTGCCGCTGCCGGTTCGATCAGAACACGCATTTGGGAAATTTCCCAACGCATTGCAGATTTTTCCGACGCTTCTCGGATTGAATACGAATGACACTTATTCTTATTCAATCCACCGCAGCCGACGGAGAATCATGCAAAGCGCCCTAGTTATCAGGACCAGAAGAAAGAAGCACGCGATCCCGCGCCTCACGGGCGCGGTTGGCGCCGCCATCGCGGCCGCGCCGGTGGCCGCCCAGGCAGGCGGGGACCTGAAAGTGGCAGCGGTGGAGTTGCCGCCTGTCACCGTCAGCGGCTCGCAGCACAGCGAGTTCAAGGCTGACGGCACCTCGTCGATCAAGACGCCCGGACCTCTGCTCGACATCCCCAAGTCCATCACCGTCATCCCRCACGAACTGATCCAGAGTACGGCGTCGACCAGCCTCAGCGAGGTATTGCGCTCCGTTCCCGGTATCGCCTTCGGCGCCGGCGAGGGCGGCAACCCGGTCGGCGACCGGCCGTTCATCCGCGGCTACGATGCGCAGGCCAGCACCTTCCTGGATGGCTTCCGCGACATCGGTGCGCAGTCGCGCGAAATGTTCAATATCGAATCGGTGGAAGTCACCAAGGGCCCCGCCGGTGCTTACGACGGACGCGGCTCGGCCGGCGGCAGCATCAACATCGTCAGCAAGGCGCCCAGGCTCGGCAACTTCGCCGAAGGCAACTTCGGCGTTGGCAACGCCAGTTACAAGCGCGCCACCGCCGACGCCAACTGGCAGTTCGGCGAACGCACGGCCGTGCGCATGAACGCCATGTATCACGATGCCGGCGTGCCCGGCCGCGACGCCACGCACCAGGAGCGCTGGGGCTTTGCCCCTTCGGTGGCTTTCGGCCTTGGCACCGATACGCGGCTGACGCTGTCCTACTACCACATGGAATCGGACGGGCTGCCCGACACCGGCATGCCCTACAACAATCCGAACTTTGTCCCGCGCACCGATGGCCGCCCGCGCACGCGGCTGGCCGGCGACGGTTCGCCGCTCAAGGTGCCGCGCAACACTTACTACGGCCTGGTCGACCGCGACTTCCGCAAGGACAGTGCGGACGTCGGCACGATCCGCTTCGAACACGATTTCAGCCCCGCGCTCAAGTTCCGCAACCAGACGCGCATCGCCCGCACCATGCAGGACTATCTCTGGACGCGGCCCGACGGCAGCTTCGATGGCAATATCTATTACGACATGGTCTGGCGCCGGACCAACCAGCGCCACGGCATATCCAATACGCTGGCCAACCAGACCGACCTGTCTGGCGAGATCCTCACTGGCACCCTCAAGCACAAGTACGCCTTCGGCGTGGAGTTCTCCCAGGACAAAAGCGAAAACGATAGCTACGACGTAGCCACAGGCAACAAACGATGCCCAAGTGGTCCGGGCGCGGCCAGTGGCTACAACTGCACCACCTTGTACAGCCCGAACCCGAACGACCCGTGGAACGGCCGGATCACCCGCACCTACAACCCGACCAACCACAAGGCCACCACCGCATCGGTCTACGCCTTCGACTCGATCGAGCTCAACAAGCAATGGCTGGTGAATGCCGGACTACGCCTGGACCGCTACCGCGGCGAGGTTCAGACCTCCCGAGCCAGCAGCGGCGCCGGCCAGCGCAGTACGTATGCGCGAGACGACAATCTCTTCAACTACCAGTTCGGCGTGGTCTATAAACCGGTGGAAAACGCCAGCATCTACGCGTCCTACGGTACCTCGTCCACCCCCGCAGGTGCCGTGGTCGGGCAAGGCAGCGAGCCGAGCGGGCTGGCGCCGACCAAGGCAGGCAGCGCGCTGTCACCCGAGAAAAATCGCAGTTTTGAACTCGGCACCAAGTGGGATGTACTGCACAAGCGCCTGGCACTAACCGCCGCCATCTTCCGGGTGGAAACCACCAACGCGCGCATCACCCTGGAAGACGGCCTCGCGGCCATGGCCGGTAACAAGCGTGTGGACGGCGTCGAACTTGGCTTTTCCGGCAACGTCACCGACCAGTGGGCGGTCTTCGGCGGCTACACCCACCTGAAGAGCGAACTGCGCAACAACGGCGGATCCGGCGCCGACTTCGGCGCGAGCGATGGCCACGCCTTCCCCAACACGCCATCGGACAGCTTCAGCCTGTGGAGTACCTACCAGCTATTCCCCAACCTCACCCTGGGCGGCGGCGCTTACTACGTATCCAAGGTGTGGGGCAGCCAGGCCCGCAACAATTGGGTGCCGGCCTACTGGCGCTTCGACGCCATGGCCGCCTACCAGTTGAACAAGAACGTGTCGATGCAGCTCAACGTGATGAACCTGGCCGACAAGGTGTACTACAACCAGGCCTATCCGGCGCACTACGCCTCGATTGCCCCCGGGCGCACTGCGATTCTCAACGTGAACCTGCGCTATTGAACGCCGGTTAACACGAAGAGCCATGGCCACCCGCGCGGGTAGGCCATGGCAGGCAGCACCGTGTCGCCAAGCCAAAATGTAACGTTTTCGCTACAGACGCTTCATATGTATGTCTTGACTGACATATAAACACAAATGATAATCCATCTCATTCGCAACATTATTCAAGCAATCGGGGATTTTTGTGCAAACCGCTGTCGTTATCAGGAAGAACAAAAAACACAACGTCATCCCGCGCCTCTCCGGTGCGGTAGGCATGGCCGTGGCAGCCGCTCCGGTGGCTGCCCAATCCGCTGATACCAAACTGGCAGCGGTCGAATTGCCGGCGGTAACCGTCAACGGCGCATCGGAAAGCGGCTTCAAGGCGGATACCGCTTCGTCAATCAAGACGCCCGGCGCCCTGCTCGACACGCCCAAGTCGATCACGGTCATTCCGCAGGAAGTGATCCAGAGCACCGCTTCGACCAGCCTGAGCGACGTGCTGCGCACGGTACCCGGCATTTCCTTTGGCGCCGGCGAAGGCGGCAACCCGGTTGGCGACCGGCCTTTTATCCGTGGCTATGACGCGCAGGCCAGCACCTTCCTCGATGGCTTCCGCGACATCGGTTCGCAGAGCCGTGAATTGTTCAATGTCGAGTCTGTCGAGGTCACCAAGGGCCCGGCTGGCGCCTATGACGGCCGCGGCTCGGCCGGCGGCAGCATCAATATCGTCAGCAAGGCGCCCAAGCTGACCAGCTTCGCCGAAGGCAACATCGGCGTCGGCAATGCGGAGTACAAGCGCGCCACCGTCGACGGCAACTGGAAGTTCGCCGAACATGCGGCCTTCCGTTTGAATGCCATGGCTTACGATGCCGGTGTCGCCGGGCGCGATACCACCCACCAGAATCGCTTGGGCATTGCACCGTCCGTGGCGTTTGGCCTGGGTACCGACACGCGCCTGACGCTGTCCTACTACCACATGCAGTCTGATGACACGCCAGACACCGGCATCCCCTATAACAACCCCACCTTCAACGCCCGCACCGACGGCCGCCCGCGCACGCGCGTGGCCGGCGACGGCTCGCCGGTAAACGTGCCGCGCAACACCTACTACGGCCTGGCGGACCGCGATTTCCGCAAGGACAACGCGGATATGGGCACGATCCGCTTCGAGCACGATTTCAGCCCGGCGCTCAAATTCCGCAACCAGACCCGTATCGCACGCACGACGCAGGACTACATCTGGACCCAGCCTGACGACAGCCAGGGCAACCTGTACTACGACATGATCTGGCGCCGCGCCAATACGCGCATCTCCACCGCCAATACCATCGCCAACCAGACGGACCTGTCCGGCGAGTTCGCCACCGGTTCGATCAAGCACAAGTACGCCTTCGGCGTGGAGTTCGCGCAGGAAAAAAGCCAGAACGACACTTACAACGTGGACACGGGCAACAACCGCTGCCCGAAGGGCCCGGGCGCGGCCGGCGGCTACAACTGCACCACGCTGTATAGCCCGAACCCGAGCGATCCCTGGGCCGGCGCGATCAGCCGCGTGAACAACCCGACCAACTCGAAGACCAACACCAGCTCGGTCTACGCCTTCGACTCGATCGAGCTGAACAAGCAGTGGCTGGTCAATGCCGGCGTGCGCTTCGACCACTACAGCACCGAGTTCCAGGCAGCTCGCGCCGCCAACGGCACCCGCGCCGAGTATGCACGCGACGACAACCTCTTCAACTACCAGTTGGGCGTGGTCTACAAGCCGGTGGAGAACGCCAGCTTCTATATCTCCTACGGCACCTCGTCGACGCCGGCCGGCTCCTTCCTGGCCCAGGGCAGCGACGGCAACGCGCTGGCACCGGATCGCAATGGCCGCAATCCCGGTTCCAACCTTGCCCCCGAAAAGAACCGCGCCTTCGAAATCGGCACCAAGTGGGACGTGCTGCGCAAGCGCCTGGCGCTGACCGCGGCGATCTTCCGGGTGGAAACCACCAACGCCCGCATCACGATGCAGGATGGCACTGCTGCCATGGCCGGCGACAAGCGCGTTGATGGCGTGGAACTGGGCTTTTCCGGCAACGTCACCGACAAATGGGCTGTGTTCGGCGGCTATACCCACCTGAAGAGCGAACTGCGCAACAACGGCGGGGCCGGTTCGGCCTTTGGCGCCACCAACGGCCAGTCCTTCCCCAATACGCCTGCGGACAGCTTCAGCCTGTGGAGCACCTATCAACTGTTCCCCAACTTCACGGTGGGCGGCGGTGCCTACTATGTGTCCAAGGTGTGGGGCAGCGAAGCCAGCAACAAGTGGGTGCCCTCCTACTGGCGCTTCGATGCGATGGCTTCGTATCGCATCAACAAGAACGTGGCGCTGCAACTCAATGTGATGAACCTGGCCGACAAGGTCTATTACAACCAGGCTTACGCCAGCCACTATGCGTCGATCGCTCCCGGACGCCAGGGCATCCTGAGCCTGAACGTGCGCTATTAAGCGGCCGCAAGCGCCCGGCAAACACCGCGGCGCCGGCACACGGCACACCACCCTCGCGGCGCGGTGTGCCGTTTTTACTTTATCCGCCCCGCATGGACACACTGCACACACTCCCCTTCCGCATCGCCTCCCCAGGCGAACTCGACCAGCTCGGCGCCGCCGGGCTGGCGGACAAGCTGCGCGAGCCCCCGCGCCTCGCGCTGCCCTGGCTGGGCGGTGCGGCCGTGCAGGGCAACCTCGATGCGCAGATGATCCTGGGCCAGTGGTTCCTCGCCGGCCACGGGCTTGACCGCGACGATGCGCGCGCCTTCGCCTGGTTCAAGCACGCCGCGCACGCGGGCCATGCCGGCGCCGCGAACATGGCTGGCCGTTGCTATGAAAACGGCTGGGGCACCACGCAAGACGACAACGCAGCGGCGCAGTGGTACACACTGGCCGCGCAACGCGGCTCCGACTGGGGCATGTACAACCTGGCCACCGCGCTGGTGCTCGGCCGCGGCATAGCCGCCAGCCGGACCGAAGCGCTGGACTGGTACCGGCGGGCCGCCGGCATGGGACATGCGAAGTCGCTCAACATCGTGGGCGGCTTCTACGAAGACGGCTGGGAAGTCGAACGCGACGCGGCCATGGCGATGGACTACTATCGCCGCGCGGCCGAGGGCGGCGACTTCCGTGGCCAGTTCAACTATGCGCGCGCGCTGGCGCTGTGCGGCCAGGAGCACGAGGCCATCCGCTGGGTGCGAGAGGTGCCGCGCACCGCCACTGCGCCCTTTGTCGAAAAGATGCTCGACTTCCTGCGTGACGCGCCCGACGCGGTGCTTAACCGGCTGTTCAGCCACGCGGACGCCGCCGCGCGGCTCAGCTCACGCGAAAGCCGATCTTCAGCGTGACCTGGAAGTGCGCGACCTTGCCATCGGCAATGTGGCCGCGCGTCTCTACCACTTCGAACCAGTCGATGTTCTTGATGGTTTCGCTCGCCTTGTCGATGGCACTACGGATCGCCGCATCGCAACCGTCCGGCGATGAGCCAACGATCTCGACCAGCTTGTAGGTGTGGTTTGACATGTCCGCTCTCCTTGGCCCGATGGCCGCAGACGATCGTGCACGCCGGCCAGTCCGGTGCGCGCGATACACCCCTCCATCATAGGCAGCGGGCAACGCAAAGCCCAAGCGCGGTTACGCGCTGACAAGGGATTGTTGCAGCGCTCACCGGGCCAGTGCCGGATCATGCCGAAGCGGCCCCCGATACGCCGGCACGCCGGCGCGCGGGAAGGCCCGGCACGGCACGGCGCCGCCCGGCGATGTCCTCCTCCAGCCATTCGGCAAAGGCGCGCACCGCCGGCGGCAAGTGGCGCCCCGCCATGGTCTGGATCTGCAGGGCGCGCTGCTGCATGGCCCGGCTGGCGATCGGCACCAGTACGCGGCGCTCCGCGCGCAGGTTGTTGCGCACCGCCAGGGACCCGGTCAGGTACACCGCATCCGCGTACGCCTGATAACCCACCAGCGCGCTCAGCGAATTGCTGCTGAGCAATATGCGCGGGYGCAGGCCTTCCAGCCCGCAGGCCAGGTCGAATAGCTGGCGGATGGTATTGGTCTCGCTGGGCAGCGCCAGCGGGTATGCCACCACCTCCTTCAGGCTGGCGCGCTTGAGCGCCGCGAGCGGATGCTTGCGCGCCACATAGGCATAGACCGGCGCAGCCTCCGAATACACTACCTCGATGCCCTCCTGCGCCGCGATGGCAAACGTCAGGGCCAGATCGGCCAGGCCTTCGCGCACCATGCGCGTGGCGGCGGCAGGGGCGCACACTTCCAGAGAGAAGCTCACACCGGGATAGCGGCGCTGGAACAAGGCCATTGCGTACGGCATGTAGTCGCGCGCAAAGCCGTCGGTGCAGGCCAGCCTGACCGTGCTGTGCGCCACGCTGAGCAGACCCTGCAGGTCAGCCTGCAAGGTCTGCGCATCCAGGAAGGCGCGGCGCCCGTATTGCTGCACCACGAGGCCGGCCTCGGTCAGCCGCATGCCGCGCGGCTCGCGCTCGAACAGCGGCGCGCCCAGTTCGGCCTCGAGCCGCGCCACCTGCCTGCTGATCGCCGATACCGCCACATGCAGCGAGGCCGACGCCGCGCTGAGCGAGCCGCGCTCCGCTACTTCCAGGAAATAGGCGAGAGGAACGGCGTGGATCGACGTGAGCTTCATGGTTGCTGTTTCGCTGGTGGGGAAGACAGGCCGCTGCCACCGCCAGCGGGTGCGTCGGCCTTTGCGCAATGATAAGCCCGCGCGGTATTTGCCTTGCCGATTTTAGAAAGCAGCTTTCTGTCCGCCCCGGGCGCCGATGGTGCCGAAATGCCGCCCATTGCCGCCGCTGCGGCACCTTCTCGCGCAAACGGCACCTCGGCGGTGCGGATAATGCGCCGCGCCACGCCATAGGTGTGCGCGAAGCCGCCCGCGAGCGCCGGGAACGCTGTTGGCATTGCGACACGGCCCACGCCAACGCAGGGACGGCTGCCATTATCGTTATGCCATGCCCCTGCCTCGCTCTGCCTTCCGGACCACAGCTTGATGCGTCGCGGCGGGTCGAGAGAGAGCACCACAAGCCAACGAAGGAGACCAGGACCTCATGGAAGACATCTGCTACCTCGGCGCCGTGGAGATGGCCGCCGCCATCCGCAGCCGCGAACTGGGCGTGCGCGAAGCCGTCAGCGCGCACATTGCGCGCACCGAACGCGTCAACCCCGCCATCAACGCCATCGTCACCACCACCTTCGAGCAGGCGCTGGCCGCCGCCGATGCGGCCGACACGGCGCTGGCGCGCGGCGCCGCGCCCGGCCCGCTGTTCGGCCTGCCGGTGGCGCACAAGGATTCGTTCCTCAGCGCCGGGGTGCGCACTACCTTCGGGTCCGCCGTGTACCGGGACTTCGTGCCGGTCCAGGACAGCGCCGTGGTGGCTCGCCAACGCGCAGCGGGCGCCATCATGCTGGGCAAGACCAACCTGCCGGAGTTCGGCGCCGGCTCGCACACCTTCAACGCTGTATTCGGCGCCACCCGCAACCCTTACCGGCACGACGTCTCCGCCGGCGGCAGCAGTGGCGGCAGCGCCGCCGCGCTGGCCGCGGGCATGGTCGTGCTGGCCGATGGCTCCGACATGGGCGGCTCGCTGCGCAACCCGGCCAGCTTTTGCAATGTGGTGGGCTTGCGGCCTTCGATCGGCAGGGTGCCGATGACGCCGGCCAGCCATGCGTTCAACACGCTCACGGTGGGTGGACCGATGGGCCGCTCAGTGGCCGACGTGGCGCTGATGTTCAGCGTGCTGGCAGGCGACCATTCCGCCGACCCGCTGGCCATGGCCAACGGCGCGGCGGAATTCGCCGCGCCGCCCCGCCTCGATGGCAAGGGCCTGCGCATCGCCGTCAGCCCGACGCTGGGCGGGCTGCCGTTCGAGCCGGCGGTGAGCCGCATCCTGCAGGATGGCATTCGTCACTGCCAGGCGCTGGGCTGCACGGTGGATGAAGCCCAGCCGGACTTCAGCGGCGCGGACCATGCCTTCGAGGTGCTGCGGGCGCTGGCGTTCGCGACCAACTACGGCCCCGCGCGGGCCGAGCACGGCGAACTGATGAAGGACACCGTGCGCTGGAATATCGACCTGGGACTGACCCAGGACGGCGCTGCGATAGCCGAAGCCGAGCGTGCGCACAGCCGCATGTTCGCGCGCATGCAGGCGCTGCTGGAACGCTACGACTTCCTGATTGCGCCGGTGTCGCAGGTCCTGCCGTTCGCGGTCGAAACCGAATACCCGCAAAGCATCGATGGCGTGGCCATGCCGAGCTATATTGGCTGGATGCGTTCCTGCTACCGCATCACCATCACCGGGCATCCCGCCATCTCGGTGCCTTGCGGCTTCACGGAAGACGGCTTGCCGGTGGGCCTGCAGGTCGTCGGCAAGTATCGCGGCGAACGCGCGCTGCTGGCATTCGCGCAATTGTTCGAGCAGGCCAATCCGGCCGGGCGCATCCGGCCGGCTTTGTAAGGGGCCATGGCTGGCGGCGGCCATTCGATCCCATCGACCACATTGATCGCAACACCAAGGGGAAACACAGATGTTTGCAACGCGCATGACGAGATGGACCCTGAATGGCACCGGCAGCGTGGCCCGGGGCTTCGCGCTGGTTGTGGCGGCCTGCGCGGCCCTGGCTGCCGCCTGGCCGGCGCTGGCCGCGCCGTACCCGGACAAACCGGTCAAGCTGGTGGTGCCGTTCCCGCCCGGTGGCTCCACCGACGTGCTCGCCCGCCTGGTGGCGCGCAAGCTCGGCGAAGTCCTGCAGCAGTCCGTGGTGGTCGAGAACAAGGCCGGTGCCGGCACCATCGTCGGCGCGGACTACGTGGCGAAATCCGCGCCGGATGGCTATACCCTGCTGCTCAGCGCGGCCACCACGTTCACCGTCAACCCGGTCACCTACTCGCGCCTGCCCTACGATTCGCTAATGAGTTTCGAGCCGCTTGGCATGGTGGGCTCGACCGCGCTGGTGCTGCTGGCCAACCCCGCGGTCAAGGCGGATACGCTCAAGCAACTGGTAACCGTGGCCAAGGCCACGCCGGGCGGCATGTCGTACGGTTCCTATGGTGCCGGCACCACCGCGCACTTTGCCGGCGAGATGATCAACGCGGCCACCGGCATGGGCTTGCTGCACGTGCCTTACAAGGGCAGCGCACCGGCCATGGCCGACCTGATCGGCAACCAGATCCCGCTGTCGGTCGATACCGTGGTGGCGGCGGCCCCGCAGATCAAGGGCGGCAAGGTCAAGGCGATCGCCGTCACCAGCACCACGCGCTCGATGCTGCTGCCCCAGGTGCCAACCGCGATCGAAAGCGGTTTTCCCGGCGTGTCGCTCAGCACCTGGTTCGCCATCGTCGCGCCCAAGGGGATTCCCGTCCCGGTACGCCAGACGCTGGAGACCGCCATCGCCAGCATGATGAAAGATCCGGCGCTGCAGCAAAGCATGACCGCGAACGGATTCGAGCCGGAGTACGGCAGCGCCGCCGAGTACCGCGCGCGCGTCACCAGCGAGATCGCGCGCCTGCGCAAGATCGCGCAGGCGGCGAATATTCACGCGGACTAAGCCGGTATCAGCCTCGCATGGCTCCATGCGAGGCGGCCCGCTCGCGAAAGAACGTCTCGAAGAATTCCACGCAAACGCGAATCTTGGCCGAACTGGTCAGGCGCGACGGGTACACCGCCCAGATATTCGCGTCCTGACCGCACTCCGGCAGGATCTGCTCCAGTTCGCCGCTGGCCAGCATCGGGCCCACATCCCACAGTGAACGCAGCACGATGCCGCGTCCATCCATCGCCCAGCGCACCACGACCTCGCCGTTATTGGAGGACAGCGGCCCGGTGACCTTGACGGTGTGCTCCGCGTTGCCGTTACGCAGCTTCCACACGCCAAAGGGATGGTCGCGCTCCTTGATCACCAGGCAGTCGTGGCTGGCCAGGTCGGCCAGCGTGCGCGGCCGGCCGCGGCGTGCCAGGTAGGCGGGCGACGCGCACAGCACGCGGCGGTTGTCGCCCAGCCGGCGCGCGATATGGTGCGGCGCGATCTCATCGCCCACGCGGATGTCGAGATCGAAGCCTTCGGTCGCCACGTCAACGAGCCGGTCGAACACTTCGAAGCGCACCTGGAGCGCGGGGTACAGGGTGGACAGTTCCGAGATGGCCGGCGCCACCACCCGGCGCCCGAAGCCAAAGCTGGAGCAAACCCGCAGCAGGCCGCGCGGGTTGCGGCGCGTGCTGGAGACTTCCTCGTAGAGATGATCGATATCGTCCAGGATCCGCTGCGCCAGCGCGTAGACCCGCTCGCCCTCCTCGCTCACCACCACGCGGCGGGTGGTGCGGTGGAACAGCTTGACCGCAAGCGCAGCTTCCAGCATATGGATGCGCTTGCTGATATAGGCCGGCGACACGCCAAGCGCCTCCGCGGCGGCGGAGAAACTCGACTTGCGGGCGACTTCGATGAAGACGCGCAGGTCCTCGTTGAGCAGGTCATTCTTCACGAAGTGTGTTTTATCGGTTCACGGATTGGCCGATTATATTCCGACGGGAATTCCTTACCATGGGCCATCCCAATCCAGACTGTGAACCATCCGCCATGACAACCACCTCCCCCGCACCCTTCCGCATTGCCGTCATCCCTGGCGACGGCATCGGCAATGAAGTCATGCCCGAGGGCCTGCGCGTACTCGAAGCCGCCGCCGAGCGCTTTTCGCTGGGCCTGGAATTCGTGCGCTTCGACTGGGCGCATTGCGACTACTACCTGCGGACCGGCGCCATGATGCCCGCCGACTGGCGCGAGCAGTTGGAAGGGTTCGATGCGATCTATTTCGGCGCCGTGGGCTGGCCCGCCAAGGTGCCCGACCACGTCTCGCTGTGGGGTTCGCTGCTGAAGTTCCGCCGCGACTTCGACCAGTACGTGAACCTGCGCCCGGTGCGGCTGTTCGAGGGCGTGCCCTGCCCGCTGGCAAACCGCAAGCCGGGCGATATCGACTTCTTCGTGGTGCGCGAGAACACCGAGGGCGAGTACACCTCGCTGGGCGGCCGCATGTTCGAGGGCACCGAGCGCGAGGTGGTGCTGCAGGAATCCGTATTCAGCCGAGTCGGCACCGACCGCGTGCTGCGCTATGCCTTCGAACTGGCCAACTCGCGCGCGCGCCGGCACCTCACCGTGGCCACCAAGTCCAACGGCATTGCGGTCAGTATGCCGTACTGGGACGAGCGCACCGACGCGATGGCGCAGCACTATCCCGACGTGACGGTGGACCGCCAGCACATCGACATCCTCACCGCACGCTTTGTGCTCCAGCCCAACCGCTTCGACGTGGTGGTGGCCTCCAACCTGTTCGGCGACATCCTTTCCGACCTGGGCCCCGCCTGCGCCGGCACCATTGGTCTGGCGCCCTCCGCCAACCTCAACCCGGACCGCAAGTTCCCGTCGCTGTTCGAGCCGGTGCATGGCTCCGCCCCCGACATCTACGGCAAGGCCATCGCCAACCCGATCGCCATGATCTGGTCCGGTGCGTTGATGCTGGAGTTCCTCGGCGGCGCCGAAGGCATGGATGAAGCCGGCAGCGCGCGCTGCCGCGAGGCGCACGACGCCATCGTGCGCGCCATCGAGACCGTGCTGGCGCGGGGCCCGCGCACACCTGACCTGGGCGGCGACGCGCATACCGGGGACGTGGGCGAGGCGATCGCCGCGCTGGTGCGCCAGGCCGATGCGCAAGCCCTCGCCGCCTGAAGCGCTCTGGCCGTGCCTCGCGCCGCGGGGCGCGGCGCTATTTCACCTTGCCGGTCGCCTTGCCCGTCGCCTTGCCCGTCGCCTTGCCGGTCGCCTGGACGGCCACGATCACGTGCGTCGGCTGCCCGGACTCTTCGTCGCGGCATAGCGCGGCCCGGATGCTGACCGGCAACTGCCGCCCGTCCTTGCGCACAAGGCGGGCTTCGAACGCGCAACGCTCCTCGCTACCCGTCAGCAGGGCCTGCAGCGCTTCGCCATCGCCCGCCAGCAGATCTGGCAAGGTGATATCCGCCAGCTCCGCCTCCGCATAGCCGAGCATGCCGGTCAGCGCCGCGTTGACCGACTCCCATTGCCAGCCGATCCCGATCAGCGCCATGCCTTCGGAGGCAAGCTCGAAGACCGCGCGAAAGCGCGCCTGCTGATCGCGCAGCGACTGCTCCACCTTCTTGCGCGCAGTGTTGTCCATGCTGATGCCGACCATCTTGACCAGGCGGCCTTCGACATCGCGGATCGGCGTCGCGCGCGAGGAAATCCAGCGGATGCCGCCATCCGGCGGCAGGATGCGGAAATCGAACTCGTGCGGCTCGCCGGTGCGCAGCGAGTCCTCGTAGATCCGCTCCATCATCGGGATATCGTCGGGGTGCGCGCGCTTCCAGAAGTCGGCATTGCTGGCGATCGGCCAGCCGTACACGCTTTCCACGTTCGGCGAATAGGTGACGGCATCGGTGATGAGGTTCCACTCCCAGGTCACGATGCGCGCGGCCTCCTGCGCCAGCTTCATCCGGGCTTCGCTATCCATGATCTCGGCGGTGTACTTGCGCCGCACATCCGTCATCGTCATCGGCAACGGCACGGCGCTGGACGACTCGGCCTCGCGCTGGGCCTCTTCGCCGTAGCGCAGCCAGATCCAGTTGACGTTGAGGAACGCGGCCAGCTTGCGCAGGTTGTCATAGTCGATCTCGCCGCCGCGCGTCCATTTATGGACGGCGGGGCGCGACAGCCCCAGCGCGGTGGCGACGGCCTGGAGCGTGAGCTTCTTGTGCTCGAGCAATTCCTTCAGGCGGAAAGCAAAGCTGTTTTCTGTCATGGTAGCGGCCGCATGAGCCTGGGTCACCCGAGGTCAGGCCAGTAACGAATCCTAAGAGTCCGAAAGGATACACCGCCGACACGCGAACACCTTCCGCAACGCGTCCCGAACGCGCGGCACGGCACGAAGTGCATCGTTCTCCACGCCCACCCCGGCATTTTTCAGGAGCGCGCACAGGTAAAGCGAAATCCCGCTTGTGCAAGCCGGAATTCTTCCTTAGACTACGCTTCGTTAACCAATGGTTATCGTAACTTATTGGTTAACTTTCCAAAAATCATCAAGGAGCCCGGAGAAGGCCCCATGCCCCGCAACTGCCAACCATTCCGTGCGCACGGACGCATGGAGGAGGAGACTAAATTGAGTACTACAAAAAGCAGCAGGGACTTGTTCCTGACAGGCTGCACCGTGGCTGCGGTCGCCGCCACCGTGGTCGCCATGACCATGTGGCCCAGCCAGGCAGCCGCCACCGCGTCGCAACTGTTCAACTGGGCCACGCGCTCGTTCGGATCCTTTGTCCAGGTGTTCGTTTTCGGCTGCGTCATCGCCTGCCTGGCGCTGGCGTTCAGCAAGTACGGCAATGTGCGCCTGGGCGAAGGCAAGCCGGAATACGCCACGCTGTCGTGGGTTTTCATGTTCATCTGCGCCGGCATGGGGTCGTCGACCATGTACTGGGGCGTGATGGAATGGGTCTATTACTACCAGTCGCCGGGCCTGAACATCGCCACCGGTACGCGCCAGGCGCTGGAGTACAGCATCAGCTATTCGTTCTTCCACTGGGGCCTGAGCGCCTGGGCGGTCTACGCCCTGCCCTCGCTCGCCATGGCGTATCACTTCCATGTGCGCAAGAACAAGGGCCTGAACCTGGCCTCGATGGTGCAGGCCGTGACCGGCTTCAAGGCCAGCGGTCCCGTGGGCCGGGCGGTGGACCTGATCTTCCTGCTGACCATGTTCGGCGCACTGACGGTATCGATCGCCCTGACAGCCTCCACCTTCACGCGCGGCCTGTCGGGCCTGAGCGGTGTGCCCGATACGTTCGTCACGCAGTTGATCGTGATCGTCGGCGTCTCCGTGATCTTCTCGCTCAGCGCCTATGTCGGCATCGACGGCGGCATGCAGCGCCTTAGCCATATGGTGTGCTGGGGCGCGCTGCTGCTGGCCGCCGTGGTGCTCGCGGTGGGCCCGACGCTGTTCACTGCGAACAATGTCGTCAACGGCCTGGGCCTGATGCTGCAGAACTACATCCACATGAGCCTGTTTACCGATCCCACCGGCGACGGCACCTTCAGCCGCGGCTGGACGGTGTTCTACTGGCTGTGGTGGGTGTCGTACTCGCCGGGCGTGGCGATGTTCGTGGCCCGCGTGTCGAAGGGCCGCAAGATCAAGGAAGTGATTTACGCGCTGTTGCTCGGCGGCAGCGTCGGTTGCTGGTTCTTCTTCGGCGCGCTGGAAAGCTACAGCATGCACCAGTACATCAGCGGCGCCATCGACGTGCCGCGCATCCTGAAGGAGCATGGCGGCGAATCCGCGGTGGAAATGCTGTTGCTGGCCTTGCCTGCCGGCAAGCTGTTCCTGGCGGCCTACCTGTTCATCATGATCATCTTCCTGGCGGCGCACGTGGATGCCGTGGCCTATGCGGTGGCCGCCACCACCACACGGAATATGCGCGAAGGCGAAGACCCCGCGCCAGGCAGCCGCGTGTTCTGGTGCGTGCTGCTGACGCTGGTGCCCCTGGCCATGCTGTTCACCAAGGCATCGCTGGACACCATGAAGACCGCCGTGGTGCTGACCGCGATCCCGTTCCTGGTGATCCTGGCCATCAAGCTGTTCGGCCTGTTCCGCTGGCTGCTGCAGGATTTCGGTACGGTGCCCGCGCACGACATCGAAGCTGGCTTCGTGCCCGAGCGCAACGCCGGCGCCCCTGCGCCCGCCGGCCAGCCACCCGAAGCCCTCCCGCGCGACCAGTCCGCCGCCGCCACGCTTTGAAACGCCGGCCCGGCAACGGGTCTCCTTTTTGTCCGATTTGTTAAATATAGATTAACAGTTAACCATCATAGACAACGATCATGAAAGACATTGCTCCGCTCGCTCCAGACTTTTGCGCCGACCCCGAAAACGCCTGGACCCTGCCCAAGTCGTACTACACCAACGAAGCGATCTTCGAGTTCGAGAAAGAAAAGGTCTTCGCCAACAGCTGGATCTGCATCGCCCATCGCAGCGAACTGGCCCAGCCCAATGACTACATCACGCGCGAGGTGATCGGCGAGAACATCGTGGTGCTGCGCGACCGCGACAACGTGCTGCGCGCGTTCTACAACGTGTGCCCGCATCGCGGCCACCAACTGCTGTCGGGCAGCGGCCGCGCCAGGAACGTGATCACCYGCCCGTACCACGCCTGGACCTTCAAGCTCGACGGCGAGCTGGCCCATGCGCGCAATTGCGAGAACGTCGCCCACTTCGACAAGGACAAATCCAGCCTGGTGCCGGTCAGGGTCGAGGAGTACGCCGGCTTCGTCTTTATCAACCTCAACCCGGACGCCGGCACGGTGGAAGCGCAGTTGCCGGGCCTGCAGGCCCGCATGCGCGAAGCCTGCCCCGTGATCGACGACCTGCACCTGGGCGCGCGCTTCGTGACCGAGACCCCGGCCAACTGGAAGAGCATCGTTGACAACTACATGGAGTGCTACCACTGCGGCCCGGCCCATCCCAGCTTCGCGGACTCGGTGCAAGTGGACAAGTACTGGCACACGCTGCACGAGAACTGGTCGCTGCAGTTCGGCCATGCCAAGTCGTCCGAGAAGTCGTTCAAGCTCGACGAGTCGGTCAAGGACCCGAGCTTCGCCGGCTTCTGGGCCTGGCCTTGCACGATGTTCAACGTGCCGCCCGGCGCCAACTTCATGACGGTGATCTACGAGTTCCCGGCCAGCGCCGAAGTCACGCTGCAGCACTACGAGATCTACTTCCTGAACAAGGAACTGACCGAGGAGCAGCAGAAGCTCGTCGAGTGGTACCGGGACGTGTTCCGACCTGAAGACCTGCGCCTGGTGGAGAGCGTGCAGCGCGGCCTGAAGTCGCGCGGCTATCGCGGCCAGGGCCGCATCATGGTCGACCAGCAGCGCAGCGGCATCAGCGAGCACGGCATCGTGCATTTCCATCAGAAGATGGCCAAGCAATACCAGCCCGTCTGAGCCAAGGGAGCCAGCATGAAACGCAACGACAACACGCTGTTCCGGCAACAGGCCTGCATCGATGGCCGCTGGTGCGACGCCGCCTCCGGCGACACCGTGGCGGTGTTCGATCCGGCCCTGGGCGAACAGGTCGGTACCGTGCCGCGGATGGGCGAGGCGGAAACCGTCGCCGCCATCGAGGCGGCCAACGCCGCGCTGCCGGCCTGGAAGCAGCGCACCGCCAAGGAGCGCGCCGGCCTGCTGCGCAAATGGTTCGAACTGATCTTGCAGCACGAGCAAGACCTGGCCGTGCTGATGACGCACGAGCAAGGCAAGCCCCTGCAGGAAGCACTGGGCGAGGTGCGCTATGCCGCCTCGTTCATCGAGTGGTTCGCCGAGGAAGCCAAGCGCCTCTACGGCGACGTGATCCCCTCGCCCACGGCGGACAAGCGGCTGCTGGTAGTGCAGGAGCCAATCGGCGTCTGCACGGCCATCACGCCCTGGAACTTCCCCGCGGCAATGATCACTCGCAAGGCGGCGCCGGCCCTCGCCGCCGGCTGCACCATGGTGGTGAAGCCCGCCAACGAGACGCCGTTCACGGCGCTCGCGCTGGCCGAACTGGCCCTGCGGGCCGGCATTCCGGCGGGCGTGCTCAATATCGTCACCGGCGACGCAGTCGCCATCGGCAAGCAGTTCACCAGCCATCCGCTGGTGCGCAAGCTGTCGTTCACCGGCTCGACGCCGGTGGGCCGCCTGCTGATGGCGCAATGCGCCGGCACCATCAAGAAAGTGTCGCTGGAGCTGGGCGGCAATGCACCCTTCATTGTGTTCGACGATGCCGACGTGGAAGCGGCCGTCGAAGGCGCCCTGCAGGCGAAGTACCGCAATGCCGGGCAGACCTGCGTGTGCGTGAACCGGCTGTACGTGCATGACGCGGTGTACGACCGTTTCGTCGACCTGTTCACCAGCAAGGTGGCCGAACTGCGCGTGGGCAACGGCTTCGACGCCGGCAGCGAGATCGGTCCGCTGATCACGCCCACGGCGGTGGCCAAGGTCAGCGAGCTGGTCGACGACGCCGTCGCCAAGGGCGCGCAGTTGCGCATCGGCGGCCAGCCGCACGCCGCCGGCGAGCAGTTCTTCGCGCCCACCGTCCTGACCGGGGTCAAGCCCGGCATGCGCGTGCTCGACGAGGAAATCTTCGGGCCGGTGTCGCCGGTCGTGCGCTTCTCGTGCGAGGAGGATGTGGTGCGCATGGCGAACGACACCATCTATGGCCTGGCCGCCTACTTCTACAGCCGCGACATCGGCCGCGTCTGGCGTGTCGCCGAACAGCTCGAGTACGGCATGGTCGGCATCAACACCGGCATGATCTCCAACGAAGTCTCACCGTTTGGCGGCGTGAAGCAGTCTGGCCTGGGCCGCGAAGGCTCGCGCTACGGCATCGACGACTACCTGGAAAAGAAATACCTCTGCATGGCGCTGTAAGCCACGCACGAGAGTGATACCAAGCCTGAAGAAAGAAGGAAGCAGCATGGGCAACCCCTACCAGTCGATGCGCGTCACCGTCACCCGCATCGAAGACGTCACGCCACAGATCAAGCGCTTCACGATGGCGCTTCCGGAAGGCGGCCCCATGCCGGGCTTCTCCGGCGGCGGCCATGTGATCGTGCAGATGGAAGACAGCGGCCAGCGCTACAGCAATGCGTACTCGCTGATGAACTCGCCCGAGGACCGCAGTTGCTACCAGATCGGTGTCCGGCGCGAGGAGCGATCCAAGGGCGGCTCCGCCTTCCTGCATGACAAGGTACGCGCCGGCGATACGCTGACGATCACCACGCCGAACAACCTGTTCGGCTTGCGCGAGGAGGCGCGGCGCCACGTCCTGATCGCCGGCGGCATCGGCATTACGCCGTTCATGTCGCAGTTGCACGAACTGCGGCGGCGCGGCGCGGACTACGAGCTGCACTACGCCTTTCGCAGCCCGGAGCATGGCGCCTTTCGCGACGAGCTCGCCGCCGCGCCGGACAGCGGCCGCTTCCGCTTCTACGCCGACAGCCTGGGGCAGAAACTCGACCTCGGCACGCTGCTGGGCAGGCTGCAGGACGGCGCGCATGTCTATGTATGCGGGCCGCAGCCGCTGATCGAAGCCGTGCAGGACGCGGCGGCGGCGCACGGCGTTCCCAGGGAGCGCGTGCACTGGGAGCAGTTCGCCGCGGCGCCCCAAGGCGGCGGCGCCTTCTCGGTAGTGCTGGCGAAATCCGGCAGGACCGTGGAGGTGGCCAGCGGCGAAACCATTCTCAAGGCCATCGAGCGCGAGAACGCGGCAAGCGTCGACTGCCTGTGCCGCGAAGGCGTGTGCGGCACCTGCGAGACGCGCATTCTCGAAGGCGAGGCGCAGCACTGCGACCAGTACCTGAGCAACGCCGAAAAGGCCGCACAGAAGACCATGATGATCTGCGTTTCCCGGGCCAGGGGACAGCGGATCGTGCTCGACCTGTAAGCAGCGGCCAATCCGGGGACGGCACCCGCCCACCTGGCTATCCCACAGACCGGAGGAGACATCAATGCACAAGACAGCCCTGCGCTGGCTGCTTGCGGGGGCGCTGCTGCCCGCCGCCGGCGGTAGCCACGCGCAATCCAGCGTCAACCTGTACGGCGTGGTCAGCACCGCGGTGCGCTACACCAGCAATATCGATGGCCTGCATCACGACCAGGCGGAACTGGTGGCGAGCGGCATCGGCGGCAGCCGCTGGGGCCTGAAGGGCGAGAACGACCTGGGTAGCGGCAACAAGGCGGTGTTCCTGCTGGAAAACGGCTTCGGCATCGACAACGGCCAGACCGCGTACAACGCGCTGTTCGGCCGCCAGGCCTATGTCGGCCTGGCTGGCGCCTGGGGCAGCCTCACCTTCGGCCGGCAGTACAACGCCCTGAACAACGTGGGCTGGAGCTTCAATCCGCTGGACCAGGGCTGGGGCAATTTCTGGTCGGACCCCTTGTACCTCGGCGGCGATATCTTCTTCCAGGACTACCGCATCAACAACAGCGTGGTCTACAAGGGCACGCTGGGGCCGGTGACGGTGCAACTGGACTACGGCTTTGGCGAGCAGCCCGGCAGCGCCGGCAAAGGCCAGACCCTCGGGGGCGGCGCCATGTACCAGAAGGGACCGCTYGCGCTTGGCCTGTCGTACGACCAGCGGCGCACGGCGGACGGGGCCGGCACCATCCGCAACTGGTCGGCGGGCGGCTCGTACGCCGTCGGCAAGACCACCCTCTACCTGGGGCATATGGGCCGCCACGAGGATGCCGGCGCCGCGCGCTTCGGCATCTACTTTGCCGGACTCGGGCATCAGGCCATGCCGGCCTTGCACCTGTCGGCCGCGTACTATCGCTACCAGCAAGGCGGCGGCGTCACCACGCAGTTCCAGGCCACCTCCCAGTGGCTCGGGGGAGGATCGGCGGATGCCGTGGCCGCCGTGGCGGACTACGCGTTCTCCAAGCGAACCAGTCTGTTCCTGGAAGTCGATGCGGTCAGGGCGCGCGGCGGGGCCGCGGGACGCGAGACGGAGTACTGGGGCGGCAGCCCCGTGACTGCGTCCGCCGGCACGACGCGGTTCGGTGTCATGCTTGGCATGCGGCAGATTTTCTGAGACGGTGCGGCCGGGGCTCGGTGTTTGCGCCGGCAAGGATCATGCCATCGCGTTGCCCGTTGCGATGTGTTGCCAAATGCGTAAAACGCATGCATGCGCCGAGAAAGTGTTTGTCCTTTCCCGCGCATACGTTCTACCTTACGAATGTGCGCCCTGCCTTTCCGGAGACCGCAATGGCAATCCGCTCCACCGCTTCACACAGTACCGCACAGTTAAGGCGACTGGTCGGCCAGTTGCAGGCCGAGGTCGACTCGCTGGATCACCTTGCCATCTTCGACGCCGAGACCCAGACCGCGCTGGGCCAGGCCCGCGACCGCCTCACGCAAGGTATCGAGGCCATTGAGGACGCCATCCAGAGCCTGCGCGCGCTGCAACAGGTGCGGCCATCGGCCATGCGGTCCCGAAAGACGACGCCGCGCGCCGCCTGATGCGCGGGAGCGCGTGCTGCCTGCCACCTTGCTCAGAATTCCTGCACGGCAGGACGCAACACGATTTCGTTGATATCCACGTCGGCCGGCTGTTCGATCGCGTAGGCGATCGCGCGTGCCACCGAGTCCGCCGGGATGGCCTGCCGGTAGAACTCGCCCACCGTCTTCGCACTCTCCGCGTGGCTGCTGCCCAGCTTGAGCTCTGAGTCCACCGCGCCCGGCGAGATCACCGTGGTGCGGATGGCGCCACCGGCTTCATGGCGCAAGCCTTCCGAGATGGCGCGCACCGCGAACTTGGTGCCGCTGTACACCGTGCCGCCCGGGCTGAACACCTTTACGCCCGCGACCGAGGCAATATTGATGAAGTGCCCGGCGCCCTGCTTCTGGAACACCGGCAGCGCGGCGGCGATGCCGTACAGCACGCCCTTGATGTTGATGTCGATCATGCGCTCCCATTCCTCGACCTTTGTCTCGCTCATGGGGGCGATGGCCATGAGGCCGGCATTGTTGATCATGACATCGACCCGGCCATAGCTGTCGACCGCCTTCTGCACCAGGGCTTCGACATCGGCACGCCGGCTCACATCGGCGATCGCCACCTCGGCCTTGCCGCCCTTGGCGCGGATCTCCGCGGCCAGCGTCTCCAGACGATCGCCGCGCCGCGCGGCCAGCACCAGCGAGGCGCCGGCGGCGCCCAGGTGGCGCGCGGTGGCTTCGCCCAGTCCACTGCTGGCGCCAGTAATGACAACGACCTTGCCTGCGATATTTGTGCTCATCATCCACTCCGTATCCGTGCGCAGGCGGTTTGCCTGCCGACGAGACGATTATGTTGGCTGACGGCATCAACAAAAATGGAAATGTTTTGATTTCAGTATTCCACCGGATGGAATTATCTCCACGGATAGCTGCCGCCGGCCTCTCGCCGGCGAGCGAGAGAACGGTAGCTCAGGGCGCCACGGCGGCGCTGCCAGTGAAGTAGGCCACCAGCGCGTCGAATACCAGCCGGATGCGCATCGGCACCGGGCTGCGGCGCGAGCGATAGATATACAAGCCCCACGGTGCCGGTGCATGCCGGTCCAGCACGCTGACCAGGCGGCCCGAGCGCAGGTGGGGCTGCGCGAGGTAGTCGGGCAACTGGCCGTAAGCGAGTCCGGAGAGGATCGCCTCCATCTCGGTTTCCGGATCGTCGGTAAGAAAGGCCGGAGAGCGCGGGTTGAACTGCTCGCCCTGGGCGAAATACCACGGCCAGGCCCGGCCGCTGCTGCGGTCGATCAGGCCGGTGGTGGGCAGCGCGGCCAGCCCGGCCAGGTCGGCCGGCTTGCCCACGCGCGCCACCAGTTCCGGCGTGCCCACCACATGGAAGCCCACCCGCGTCGTCATGCGCGCGACCAGCCGCTGGTCGCGGAACATGCCAAGGCGCAGGCCGATATCGATTTCGTCGTCGACCACATCGGCAATCTGGTCCGAGAGCCGGATATCGAGCGTGATGCCCGGATGCGCCAGCGCCACCTGCCGCAGCGCCGCCAGCAAGTGCAGCCGGCCGAGCGTGCTGGGCGCGGTAATCCGCACAGTGCCCTTGAGCTCGGTGTCCGAGCGGCCGGCCGGATGCGCGAACAAGCTGTCCACATCAAGCAATGCCGAGCGCGCGCGCTCGGCCAGCCGCTCACCGGCGGCAGTGATGCGGATCTGACGCGTATTGCGGTGGAACAGCGGTTCGCCCACGGCTTCCTCAAGGTCCTTGACCGCGCGCGTCACGGTTTGCGGGGACGTGCCCAGCCGGGTGGCGGCTGCCTTGAACGAAGCCGACTCCGCCGCCGCGCAGAAGATCCTAAGCATTTCCAGCCGGTTAAGCATGGTGATATGCGCCGTGGAAGTGAGGGCGTCTGATGATTATGCAAAGCGCGATTATAAAAGCTGCTGCCGTGCGAGATGAGATCCCTCTCATTGACGCCCTGCGCTATCTCCCTCGCTCATTGCGCCCCGGTCTGGCAGAATGCCCGACGCCCGCGGCCCGGACCGAGCCACTGTCCGGGCGCCGCACGGCCTGCCCTCGCGTCCATGCGGTCGCCTTGCGCGGGCTTAACTGTGATGAACGCCGGCACGGCGCACGCCTGCGGTGTTCACCCTGATCTTTAAGGATTCCGTTCCCGAATGAAGAAGCTTTTCCTCTCGCTGGCTCTGTGCCTGACCTCCGGCCTGGCCAGCGCTTCCGGTGGCTTTTCCGAGTGCCCTCAATTCTTCGCGCAACAGGCAGCACCCAAGGCGCCGGGTTCGCCGGAACTCAAGCTGCGTGCGCTGTGCTACGACGCATTCGCGGTCATGCACTCCGGCCGCAGCAAGACACCGCTTTTTGTTGCCGAGCGCCTGTCGCGCGCGCAGTTGATGGATGCCAAGGACGAAGAGCGAACCAACCGTTTCTTCTCCGATGCGCGCCTGCCGCGCTCGGAGCGGGCAGAGCTGGACGACTACAAGGGCAATGAAGGACTGGACCGGGGACACATGTCGCCTGCTGCCGATCAGCCGACCGCGCAGGCCATGGCGCAATCGTTCACGCTGGCTAACGTCGTGCCGCAATACAGCCAGAACAACCGCAAGGCGTGGGCCTCCATCGAAAAGGCCACGCGCAAGTATGCGATGCGCGCGACCGGCGATGTCTATGTCATTACGGGCCCGGTATTCGACGGGAACGTGCGCACGATCGGCAGCGGGAAAGTCTGGGTCCCGACGTATCTCTACAAGCTGGTCTATGACCCGTCGACGAACCGGGCCTGGGCGCACTGGATCGAGAATTCAGACGCCGCGCGGCCCGGCAAGCCGATCTCCTATGGCGAACTGGTGAAGCGCACCGGAATCGAGTTCCTGCCTGGCGTTCACCCTGCGAGCTGATCCGGCGCCGACGCGGCAGGGAAGTGGCGGGCGCGTGGCAAGCGCGCGCCCGCCACGGCGGCGTGGCGGCACGGGTTGCTGCACGCCCGGCACGTCTGGCCGGACAGTGGCACACTTGCGGTTTGCCGGATTTACGTCCCGTCACTGCCTTACCGCCGTCTTATCCCCGCGTTACCTTTTCATTCCTCAAACCCAACACCGATGGAGCAAGCCACCATGCCCGACAACAGCCAATGGATCCGTGTCGAAACCGAAGGCGGCGCCTTCGATGCCTACCTGGCCCTGCCCCCCGCCGGCAAGGCCGCCAGCGCGCCGGGCATCGTGCTTGTACAGGAAATCTTCGGCGTCAATGAGCATATTCGCGCGGTAGCGGACCAGTACGCGCTCGACGGCTATGTGGTGCTGGCGCCCGATGTATTCTGGCGCCACGCGCCGCGCGTGGAACTGGGCTACTCCGGCGATGACTGGGCAAGCGCCATGGAACTGCGCCAGAAGACCGACGTGGAACTGGCGGTGAAGGATATCGCCGCTACCGCCAAGGCGCTGCGCGCCCAGCTCGGCGCGGGTGCGAAGATTGCGGCGGTCGGCTACTGCTTCGGCGGCCTGCTGTCCTACCTGAGCGCCGCGCGCGGCCTGGTCGACGCGGCGGTCCCGTATTACGGTGGCGGCATCCAGAACAACCTGAAGGAAGCCGCCAGCATCAAGGTGCCGGTGCAGTTCCACTATGGCGCGCTCGACGCGCACATCCCGGCGGAGGCTGTCGAGCAGGTGCGCGCCGCGGTGGCCGGCAATCCGCGCGCGGAGATCCACGTCTATGCCCAGGCCGATCACGGCTTCAACTGCTGGGCGCGTGGTTCCTATCACCAGCCCTCTGCCGCGCTGGCACATGGCCGCGCACTGACCTTCCTCGCCGGCGCGCTGTAAGCCCGTCCGCCGCATCGCTGCGCTGCACAAGCTGCGGCGCAGCGCCTCCCCCAGCGTCCCCCTCGCCCGGGTGCCTTGCACCGCGGGCGCCCCGCCCGTATCCTGGCTCCCGAGCGCCAACGCCGCAGCCATCGCGCATCATCGCCCGCCATCGGTACTGATCCGTGCATGATCGACCCATGACCCGCTGCGGCATCGGCTCAAGACTTGCTGGACCCTAAAAAAAACAGAACGGAGACCACCATGCAGTCAGAGCAGCAACGCGTCCTGCGCAACACCGTCCCCGATGCCCTCGCCCGTGCGGTAAGGCGCAGTCCCGACAAGATCGCCCTGCGCTTCGGCGAGCGCAGCTGGAGCTACCGTGAGCTTGAGGCCGCGGCGGCCAGCGTGGGCGCGGCGCTGCAACGGTGGGGCCTGCGCCCCGGCGACCGGGTGGCGGCTTTTGGCAAGAACTCGGATGCCTATGTGCTGCTGTGGCTGGGCTGCCTGCGTGCCGGGCTGATCCATGTGCCGGTGAATTTCTCGATGACGCGCGGGGAAGTGGAGTACATCGTCAACCAGTCCGGCGCCAGCGCGCTGTTCGCCGATCCGGCGCTGGCCGCGCAAGTCGACGGCCTGCCTTGCCCCCTGCTGGGCAGCCTGCATGGCGGTGGCCCGCGCGATGTGCTCGCCGCCGCCCAGGGCCCCGGCGCGGATATTCTTGCCACGCTAGATGAGGCCATGCCGGCGCAGATCCTGTATACATCCGGCACCACGTCGGCGCCCAAGGGCGCGCTGATGACTCATCGCGCCTTGCTGGCCGAGTACATGAGCGCGATTGCAACGTGCGATATCAAGCCGGAAGACTATTCGCTGGCCGCGCTGCCCCTATACCATTCCGCGCAGATGCATGTCTTCCTGATGCCGCTGCTGCTGATGGGCGGCACCATCTTGCTGGCGCAGAGCCCCGAGCCGGGTTTTTGCCTGCGCACTGTGCGCGAGGCCGGCATCACCAGCTTCTTTGCGCCGCCTACCGTATGGATCGCGCTGCTGCGCCACCAGGACTTCGATCCGCGCGAGCTGACCTCGCTGACCAAGGCTTACTACGGGGCGTCGATCATGCCGCTACCGGTGTTGCTGGAGCTGCGGGAGCGCCTGCCGGCGCTGGGCTTCTACAACTGCTACGGGCAGAGCGAGATCGGGCCGCTGGCCACGGTGCTCGGGCCGGAAGCGCACCGGGAACGCCCTGCCTCGGCAGGCCGGCCCGTGCTCAACGTGGAAACCCGCATCGTCGATGAGAAGATGCAGGATGCCAAACCCGGCGAGCTCGGGGAGATCGTGCACCGCTCGCCGCAGTTGCTTACCGAATACTGGGACAAGCCGGGACAGACCGCTGAAGCCTTCAGCGGCGGCTGGTTCCACTCCGGCGATCTTGGCTATATGGACGAGGCGGGCTATCTGTACGTGGTTGACCGCATCAAGGACGTGATCAATTCCGGCGGCGTGCTCGTATCGAGCCGGGAAGTCGAAGAGTGCCTGTACCAGCATGAAGGCGTGGCCGAAGTGGCCGTCTTCGCGCTGCCGCATCCCAAGTGGGTGGAAGCGGTGGCGGCCTGCGTCGTGCTCAAGCGCGGCGCGGGCGCGGATGAGGAGGGGATGCTCGCCCATGCCCGCGCCGCGCTCGCACCGTTCAAGGTGCCCAAACGCATCGTGTTCGTGGCGGACCTGCCGCGCAACACCGCCGGCAAGCTGCTCAAACGGCAACTGCGGGAAGACTACGCCAGCTTGTTCGGCGCCTGAGCCAGGAGCTGTGCGCCCTGGTGTGGGACAGATCGCGCCATGTGGCGTAGCGGGTGCACGGCACCGGCTACGCCACCTGGGAACCCCTTACGCAATGGAAGACCCGGCAGCCACGCCTTCAGTAGGGCATCGCCACGCCGTTCTGCACCTTGACCCGGTCGCCGTTGCGCAGGTTGTAGGGCGTCGACTGCGTCAGCGTGAGATAGCCGTTGTCGGTGGTGCGTACCCGGATGCGGTACGCGGGCGGCGCCGTAGTAGTACGCTTCTCGACCTCGTTGCCAGCCAGGGCACCGGCCACCGCGCCGCCAATGGTCGCCACCGTATTGCCACGGCCGCCTCCCACCTGGTGGCCAAGCAGGCCGCCGACGACGCCACCGATCAGCGCGCCGGCGACGCCGCCTGCCGGCGCCTGCCCGGGCAACATCTCGATGTATTCGACGTTGCCGTAGCGCACGCCATAGGCATCGCTGCCGTAGGCGCCCTGGGCCGTATTAGCCTGCGGGTAGCCCGCTTGCGGATAGGACTGCTGGGGATAACCTTGCTGCGGGTAGCTCTCCTGCACCGGCGCCTGCTGCGGGTAGCCGGCCTGCGGATATTCCGGCTGCGGGTAGGCCGGTTGCGAGTAGCCCTGCTGCGGATAGGCAACGGGATAGCCGCCGCTTGCCTGCGTGCTGCTGCCATACGCGCCGGAGTTGCCATAGCTCCCGTAGCCACCATACCCGCCGCCATATGGCGCGGTCACGCAACCGGCCAGGGCGCCCGCGGCAAGCAGGGCGAGCGCGCTGGTACGAAGGGGGAAAGAGGGGAAAGGCATTTGTAGCTCCTGCGGATATCGCGAGTGGGAATGCGCGCGAGTCTAGGGCCGCGGGGCCGCCTCGGGTGTCACCGAGCCTTGTGAATGGTAACTGCCTGTAACGGCGCATGCGGTTTGGGTCGAAAAACCCGGGCCGCCTGCTTCACGACGGCTCAGGCGCGCTCCGCGCCATCGTCGTTGAAGGCCGTAAGGCGCGCTACGCGGAAGGTGCCGCGCAGCGATTCGAGTTCGCTCCGGTGCAGCATGGCCAGCCGGTTCAGGAAACGCTCGCCCTTGGCGAGCAAATGGACTTCCACGATCCGGCGGTCATCCGGATTGGCCTTGCGCTTGACCAGGCCGGCTGCCTCGCAGCGGTTGACCAGCGCCACCACGCCGTGCTGCTTGGCTTGCAGGCGCTCCGCCAGTTCGCCGATCGAAGCCCAGTCCTTGCCGGCGCAGCCACGGATATGCAGCATCAGCAGGTACTGCTGCACGGTCAGGCCTTCGTTGTGCGCGGCATCTTCGGAAAACCGCAGGAAACGCCGCAACTGGTAGCGGAAATCGGAGAGGGCTTCGAAGTCCTGCTTGTCGAGCAGGGATCGGGATGCGGCAGGCTGGCGGGTCATGGCGGGGCAGCGTGCGGACGCTGGGGGAACTTGGCTCGACGCTCATTATAGGGGCTGCCTCCGGCGGTCCCCCGACTCATCGGCGTTAGCCAGTTGACAAAGGCAGGCTCCGGTTTCGACCGCCGCCTGTGCGGGTATGGCAGAATCTGTGCGTCCGCAGACACTCCTGACTGCCGACATCACTACTGCCACCGGAACCGAAACCGATGTTCACGGAAATCGCCCTTTTCCTGCTCGATACCGTCTTCACCCTGTTCGGCATGGCGCTACTGCTGCGCCTGTGGATGCAATGGGCACGGCTACCCACGCGCAACCCCGTCTCGCAAGGCGTATTCCAGGTTACCGACTGGCTGGTCAGGCCATTGCGCCGGGTCATTCCGGGCCTTGGCGGCATCGACTGGGCGACCCTGATCGGCGCCTGGCTGACCGCCCTGGTGTTCCTGCTGCTCGTGCTGCTGCTTTCCGGAGGCGACCTCGCGCCCTACCTGCCGCTGGTCCTGCTGATTGCCGTTCTCAACGTATTGAAGTGGGGCATCAGCATGGTGATGTGGGTCACGCTGCTGATGGCGATCCTTTCCTGGGTCAATCCGCATTCGCCGGTCACGCCTGCCATCAACCACCTGACGGAACCGCTGCTGCGTCCGATCCGCCGCGTGGTGCCGCGCCTGGGCGGCTTTGACATCTCGCCGCTGGTCCTTTTCGTGATCGCGCAGATCCTGCTGATGATCATTGCCCGGCTTGGCGCAGGGCTGTTTGGCGCACGTTTCGGTCTCTGACTCAAGCCGGCGCGGGTGCGGATGGCCGTCCAGGCCAAAAATCCGGGCGGGATTATCCAGACTGACGAACAGTGTTTTGAGGATTAGCTCTTTTTCCTGGGCAGAAGGCCGCCTACAGTACGTGCAACGTGGAACACACCACGACATGCCAGAAGGAAAAAGCAGCATCATGAAGACTCTCACACAGCCCCGCACCCTCGCCGTTACCCTCCTCTGCGCCATCGGCTTGTCGATGGCTGCCGCCTCCGCGCACGCCAACTCGCCGGTTTCCGACCTCGCCCGCCTCGACGGCAGCATCGGCCGCACGGTGGACGCGTTCACCGACGGCGCCCGCACCGGTCCGCGCGATCCGTTCACCGATGGCGCCCACAACGGCCGCCGCGACCCGTTCACGGATGGTGCCCACAACGGCCCGCGTGACCCGTACACCGACGGCGCCCGCGGCACGAACGAAGCCCGCAGCAGCTTCAGCGACGGCGCCTGATTGCGCCCCGGCATTCACCTGGGATGGAAGAGACAGCAGTTGTGGCCTATCAACCGTAGTCGTCAAGAAGTGGCCACAGCCTAGCCAGGCGCCAACGGGCCGGCCTGCCAGCCGCCCCTTGCGCATGACCCCGCAGCCGCGCCGCCTTCACGGGCCGGGCGCGGCTGCGTCGTTTCCGCTACCCAGCAATCCGGATGCCATCATGGCTTCCACCGCTTCCATGAACACGCGCACCTTGCGCGGCTGCAACCGGCGGTCCGGCAGCAAGGCGAAGATCCGCAGCGGCGGTGGCGGATAGTCCGGCAATACCTTGACCAGGCGCCCCTGGGCCACCTCCGCTTCGCAATAGATCAGCGACAAGCGGGCGATGCCGAGGCCGGCCAGCGCGCCCTGGAGCCGGAGTTCGGCGTTGGCGGTCTGCATGCGCGGCCGGATCGGCACCGCCACGCGCTCGCCCTCGCGCATGAACTCCCACATGTCATCGCCGGGTGTGGTCAGGGTGGGCAGGTTTGCCAGGTCTTCTGGCAGCAACTGCGGGTGCAGGCCAGCGGCCAGCGCCGGCGCCGCGAATAGTCCCCGCTCGACGTGATAGATACGCCGCGCCACCGTCCCTGAATCAGGAAGATCGGCATCCACCGCCACAAAGGCCACATCGAACCCATCGCGGATGGGATCGACCATGCCTTGTGTGATCTCCACCTTCACATCGAGCGCCGGGTGGGCCGCCAGCGTACGGCAGATAACGCCGCCAAGCTGGTGCGCGCCAAACTCGTAGGGCGCGGCGATGCGCAGCACCCCTTGCACGCGTTCCTCGCGCGCCAGCGTTTCCTGGCGGATCTCGCGCAGCCGCGCGAACAGCGGAGCCACGTCGCGATACACCGCGCTGCCGGCATCGGTCAGGCGCATGCGCCGCGTGGTGCGCTGGAGCAACTTGGAGCCGATCGCCAGCTCGAGCCGTGCGACGGCCGCCGAGACCCGGGATTTGGGGCAGTCCAGCTGCTCCGCGGCGGCAGTGAAGGTGCCCTGCTCCACCACGCAGCAGAAGGCCTCCCAATCATTCCACTGGATTGTCTCGTTCACCGGACGATGTTTCCTTTACAAGCAATGTTGCCCAAACGCGCGACATTATGCGGCAGCCGGGACGCCTGCGCCGGTTCTCACCGTGGCGGCGGCGCCCCGGCCATGCGCCACTGGCGTACTGCGCGCATTTCCTCTACCCTTTCGGCCTTTCCGTGCGTATTCGGCAACCCGCCGAACTGACCGATGGCCAGCCCTGCCGCTCCCGACAATCCCGACAACCCGGCCACGGATGCTTCCGTGGAGCCCGCCGCCGCGGGCACGGAGAAGCCGAGCGATACCTATGTGCAGTCCTTTGCACGCGGCCTCTCGGTGATCCGCGCCTTCGACGCCCAACACCCGGCCCAGACCCTCAGCGAGATCGCGCAGGCCAGTGGCCTGACCCGCGCCGGCGCGCGCCGCATCTTGCTGACCCTGGTGGGCCTGGGTTATGTGCGCGCCGACGGCCGCCTGTTCCGCCTGACGCCGAAGATCCTCGACCTCGGTTTCGCCTACCTGACCTCGATGCCATTCTGGAACCTGGCCGAGCCGATCATGGAAGCGCTGTCGCAGGAAGTGCATGAAAGCTGCTCGATCTCCGTGCTGGATGGGACCGAAATCGTCTATGTGTTGCGGGTGCCCGCGCGCAAGATCATGACCATCAACCTGTCCATCGGCAGCCGGCTCCCGGCCTATTGCTCGTCGATGGGCCGCGTGCTGCTGGCGGGCCTGCCGGATGCGGAGCTGGACCGCGTGCTGCGCGCCACCGACCTGCGCGCCCGTACCAGCCGGACCGTCACCGACATCGAAACGCTCAAGGCCATCATCGCCGGCATCCGCGCGCGCGGCTGGGCGCAGAACGACCAGGAGCTGGAAGAAGGGCTGGTGTCGCTGGCCGCGCCGATCCGCAGCCGCGGCGGCCAGGTCATCGCCGCCATCAATATCAGTGGCCAGGCCAACCGCACCAGCGCCGACGAGATGGCCGGCAACTTCCTGCCGCCACTGCTGGCCGCGTCCGAGAAGATCTCCAACCTGGTCGGCCTGCGCACCTGATGCGCCCGGCATTGCGGCATCGCCCACAGGCCGGCCAGGGCGCTGGCCCGCGACGAGCCAGCATGGTGGATGCCGGTTAGCTTGCCGCGGGCATGGGCAGCGCAATGCTGCCGAATTCGGCCGAACGCGTGCCCGGCAGCGGATGGTTGCCGGCACCGAAATACGCAAAGGCGGCCGACAGCTTGACCGCCTCCGAGAGATTCTGCCCCGCGCTGTGAAATAGCCGGCTATCGAAGAACAATACGTCCCCGCGCTCCAGGGCAAGGGGCCGCACGCCACGCAGCAGGGCCTGGCTGCCCGGATGCGATTCGATCAGGAATTCCGCCGCATCGAGCTGGCCCGGTTCGAGGGCAACCGTGTGCGAGCCTGGAATGACGCGCAACACGCCGTTGCTCTCGTCCTCCCGGCCCAGCGCCAGCCACACCGTCACCAGTTCCGGGCTGGCAAACGACCAGTAACGGGTATCGCGATGCCAGCCGGTCTGGCTGCCATAGTGCGGATGCTTGGTCATCACGCAGTTGTGATGCGCCAGCGTCAGGAGCGGCGGCTCGCCCAGCAGGGTCGCCACGACCTTCGTTACCGCGGGGTCGACCGCCCATTGGCGAAACACCTCGTCGCGCCCGTAAGCCTGGCGCAAGCGCCGCACCGTGCCGCCGCCCGCGGCTTCGCGGCTGGCGGGTGCGCCGGGATAACCCAGTTCGGCTTCGTACTCCACAGGCGGGACCGCCGCGGCCAGTTGCTCGCGCGTTACCTGCTCGATCCGGTCGCAGACCTGCGGCGGGGCGAAGCCGCGCAGCACGATATACCCGTCGGCGTGGAAGACTCGGTTGAGTTCGTTCAATTCAGCGGCGGTCGGGGCGATGGCCGAAGCGGTGGAAACCGTGGAAACCGCCGTGGAAGCGGCGCCCGGCGGTACAGCAAGCGGGGAGTTCATTGCAGGGGATGTGGGGTTGGCAGGGCCGACAGCTTCGATAATGCCAGAAGCCGGGCAATCCGGCGCGCCCGGCATGTGCTGCGTGCGCAAACAGACTGTTCCCCGATACACACGCGCCGCTACAATGGCCGGGTCCTCCTTCCGACCCGCAAGGCCTCAAGTGACAGCTCGCCCACGCATCGTCGCATCGCTCTCCGAGGCGGAAGCCCAGCTTGGCCGCATCGTCCTGGGCAAGCCCAGGCAGATCCGGCTGGCGCTGGCCTGCATGCTGGCGCGTGGCCACCTGCTGCTGGAGGACCTGCCCGGCGTGGGCAAGACAACGCTGGCGCATGCGCTGGCGCGCACGCTCGGCCTGCAGTTCCAGCGCGTGCAGTTCACCAGCGACCTGCTGCCGGCCGACCTGATCGGCGTGTCCGTCTTCGTGCGCGACAGCGCCGAGTTCCGCTTCCATCGGGGCCCTGTGTTCGCGCAGGTGGTGCTGGCCGACGAGATCAACCGTGCCCCGCCGAAGACGCAGAGCGCCTTGCTGGAGGCGATGGCGGAAGGGCAGGTCACCCACGACGGCGTCACCCATGCCCTGCCGTCCCCGTTCTTCGTCATCGCCACGCAAAACCCGCTGGACCAGATCGGCACCCACGCCCTGCCCGAATCCCAGCTCGACCGCTTTACCATGCGCTTGTCGCTGGGCTATCCCGATCCGGCCTTCGAGCGCGTGCTCTACCTCGGCGGGGCGACACCCGCGGCCGGTACGCCCGTGATGGATGCCGAGCAGGTGGGCGCGCTGCAGCAAGCCGCGGCCCAGGTCTATGCCAGCCCTGCCCTGGTGGACTATGCACTGGCCCTGGTGCAGGCCACGCGCGCGAACGCTGCCTTTGCCGCCGGGCTGTCGCCCAGGGCGGGCCTGGCGCTGCTGGGCTGTGCCCGCGCCTGGGCACTGCTGCACCAGCGCGATATGGTGCTGCCCGAGGACATACAAGCGGTCTTCGCGCCGGTGGCCGGCCACCGGCTGCTGCCGGCCGGCGCCGCCGGCGGTGGACAGGAGGCGCTCGCCCGCCTGCTGTCCGACGTTGCCATTCCCTGATCCGCGATGTCCCGCAGCCGGCCGTTCTCATCGCCGCGCATGGCGACCCCGGCCGCGCCTGCCCGCAAGCGCCGGGCCTGGGCCTCGCCACCCTGGCTGCAGCGCCAGCGCCCGCCCCGGCAAGGCGTGGTGACGCTCGATCGCCGCCACTTGTATATCCTGCCCGGCCGCGCCGGCCTGGGCTTCGCGCTGTTGCTGCTGGCCATGTTGCTGACCTCGCTGAACTACAACATCAGCCTGGGCTTCGCCCTCACCTTCCTGCTCGGCGGCATCGGCATGGCCTGCATGTGGCACGCCTACCGCAACCTGCTCGACATGACAGTCGCCGGCGCCGGCACGGAGCCAGCGTTTGCCGGCGAGCCCGCGGCCTTCAGCCTGCGGATCGCCGGCATTGCAGGCACCGACGCACGGGTACGCATCGGCATCGAGGCAAGCCTGCCATCCCAGGCCGGGGCGCTGCCGGCAAGCCTGAGCCTGGCCCGGGATGCCAGTGGCCTGCTCACGCTGCATCTGCCCACCGGCCGGCGCGGCTGGCTGGCGCTGCCGCGCGTCACCTTATCGAGCCGTTTTCCTTTTGGCCTGTTCCGCGTATGGAGTCATGCCGACCTGCCGCTGGTCGCGTTGGTCTACCCGCAGCCAGAAGCCGGCGCGCCGCCGCTGCCGTTCGCCGCGCAGCCCGGGGACGATGGCGTGGCGTCCCTGCCGTCGGACGATGGCATAGACCAGTTGCGGCGCTACCGCAGCGGCGACCCGCTGCATCGCGTCGCCTGGAAACATAGCGCGCGCACCGGCCGCTTGCTGAGCCGCACCGGGCAGGCCGGCGGCCAGCCCGCGTGCTGGCTGGACTGGCAGGCACTGCCGCCGGCACTGGCCACCGAAGCGCGGCTCTCGCGCCTGTGCGCCTGGGTGCTGGCCTCGGGCGATACGATGGAGATCGGGTTGCGCCTGCCCGGCGTGGAAATTCCGCCCGGCCGCGGCGGCGCGCATCGCCGCGCCTGCCTCGAAGCCCTGGCGCTGTGGCCGGACCGGGCCGGGCAAGGTACGCCGTGAAGCCGTCGCCGCGCCCCCTCGCGCACGAGGAGCATGGCTTGCTGCTGGGCCAGCTGGCGCTCGTGCTCGCGCCGCAGGCACGCAGCCTGCCCGTCACCATCAGCGTCCTGCTGGTGTTGCTGATGAGCTGGCGCTGGCTGCTGTGGCGCCAGCGTGCGCCGTTGCCCTCGCGCCTGATACTCGCGCTCGTCGCCGGGCTGGTAATCCTGGTCGCGGCCGCCTTGGTCTGGCAAGCCGGCGGCAACATGGGGCGCGACCTGTCGGTGGCGCTGCTGGGCGCCTTCGTCGTGCTCAAGCTGCTGGAGAGCAGCGTGCTGGCCGACGCCACGCTGGTGACCCAGCTCTGCTTTTACCTGCTGCTGAGCCTGTACCTGTTCGACCAGCCTTTCTGGCTGGCCTTGTATAGCCTTGCCATCGCCGCCTGGCTGCTGCGCAACTGGTTGTTCCTGGGCCATCCCGAGGCCCGCGGCTATCTCGCGGCATGGCCGCTGCTCGGCCGCCTGGTGTTGATCGGCCTGCCCTGGGCGCTGCTGCTGTTCGTCTTGTTCCCGCGCCTCGATCGCCCGCTGTGGCGGCTGCCGCAAGCCGAGACCGTGGCCGCCACCGGCATCAGCGACACCATGAGCCCGGGCAGCGTGAGCCAGCTGACGCAGTCCACAGAAGTGGCGCTGCGCGCCGACGTGGAAGGGGAGCCGCTGCCCGCCAGCGCGCTGTATTGGCGAGCGCTGGTGCTGTGGCAATTCGATGGCAAGACCTGGCGGCCAGCGCCCTTGCGGCAGCGGCACGCGCAGCCGGCACCTGGCCTGCCGGCCACCGACGAGGCACCGCCTTATGCCAGGGACCTTGGCGAAATGGCAGGCAAGGCATCCGCTGGCAACAGCATCAGCTACAACATCACGCTCGAACCCAATCAGCACCAGTGGTTGTTCCTGCTTGACCGCGGCCAGGCGATCGACCCGGGTGCCGGTGCGGTAGTCAACGCCGACGGCGAGTTTTTCGCCAGCGATCCCATCGACCGGCGCTTGCGCTACCGCGCGCGTTCGGCCCCGGCCAAGGCGCAGGCGCTCGATCTCCCGACGCGACAACTGGCGCTGGCACTACCGCCCGGCAATCCGCGCAGCCGGGCGCTGGCCACCGAATGGGCGGAGCAATACGCGGATCCCGCGCAGCGGGCACGGGCCGCACTGCGCTTGTTCGCCGCGGCACCATTCAGCTATACGCTGTCGCCCGCGCCGCTTGGCCGCGAACAGGTCGACAGCTTCCTGTTCGATACCCGGCGAGGATTCTGCGAGCACTATGCCAGCAGCTTTGTCTTCCTGATGCGCGCGGCCGGTGTGCCGGCGCGGGTGATCACCGGCTACCAGGGCGGCGAGTACAACCCGATCGGCGGCAACTACATCGTACGGCAGGCCGATGCCCACGCCTGGGCGGAGATCTGGCTGGAGGGGCGCGGCTGGGTGCGCGTCGATCCCACCAGCGCGGTGGCGCCCAGCCGTGTCGAACACGGCATCGACGCCGCGCTGGAGGCCAGCGAGATCGAAGCGCTGCGTGCGGTGCGGGACCCCGGCTGGCTGCGCGACCTGCGCTGGGGCATGGACGGCATGGTCTACACCTGGCAGCGCTGGGTGCTGCAATACGATCGCGGCCAGCAGTCACGCCTGATGCAGCAGCTCGGCATCGGCGACAGCGTGCCGCAGGCGTTGCTGGCCGGGCTGGCGACGCTGAGCTTGCTGGTACTCGTGCCGCTTGTGCTCAGGCGCCGCCAGGCCGATCCCGTTCAAGCCTTGTATGCCCGCTTCTGTCGCGACCTGGCACGCCATGGGTGCGTGCGCGGGCCGGCGGAAGGACCGCAGGATTTTGCCGCGCGGGCCGCGCGCCGCCTCCCTGCCGCCGCGCAAGCGGTGCAGGATTTCAGCGAGCGCTACACCCGGCTGCGCTACGGCCGCCAGGCCCCGGCGCTGCGTTCCGGCGAACTCGCGGGCCTGCGGCAAGCGTTGCGGCGGCTGTCGCGACAGCTCGCGCGCTGAGGAACGTCGCCGCCCTGGTTAGTTTCATATGATATAGTTACGTATGTAACTAAATAGCCGGGCGCAATCTGTTTCTGTTGCGCCGGCATCACCCGACTCCCCCACCATGTCGTTCGAAGACCGAATCGACCGCTTCTGTGCCAGCCATCCGGAAGCACCGCGCGACCTCATCCTGGCCTCCCGGCTCCTGATGCGCACCGCGCGCCTGCTGCGCAGCCACATCGACCGGGCGCTGGCGCCGTTCGGGCTGGACCTGCAGCAATACCTGGCGATCAGCATGCTCGCCACCGACGACAGCCAGCCCAGCCTGCCGTCCGAACTTGGCATCACGCTCGACGCCACGCGCACCCAGATGACCCGGCTGATGGACGGCCTGGTGGCGCGTGGCCTTGTGCGGCGGCACGCCTCGGCACAGGACCGCCGCAGTACCGAACTCGTACTGACGGCCGCCGGCCTGCACATGCTGCAGCGCGTCGCGCCGGCCGTGCACGCTGCCTACGCCGAGGCCTGGGAACCGTTGGGAGAAAGCGGCCTTGCCACCTCCACGCGCGCCCTGAGCCGCATGCACCAGAACCTGCTCAAGCTGGAACCATGAAAACAGCTTCCGCACTGCAACCGCTGCGGCTGGGACTGCGCTGGCTGCGCCTGCTCAGCCATCGGCAGCGCCAGACGCTGGTCATGCTGTTGCTCGCGCTGGCCACGTCAGTGGAATTCCTCGAGAACATCATGTTCGTGTTCGCATCGAGCCATATCGTCGGCGGCGTCGATGCCGACCCGCGCAGCTTCGCCCTGGTCCAGGCCGCCTACGCCGTGGGCAGCATGTTGATGATCCTCAAGCAACAATGGCTGGCGCAACGCTTTGGCTATCGCTATTACCTTACCGGCGCATTGCTGATCTTCATGGCGGGCACGCTGGCGGCGGCCACCAGCTATTCGCTGCCACAGCTCGTTGGTGCGCGCTTCGTGCAGGGCGTCGGTGGCGGCGCGCTGTTTACTAGTTGCCGCATCCTGGTCAATGTGATGTTTGCGCCGGCAGACCGGCCGCGCGCCTCCCGCATCTTCATGCTCGGTATTTTCACGGCATCCGCGCTGGCGCCGGCCATGGCTGCGGAGCTGATCGAGCATGGCGTGTGGCAGGACGTGTTCTATGGCGTGCTGCCCTTCGCCGCGCTGGCAGCGCTGGGTGCCTGGCTGCTGCTGCCCGATGCCGAGCCGTATCAGGATGATTCCGGCCCCGCGCTGGGCCCGCTGCTGCTCTTCGGTGCCGCCGTGGTGAGCTTGCAGGCCGCCATGACGGAAGCCCGCTTCGATATCTTCTCGCACCCGCTGCGGCTGGCCCTGATCTGCGCGCTGGGCATCGGCCTGTTGATGGGGTTCCTTTGGCAGCAATGGCACCACAGCACGCCTGTGCTCCATCTGCGGGCGTTGCGCAACCCGGTCTACCTGACCGGGCTGGCCATGTATTTTGTTTACTACCTGATCAGCAACCTGAGCGGCTACGTGTTCCCGATCTACGCCGAGCAGGCACTAGGCCTGCCGCTGGCGACAACCGGCTGGCTCAACACCTTCGCGGCCACGGTTAGCCTGGCGGGCATCTTCATCTACCTGCGCTTCGCTCCGCGCCTGCCGCGCAAGAAGCCGCTGATGGCGAGCGGCCTCTTGCTGATGGCCGCTGCGGCCTGGTGGTTTTCCTCGATGCCGCCCAACGCCGGTCCGGCTGCGCTGGCATGGGGGCTGGTCGGCAAGGGACTGTTTGGCGTGATGGTCATCATCCCCATTGCGGGCCTGACCTTTCGTTCGCTGGCCGGTGACGATTTCGCCCACGGCTATCGCAGCAAGAACCTGCTTCGCCAGATCGCTGCCTCCTTTGCGTCAGCGCTTGGCGCCGTACTCCTGCAGAACCGGCAGTTTGCCGTGCATACCAGCCTGACCAGCGCGCTCGGYCAGCATCCGGAGCAGACGCAGCAGTGGATGGACATAACGCAAGCGGTATTGGGCGCTCGCGGGCTCGATGCAATCCATGCCCACCGGGTCGCGCTCGTGCAACTGGCTGGACTGGTGGATACACAGGCCAGGCTGATCGCGTGCGAGGATCTCTACCGGCTGATCGCCGTGCTTGCCCTGACGGGAGCTGTCTTTATGCTGGCGCAACGCCGCCTCGATTGAACAGCGCTTGCCGACGACTGGGAGGTTGGTGCCGGGGAGAAGGCAGAGCTGTCTGCCGTGCCGGCCGCGTCATGTCCACGCGAGGAGCTGACTGGCCGTGCCGGAGCGGTTCGCTCCGCTGAAACGCGGCGCCGAGCGCGCGCGTACTGTTCTTCGCAAAAAAACGTTCTGTTGGCGGTCTGCTTAAAACAGCGCCAGCTGGCGCATGCCAAAGCCAATGGTTTCTTCCACGCGCATGCGGGCATGTGCGAGCGAGCCCTCCGCGCCGGAGTAATTACCGGCCGCCCAGTGATAGACCACCGGCATATCGCCGCGATCGGACAGGCGTACCTCGCCCAGCTTCTCGCCGCGCTCATTGCGGTAGAAGTGCGAACGGTAGCCACGCTCCCAATGCGGAGCGGCTTCGGCCTTCTTGCGTCGGCGCGGGGCGGGCTTGGCTTGCGGCAGGCGCCGCGCCCTTTCGGTCCCCGTGGTCGCGGACGTCCGGGTGAAATCCAACTGCATAGACTTCCTTGTGTCATCGAGTCAGCAAGATGATTTACGCATCAATGGCCGAGGCCATCGCGGCGTGTCTTGCGTCGCAGTCGAGATAATACCTGTTACCGAGCGTTCTGGCAGCCCTTCTGCACCGGAATTCGGCGCCCAATAAGGCTTGGCGGGCCGGCACGTATACCTTCGCGCCGGCCCGCCCGTACTTCATGCCGATGTTAACACCGCGGTTAACTCTGTGGTTAACTCGGCTGTTAACTTCATTCTCAACCCAGATCCAGCGGGATAAAGATACGGGCATCGTCGCGCTGCACCAGCAGTGCAACCTGCTTGCCCGACTTCGCCACCAGTGCCCGCAACTGCTCCGCCGAACTGATCGGCGTACCGTTGATCGACAGGATGACGTCGCCCGGCTGAATACCGACCTTTGCGGCCGGGCCCGCGACATCCTGGACCACCAGCCCGCCGTCAATGCCGCTGTCGCGCCTCTCCGTCGGACTCAGCGGGCGCACGGCGAGGCCAAGTTTGCCGCCGGTGTCATTGGCGGGACTCTTGCCGGCGACGACCGCATCCTTTGCCGTACCGACCTTCACCGTCAACGTCAGGGGCTCGCCCTTGCGGATCACCTTCAGCGACGTCTGCGTACCTGGGGTGATATCCGCCACATGTTCCGGCAGGTCGCCAGAGTGATCGATCACGTCGTTGCCGAGTTGCACGATCACGTCGCCCGGCTTCAGGCCAGCCTTGGCTGCCGGGCTGTCCGGCTCGACCGAATTGACCAGCGCGCCGCTAGGCTTTGGCAGCCCGAACGATTGCGCCAGGGCCTGGTTGACCTCCTGCACGCCGATACCGAGGCGGCCGCGCGTGACCTTGCCATGCGCCACCAGTTGCGCCTGCACCTTGGTTGCCACGTCGATCGGGATCGAGAACGACAGCCCCTGATAACCACCGGTCTGGCTGTAGATCTGCGAGTTGATGCCGATCACTTCGCCTCGCTGGTTGAACAGCGGTCCGCCCGAGTTGCCGGGATTGACAGCTACGTCGGTCTGAATGAACGGCACATAAGTATCGTCGGGCAAGGAGCGCGATTTCGCGCTGACGATGCCGGCGGTCACGGTATTCTCAAAACCATAAGGCGAGCCAATGGCCAGCACCGGCTCACCCACGCGCACGCGCGAGGGGTCGCCCAGGCGTACCGTTGGTAATTCCTTGGCATCGATCTTGATCACCGCCACGTCCGTTTGTGCGTCCGCACCAAGGACCTTGGCCTTGAATTCACGGCGATCGGTCAGCTTGACAGTCACCTCCTGCGCGCCGTCCACCACGTGCGCATTGGTCAGGATCAGGCCATCCGGGCTAACGATAAAGCCCGAGCCCAGGCCACGCACCAGTTGCTGCTGGCCATTCTGCGGGGCCTGGAATTGCGGTCCGAAACGCTTGAAAAACTGGAACAGCGGATCATCCGGGTCCATACCCTGCGGCACTTGCGCCGACGTACGTTGCGCGCGCGCCGTCACGCTGATATTGACCACCGCCGGGCCGTACTGATCGACAATGCTGGAAAAATCGGTGGGAGCCGCCACAGCCAGGGGTTGGGCCTGGGCCGTTACGGGCGCCTGTGCGGCATATCCCGGCGTGATGACTTCCTTCTGCAGATAGGTATACCCCCCGGCAAGAGCGGCCAGGGCAGCAATACCGATGGCTGAGCGTGCGAGCGTCTGGCGAATCATGGCGTTTTCCCTTTCTTGGTTACCTCAGGCGTCCGGGCTGGCTGGACGCGACAGGACCATCCTAAAGCGCGATCCTTAAACCAGACTTAAGGAAGGTTAGAGGGCACTGTCGGTGGGCAAGAAGGGTTCCGCCGATGGGCGGTGGATAACGGTACGGGGGTAAAGCTCAAACAGGATCGACACCAGGAGTCCTGGCCACTTTTTCCGCCAATCTCACGCAAAACACCCGCTTCTGCGCAGAAGTCATCTTCTTTGCCGCCGCCTCGGCTTTTGAGGCTTCAGAGCGGTTATCAAAGCGCTGCCAGCCCAGGATCCTGATGGGTTTGCGCGATCGCGTATATTTAGCACCCGTTCCCGCCTGATGTTGGGCAAAACGTCGTTCGACATCCGTTGTAATGCCGGTGTAGATCGTGTTGCCCTCGCATTCGAGCAGGTAAAGAAACCACGAGGCTTCGCCGTCGGCTGGCATTCGGATGATTTAAGAGGGGCGACGCGCAAAGGCAGCCGGAACAGTGATTATGCGTGCAGCTGACGCCCGGCGCAAAGAATCAGGCACAAGTGTACCGATCAGCGTAAACGAAGCCGCAAAAGCAAAACCCCCCAGTACTTTCGTACTGGGGGGTTTCAAGGGAGAGCCTGGCGATTACCTACTTTCACACGGGTATCCGCACTATCATCGGCGTGGAGTCGTTTCACGGTC
>NZ_JBFTSG010000045.1:0-77524 GCF_056399885.1 Cupriavidus sp. 01L45 | reverse complement strand
TGATTGCTCTGCCCCCGGCAGGGTCGGCTTTCTTCTCGTTAGTCTTCTTTGCCGAAGCAAAGAAGAGTGACCGGCGTCCCCCGCAGGGGGATGTCGTATTCCTTTGGGTGCAATAACCAACACCGCCAAATTAAAATCAAACTCAAATCAAATTTAGAGAAAATTCAGACCAAAAAACAATACCCTACCCCTCCAAATGGCAAGCCACCATCTGCCCACCCCCCCTCTCCCTCAACACCGGATCCTCCACCCTACACCGCTCAGTAGCCTGCGCGCAGCGCGGATGAAACCTGCACCCCGACGGCGGATTCAACGGACTCGGCACCTCCCCTTTCAGCACAATCCGCTCCCGCCTTTCCTCTGCCTCGACACTGGCCACCGGCACGGCGGACAGCAACGCCCTGGTATAGGGATGCCGCGGATTCGCATATAGCTCGTCACGGCTGGCGATCTCCACAATGCGCCCGAGATACATCACGGCAATCCTGTCGCTGATGTGCCGCACCACCGCGAGATCGTGGGCAATAAAGACATAGGTCAACCCAAGCCGCCGCTGCAACTCCATGAACACATTGACCACCTGCGCCTGAATCGACACGTCCAGCGCGGAGACCGGCTCGTCGCAGACAATCAGGCTGGGCTCCACGGCCAAAGCGCGGGCAATGCCGATGCGCTGGCGCTGTCCCCCGGAAAACTCGTGCGGGTAGCGGTCCGCCATGTAGGGCAACAGCCCCACCATCTGCAACAGCTCCGCGATGCGCGCGCCATAACGCGCCTTGTCGCTCGCCATGCCATGCACCTCCAACGGCTCACCGATGATATCGCGCACCTTCATGCGCGGATTCAGCGATCCGAACGGGTCCTGGTAGACCATCTGCACGCTGCGCCGGAAGTTCTTTTCCTGCGCCTTGCTGAAGGTGGAGAAGTCGTCCCCGTCGAAGGCGATCCGTCCGCCGCTGGCGGCGAGCATCTTGATGATGGCCAGCCCGGTCGTGGATTTTCCGCAGCCGCTTTCACCAACGAGGCCGAGCGTCTCGCCACGCCTGAGCGTGAACGACACGCCGTCCACGGCCTTCACAGATCCCACTTGACGCTTGATGAAGAGGCCCTTGGTCACGGGGAAATGAACCTTGAGGTTCTCGACGCGCAGGATCTCGTCGCCAATCTCGCCATACCGGGGCGCGGCAGACGCCGCCTGTGTCTCAGTCTGCATCATGGAGGAAGCATGCCTTGTAGTGGTTCGGGCGAACGGCGCGCAGCGCCGGGCGCGACAGGGCGCATTGATCGGAGGCGAGCTTGCAGCGCGGCATGAAGGCACAGCCGGGCGGCAGCGCGGTCAGGTCGGGCGGCTGGCCGTCGATCGGCACCAGCGGCTGACGGGTATCGCCGTCAATGCGCGGCACCGAGGCCATCAGGCCACGCGTGTACGGGTGCGACGGATGGCCATACAGCTCCCGCGCGCTCGCGGTCTCGACCATGCGCCCGCCGTACATCACGGCCACGCGATCGGCATAGCGCGCCACCACGCCCAGGTCGTGCGTGATCAGGATCAGCGCCGTGTCCGACTTGCTGGCGAGATCCTTCAGCAAGTCGAGAATCTGGGCCTGCACCGTGACGTCGAGCGCAGTGGTCGGCTCGTCGGCGATGATCAACTGCGGCTTGCAGGCCAGCGCCATGGCAATCATGGCGCGCTGGCGCATGCCGCCCGAGAACTGGTGCGGATAGGCGCCCAGCCGGCTTTCCGCTTCCGGGATCTGCACCTTGCCGAGCAGCTCGCCGGCAATGCCGAGCGCGGTCTTCCACGGCATGCCCTGATGCAGGTTCATCGGCTCGGCGATCTGCTTGCCCACGGTCAGCGCCGGATTCATCGAGGACATCGGCTCCTGGAAGATCATGGCGATGCGGTTGCCGCGAATCGCGCGCATGCGCGCCGGACTGAGCCGCAGCAGGTCTTGTCCGTCGAACAGGATCTCGCCCGCTTCGATCCGCCCGGCCGGGCTGGGAATCAGCCCGAGGATCGACAGCGCGGTCACGCTTTTTCCCGAGCCGGATTCGCCGACGATAGCCAGCGTCTCGCCCGGCGCCACGTCGAACGAGACCTGGTCGACCGCCGTCACCACGCCGCGGTCTGTACGGAACCGCGTAGTCAGCTTGTTCACCTGCAGAATGGGCTGCGTCATGCGCCTCCTCCGAGCGGCAAAGTGGCAAAGTGGCCAATTGCCTGAATGACAGTATTGCGCGGGCCGGGCGCTCCGGCCCGCGCGTTCGCGTCACGGGTTCAGAATCCCATCTTCTTCTTCATGTCCTGGTCGATCCACATCCGCGCGTAGATCGGGCCGGGACGCACCGCGCCCGCACGCAGTTCGGCGTCGTAGTTCCTCACCCAGGGCCACCATGCGGTGTACTGGTAAGGGATCGGCAGCCAGATATACGGCGCATCCGCCAGCACGTCCCGCGTCAGCGCGCGCAATGCCTCCTGGCGGCGGCCGAGGTCGCGCATCTGGAAGGCTTCGTTCACGCGCTGCTCGTACTTCGGATCGCCCCACTGCGCAGCATTCCACACCTGGCCCTTCACGAAGCTCTTGCGGATCGTGGTGGTCGGGTTGGTATGCCCGTTGCTCATCAGGTAGCCGGGCGCATTGGTCTTGGTGGTCATGGCCGACAGGAAGGCGCCGTACTCCATCGGCTGGATCTCGATGCGCACGCCGACCTGTTCGAGATAGGCTCCGATCAGCGGCAGCAGCTCCAGGTGCTCGGGCTGGCAGGCGCATACCTGCACCTTGAACGTGAAGCCTTTCGCATACCCCGCCTCCGCCAGCAGCTTGCGTGCCTTGTCCGGGTTGTAGGTGAACAGCTCCTTCACCTGTTCCGGCATGGCGCTCAGCGGTTCGAAGTAGCCTGCGTAATCCGGATGCTGCGGATAGGCGAACAGTTCGGCATTGCCGCCGTAGAACTGCTTGACGATCTCCTGCTTGTTGACCGCCATGTTCAGCGCGCGCCGCACCCGGACGTCGTTGAACGGCTTGGTGTCGACGCGCAGCGCCACGTACTGGCCATTGGTCGACAACCAGCGCGACCACTTGAGCGCCGGCGCGCTCTTCTTGAGTTCATCGACAGCGGTCCAGCGGACATACTCCAGCACGTCGAGCTTGCCGGTGCGCAGCATGGTGTTGCGGGTGGACTCGTCCTTGACCGTGCGCAGTACCACCTTGTCGACGAAGGGCAGCTTGTAGTCCTTGCCGCCGATCTTGTCGCTGTCCCAGTATTGCGCGTTCTTGGTATAGGTGCTGGAAGTGCCCTGCACGAAGTTGCTCAGCAGGAAGGGCCCGCTGCCGTTCACATTCTTCCAGTTGCCAGCGCCGGCGGCCGCCACTTCCTTGGGCATGATGCCGGAGTAGTAGCCCCAGCCAAAGCGGTAATCCCATTCGGCGTTGTATTCCTTGAAGCGGAATACCACGGTGTACTTGTCGGTCGCCTCGACCTTGGTGAGGTGGTCGTAGTAGGTCGGGATCTTCTTGGCGCTGCTGTTCATCCGGGTATAGCTGAAGACCACGTCGTCGGCCACCAGCTCGCGCTCTTCCATCACGCCGGCCTTGGCGGGAAACTTGACGCCCTTGCGCAGCCTGACTTCCAGCGTCAGCGGATCGACCCACTTCCAGCTCTCGGCAAGCTCGCCGCGGATCGCATCCTCCGGCAGCCAGGCGTCCGCCTGGAAGGCATATTTGCCGCCGTTGCGCCTGGACTTGGAAAGATCGGCCACGAAGAGCTGCTCGTAGACCTGCCCGGTATCGTAGTTCTGCTTCCAGTTCCAGTCTGCCAGGTCCCAGGACAAGGCCGAGATGGTCGGATACATCGAGCCGATTTCGAGATTGCCGCCGTATTTCGGCGCTTCGGCCTGCGCACTGGCCACGCCGGCGGACAGCGCCAGTGCCACGCCCGTTGCCACCGAGACTATTGTTCTTTTCAAACCGCGTCCCTCCATCGTTGTCTCCTAGTTGCGCCCGTCAAGTCGCGACGCAAGCGATGCGCCCGCGCCCCTGGATCCTCCCGGGCCGGCGTCATGGCGCCGGCCTCTGGTATCGCGTTACCGCGTGCCGCGCATGCGCGGATCGAGCAGGTCGCGCAGTGCGTCGCCATAGACGTTGATGGCATAGACGACCACGGTGAGGCAGATGCCGGGGGCCAGCGCCAGCCAGGGCCCCTGGAACATGAAGGTACGGCCGTTGCCGGAGAGCATGCCGCCCCAGGTCGGCGCCGGCGGCGGCACGCCGAGCCCGAGGAAGGACAGTCCGGACTCGGCCAGGATGGCCGTGCCCACGCGCGTGGTGAACAGCACGATGATGGGCGGCAGCACGTTGGGCAGGATATGGCGCCACAGGATGCGGCCGGTGGAAGCGCCCATGGACTGCGCGGCGTGGACGTACATGTTCTCGCGTACAGAGACCACCGCGCTGCGGATGATGCGCGATCCGCCGACGCCCAGCAACAGGCCAAGCGTGCCGATGATCTGCCAGCTGCCCGGGCCGAGCACGGACACCACCACGATCAGGATCACCAGGTCCGGAAAACTCATCCACGCATCCACCATGCGCTGCACGATCAGGTCGAATTTGCCGCCAAGGTAGCCCGACAGGATGCCGATCACCACCGACACCGCTGTGGCCAGCGTGGCGGCCGACAGCCCGATGATCACGGAAAGCTGCGCCCCGTACAGGCAGCGCGACAGCATGTCGCGCCCGAGGTTGTCGGTGCCGAAGGGATGCGCCCACGACGGTGGCTGCAGCCGCTTCATCATGCTGATCTCGTTGACGCCATATGGCGCCAGCCAGTCGGCGAAGACGCCGCAGAACAGGAAAATCAGGCAGATCACCGCGCCGGCGGCGCCCAGCGGCTTCTCCCGGAAAAGGCGCTTCACCAGGGCAAGGGCAGCGACAGCCCAACCCGTGCCGGACATCTCCCGCGGCGGTTGCACCGCCTGGATTGCGGGGGCGTTTGCGATTGGACGGGCCATCAGCGATGCCTCACTTTCGGATCGAACAGCCCGTAGCTCAGGTCCACGAGCAGGTTGATAAGCATGACTGCCACGCCGACCACCAGGAACACACCGGTGATGACGGGATAGTCCCGCTGGTTGACCGCGTCCAGCAACAGCAATCCCATGCCCGGCAGCGCGAAAATCTGCTCGATCACCACCGCGCCGCCGATCAGCAGCGGCGCTTGCAGGCCGATAAGCGTCACCACCGGGATCAGCGCGTTGCGCAGCGCATGGCGCAGGATCACCAGGCGTTCGTTCAGTCCCTTGGCCCATGCCGTGCGGATGTAGTCCTGCCGCAGCACCTCCAGCATCATCGTGCGCGTCATCCGCATGGTGATGGCGGACAGCGCCATGCCGAGGATGATGGCGGGCACCAGCATGTTGCTGATGTGCTGGAGCGGATCTTCAAGGAAGGGGACGTAGCGTACCTCCGGCGACCAGCCCCACCACACCGAGGGAAACACCATGACCATCGTGCCCAGCCAGAAGCTCGGCACCGCGAGCATCAGGATGGAGAAGGAGCGCGCCACGTAGTCGGCCGCGGTGTCCTGCCGGATGGCCGACAGCACGCCGACGGGCAACGCTACCGACAGCGCCACGAACAAGGCCAGCGCGCCGAGCGAAAACGTCGCAGGCATGCGCGCCACCACCATCTTCAGCACCGGCTCGCCCTGCCACAGCGACTGGCCCAGGTCGCCGTGCAGCGCGATGCTGCCGACCCAGTGCAGGTACTGGCGCCACATCGGCTGGTCCAGCCCGAGCGCGCGGATCAGGTCGTCGCGGCTTTTTGCATCGGCGCTGATGTCGTTCTGGCTCAGCATCAGGTCAACCACATCGCCCGGCACCATGCGCACGATCACGAAGACGATCAGGCTGGCGAACAGCAGCGTCGGCAGCAGCGCCAGCAAGCGGCGCAGGATGTAGGCGCTCATAGCGTGGCGCCCGCTTCGAAGAAAGATACCGTAGATACGATAATTCTTGCCGCCCCGACCATAGCATCTCCTGTTCGGTGCTTCATGTGGCTGACCCGTGCCGCACGCCGGAATCGCTTTACGCTCAAATAAAGCGAACTACAACCAGAAATAGAGAATCCGCACGACGATTTTCCACCGGACTGCTGTTTATGCAGATAGCGTACTTAGCATACCCAGAGTTCTAATTCGTGACAACCGAACTCGCCCTTGAATGTCTAGTGGATTTACCTAGGGTCCGCGTTCGCGGCGCGCACGTTGTGCAATGCAAACCCGCCAGCGCAGGAGCGAGGGCGAGCGCAGGCCCCGCGCCTGCGCGCGGAAGACCTGCGAAACGGTTTCAGGATGGTGCGCTGCGGCGCTCAGTAGCCGCGCAGCGTGGCCCAGCGATGCGCGTGGAAGTTGGTATCGCCGAGCAGTGTTTGCGCGGCGCAAGCGCGCTTCATATAGAAGCCGATCTCGAACTCGTCGGTCATGCCGATGCCACCGTGCATCTGCACGCCTTCCTGCACCGCAAGCGTCGCCGTGCTGCCGGCCCGCGCCTTGGCGGCCGATACGAGGGCAACAGGCTGGGCGGGGCTTTCGTCGAGCAACTGCTGGCTGCGCAACACCGCCGAGCGCGTGATCTCGATTTCGCTGAACAGGTGGGCGGCGCGATGCTGCAGCGCCTGGAATTCACCGATGATCTTGCCGAACTGCCTGCGCTCCTTCAGGTACCGCAAGGTACGTTCGAACGCCTCGTCGGCAATGCCGACGAGTTCCGACGCCAGCGCGGCGCGCGCGATATCGAGGACCTGGTCGAGCATGGCCGCGCCGCCGCCCACCTGGCCGAGCACGGCGCCGGCGTCGACCCGAACATCCCGGAACCGAACCCGGGCCGCATTGCGGGCATCCGCCATCACGGTACGCTCGATGTCGATGCCATCGCTGCCACGCGGAACCAGGAAGAGCGTGATGCCATCCGGGTCGGCCGTGTCGCCACTAGTGCGGCCCACTACGATCGGCGTATCCGCGATATGCCCGTCGATGACGAACACCTTGGCGCCATTGAGCACGTAGCCACCGTCCTGCTGCGCCGCACGCAGCGCCTGCCGTTCCGGCCGGTGCGCCGCGCTCTCGTCGATCGCCAGTGCCGTCAGGTGCTTGCCGGCGGCGATGGCTGGCAACAGCTTCGCCTTTTGCGCTTCGCTGCCGCACCGTGAGATCAGCGATGCGCCAAGCAAGGCGGTGGAGAAGAATGGCGTGGGCGCCAGCGTGCGGCCAAGCGCTTCCATGAGGACGCCAGCCTCCACCACACCAAGCTCGCTGCCGCCATACTGCTCGGGGATCAGCACGCCGGCAAAGCCCAGTCCGGCGAAGTCCTTCCAGAGTTGGGTCGAGAAGCCGGTCTCGTCGCGCGTATCGCGCAGCTTGCGCAACATCGCGACCGGCGCGCTTTCGCGCAGGAATGCCAGGGCGCTGTCCCGCAGCATCTCCTGGGTCTGGTTCAATACGATGGCCATGGTCGTTTTCGAAGCGTGGCGTTCAGGCGGGGTCAGGCGCCGGGCAAGCCAAGCAGGCGCTTGGCAACAATATTGAGCTGCACTTCGCTCGTGCCGCCCTCGATCGAGTTGGCTTTGCTGCGCAGCCAGCCGCGCGCGGTGGCGCCATCCTGGCTGCGCTCGCTCTCCCATTCCAGCGCTTCGCTGCCGCCGATCGACATCAGCAGTTCATAGCGCCGCTTGTTGAGTTCGGCCCCGTAGTACTTCAGCACCGAGGAGAACGCCGCGATGCCCTCGCCTTGCCTGGCGAGGTCCACCGCCCGCTCGCCCGCCAGCCCGAAGGCCAACTCGTCGATCTCGAAGGTGGCGATCTGCGCGCGCAGCATCGGCGCATCGACCTCGCCGCGTTCGTTCTGGCCCAGCGTGTCGCGGGCAAGCCTGCCCATCGGCGGGCGCTGCCCGCGGCTGCCGATGGCGCTGATCATTTCGCGCTCGTGCGTCAACAGGTACTTGGCGATGGTCCAGCCGCCGTTCGGCTCGCCGACCAGGTTGCCGCGCGGCACCACGACATCATCGAAAAAGGTCTCGCAGAATGGCGACTTGCCCGAGATCAGCACGATCGGGCGCGTCGACACGCCCGGCGTCTCCATGTCGAACAACAGGAAGCTGATGCCGGTATGCTTCTGCGCCGCAAAATCGGTACGCACCAGGCAGAAGATCCAGTCCGCCTTGTCGGCGTAGGAGGTCCAGACCTTCTGGCCGTTGACGACAAAGTGATCGCCACGCTCGTCGGCGCGCGTCTGCAGCGAGGCCAGGTCCGACCCGGCGTTCGGTTCCGAGTAGCCCTGGCACCAGCGAATTTCCCCACGCGCGATCCTGGGGAGGTGCTCCCGCTTTTGCTGCTCCGTACCGAACTTCAGCAACGCCGGGCCAAGCATCCAGATGCCGAAACTTTGCAGCGGCACCCGGCAACCAAGCGCCTGCATCTCCTGGCGCAGCACCTTGGCTTGCTCGCGGGACAGGCCGCCGCCGCCGTACTCGCGCGGCCACTCCGGCACCGTCCAGCCCTTCTCGCCCATGCGCGAGAGCCAGAGGCGCTGCGCTTCGGACTGGAAGCGGAACTTGCGTCCGCCCCAGCAGATATCGTCTTCGTTGCGTACCGGCTGCCGCATCTCGGACGGGCATTGCGCTTCCAGCCAGGCACGTACCTCCTGCCGGAAGGTTTCCAGGTCATCCACGCTTGTCTCCTTTTTTTATATTCTGGCTTGCTACATCCTGCCTGGCGTTCCATGCATACCGGCTTAGCTGGTTATATAAGTCAATCCCGGCAACGTCAATACTCCATTTCCTAAAATGGAGGGAGTGTCCGGCCTCCCCTGCCACGTGACGCAAAAAACGGCCGCACTAGTATTCACAGACAGTGTGATAGGATTCCCAAAAAACATACCGCAAACACGAAACCGCCAAAAGCAACACACTGGCCTTTTCCGTGGCGCGTAACGAGGAGACAACAATGGAGGGTGAAGCCATCGGCGCGGCGCGCTGTGCCGTCCCGGCCTTCCCTGGCACCCGCGCACCGGACCGCACGCGCGCCGTCAATGCCGACGGCATCCGCATCGCTGTCCATGAATGGGGCGAGCCCGACGCCACGCCCATCCTGCTGGTGCATGGCGCCCTGGATTTCGCGCGGACCTTCGACGCCTTCGCGCCGCTGCTGGCCGATGGCGGCTACCGCGTGGTGTCCTACGACCAGCGCGGCCACGGAGATTCCGAGCATGCCGACCTGTATAGCTGGGTTGCCGACGAGCGAGACCTGCTTGCCGTGGCCGACTCGGTCACACGCGAGCCGCTGATCGCGATCGGACACAGCAAGGGCGGCTCCTTGCTGGTGCACGCGATCCAGGCGCTGCCGCATCGCTTCACCCGCTTCGTGGCCATCGACGGCCTGCCCTTCCGCAACCCGCACGCGGACAGCGCCGTGCGCGAGAAGAAGTCGATGACCGCGCCCATCATCACCCGCTGGCTCGATACGCGCAGGCAGAGCGCAAGCCTCCTGCGTAAGCCCGGCACGTTGGAGGAACTGGCGCAACGGCGTGCCCGGATGAATCCGCGGCTGAGCCTGGCATGGCTGCGCTACCTGGCATCGCTGGGCGCGCGGCAGGATGCGGACGGCTGGCGCTGGAAGCTCGACCCCGTGATCGGCGCCTCCGGCTTCGGCCCCATGCGGGCGCGCTGGATGACCGACCGCCTGCCCGGCTTCCCCATTCCCATGCTGGCCATTTTCGGCACCGAACGCGAACCCATGGGATGGGACGCCACCGCCGCCGACCTGGCGCCGTATTTCCCGCCCACGACCCAGGTCCATGTGATGCGCGACACCGGGCACTTCATCCATATCGAGCAACCGCGCGAGACCGCGGACCTCATCCTGCGCTTTCTACGCTCATGACCGTCTACCTGCGCCACAACCGCCTGCGCCTCGCCCTGCATCCGCTCAAGTCCGGCAGCGGTCCCGCGCTGCTGCTGCTGCACGGACTGGGCGAACGCGCACCGCAGGCTCTGCCGCCGGAGTACGCGGCATGGCCCGGCCCGGTACACGCGCTGGATTTCACGGGCCACGGGCTGTCAGACATACCGCGTGGCGGCGGCTACAGTTGCGAGTTCCTGATGGCGGACGCGGATATCGCACTGGAGCACCTGGGCCCGTCGACCGTGGCCGGACGCGGTCTCGGCGGCTATATCGCCTTGCTGCTCGCCGGCGCGCGGCCGGACCAGGTGCGCGGCGCCATCCTGCGCGACGGTCCCGGGCTTGCCGGTGGCGGCACCGCCGCGCGCAATCCGTATATCCCGGTGGTCGACACCACGCGAACCGGTCCGCCAGACCCTTACGCCATTGCCGACCTGGCCACCGACGTGCGCCCGCCCAGCTATGCCGCCAACTACGCGATGCTGGCGTCGCAACACTCGGAGACGCCGCAGCCGATCTCGGTCTGTACCCGTGAGCGCCCGGACTGGCTGAAGGCGGTGACCGAGCTGCTTTCGCTGGAGCCGGTGGAACTGGACCAGGCGCTACATCGATATGCATCGCTGGCGGCCACGCGTGGAGGCTCGCCGGCATGAAAGCGGAATGCGCGTCGGAAGCCGTGCCGGTGGCCGTAGGCGCCGGAGCGGCCCTGCATGAAACGCACACCCCCGGCGCGCAGCATGAACTGGCGGAACACCATTTCCGCACCCACGTGCAACAGCACCTGCCGCGCAACGCCCAGGCCTACCTGATCCACGGCATGCTGGGCATGACCGGATTCCGGCTGGTGACCGCCCCCACCTTCGTGCCGGCGTACATCTACCTGCTGTCCGGCTCCAAGCTGGTGGTGGGATGCGTGCTGTCCGCGCAGTACGCGGGCATGGCGATGTCCTCCATCTGGGGCGCGACGCAGATCGAGCATCGCCAGCGCGTGATGCCACTGATCTACCTGGTGGGATGGCTGGTCCGCCTGCAGATCCTCGGCCTGGGCCTGTCCGCCTTCCTGCTGTCCGGTGACGGCGCGCTGACGGCCGCCGCCGTGTTCCTGCTGCTGTTCGGCCTGTTCAACGGCGTCCAGAACGTCACCTTCAATTACCTGACCTCGAAGATCATCCCGCTGGAGCGCCGGGGCATGCTGAGCGCGCTCCGCAATTTCCTCGGCGGCCTGATCGCGGCGGCGGTGGCTTATCTCGGCGGGCGCTTCCTCGTTGGCGGCAATGTGTTCGGCAATGGCTATGCCACCACCTTCCTGGCGGCGTTCGTCCTCACCAGCCTGGGCATCTCCGCGCTGACGCGGATGCGCGAGCCGGTATTGCACGATGTACGGTCGCAGTCCGGCTTTCGCCAGCGCATCCGCGAAGTTCCTGCCCTGTTGCGCGCGGACAAGCACTATGTGCGCTTCTTCGTCGCCCGGGCGCTGGTGGCGTTCAGCATGATGGCGGTGCCGTTCTACGCCATCTACGTCGGCAGCCACCTCCCGCTGTCCGGCGCCACGCTGGGCTACCTGAGCATTGCCTATCTGCTGGCGCAGACCACCAGCAACCTCGCCTGGGGCCGCATCGCCGACCGCTACGGCTATCGCCTGGTTTTCCTGGGCAGCATCGGCCTCTGGGCCGTGTCGACCGCCGCGCTGCTGCTCTGTGATGGGCTGGGCGCATTCCTGCTGGTTTTCTGCGGACTGGGCGCGGGCTTCGGTGGCTACTTCCTGTCCGCGGACAATTTCGCCCTGGAGTTCGGCAACCGGCGCGACCGCCCCATGCTGCTGGCCGTCTCCGACACCGCCACCTACACCATGATGGCATGCGGCCCGGTCCTCGGCGGGCTGCTGGCACAGGGCGTGCGCTTCTCGCTCGTATTCGTTGCCGCCATCGCCGTCATGGGCATTGCTTTCGCGCTTGCCCTGCGGGTGGAAGAGCCGCGCCGCCGGCCGCGGCCCGCGCGCGAGGGGAGTGTGTAGCGGGATATCGCCTCAGGATCACCAGGATCGCAGAGATCGCCAGGAGACAAGATGGAATTCAGAACCTATCCGGAGTTCAGCACCCACTACCCGCTTCTGCTCACGACCATCATGAAGCGGCCGGTGCGGATGTACCCCAACGAAACCGGCGTTGTCTACCGCAACCCGGCCACCGGGGAGTACTTCCGCTTTACCTGGATGCAGTGGTACCGCCGCGTGGCACAGCTTGCCAACGGACTGAGCGGCGAACTGAAGGCGCGGGCCGGCACGCCCGGCGAGCCCGGCGACCGCATCGCAACGATGGCGCTCAACACGCATCGCCACCTGGAGCTGTACTACGGCGTGACGGGCATCGGTGCCACGCTGCACCCGATCAATGTCCGGCTCTCGCCGCAGCACATCATCTACACGATCCGGCACGCGGGCGACAAGATCCTCTTTGTCGACGACACGCTGATGCCCTTGCTGGAGGGCATCTACGACCAGATCCGGGACGTAGTCGAGACGGTGGTCTATATGTCGGACAAGCCGGGGCTGCCGCAGACACGGATCCCCGGCATCATCCAGTACGAGACGCTGCTCGCCCGCCAGGCCGATACCTTCGACTGGCCCGCGCTGCACGAGGACGTCAACGCCACGCTGTGCTATACCACCGGCACCACCGGACAGCCGAAAGGCGCGACGTTTACGCACCGCCAGTTGTACCTGCTGACGATCCACATGATGGCGCAGCTCGCCATCGGCAACACGCCGGACCACGATATCGCCGATGGCCTGGGCACGCGCCTGGGCGAAGGCGCGGTGCCGCTGCTGAACACGCCGATGTTCCACATCCACGGCTGGGGCCAGCCGTTCGTCGCGGTCTACAGCGCGCAGAAGATCGTGCTGCACGGCACCTTCACCGTGCAGGGCTTCTGCGAGCTGGTGGAACGCGAGAAAGTGACTTCGGTCGGCATTGTCGCGACCATCGCGGCCATGCTGCTCGAGTATCCCGACCTCGGCAAATACGACCTCAGCAGCCTGGTGCGCGTCAGCGTTGGCGGCGGCGCGCTGCCGCTCGGACTCAAGCGCAAGCTGGAAGCCCTGATCCCCACCTTCCGCATGAGCTCCGGCTACGGCATGACGGAGACCGCGCCCACCATCGTCGGCTCGTTCATCAAGAAGACCATGCTCCACCTGGACCGCGACGAGACCGATGCCGTGCTCGTCAAGTCCGGCCTGCCGATCCTCGGCGTGGAGGTGGAGGTCGTGGACGAACAAGGCAAGCCGGTGCCGCAGGACGACCAGACCGTCGGCGAGATCGTCGTGCGCGCGCCCTGGACGACCGAGCAGTACTACCGCAATCCCGAGAAGAGCGCCGAGCTCTGGCAGAACGGCTGGCTGCACACCGGCGACATCGCCAAGGTGGATGCCGAAGGCTATATCACCATCGCCGACCGCATGAAGGACGTGATCCGCAGCGGCGCGGAGATGGTGCCCACGGTGCTGCTGGAAAACCTGATCGCGATGGCGGACTTCGTCCACGAGGCCACGGTGGTCGGCGTGCCCGATCCGCTATGGGGCGAGAAGCCCATGGCGCTGGTCAGCGTGCGCGCGGGCTACGAGGCCACCGAGGACAGCGTCATCGAGTTCCTGAAGGTGCATGGCGTTGCTACCGGAAAGATCACCAGGTGGATGTTGCCCAAGCTGGTGGCCATCACGCGGGACATCCCGAAGACCAGCGTAGGCAAGTACAACAAGAAGCAGATCCGCGACGACCTGGAGAGATTCCTCGCCATCGCCAGGGATGTGTCCCATCGTCATGAATGAGCATTGAATAGTGCATTAAATAATGCATTCCCAGACCTCAACGCACAGGAGACTTCAAATGCGTGAAGCAGTCATCGTATCCACCGCGCGTACGCCGATCGGCAAAGCCCATCGCGGCGCATTCAACAACACCCAGGCGCAGGAGCTTGGCGCCCACGCCATCTCGCATGCCGTGCGGCGCGCCGGCATCGACCCGGCCGAGGTTGCCGACGTGGTCCTGGGCTGCGCGGTCCAGCAAGGCTCGACGGGCGGCAACATCGCGCGCCAGGCACTGTTGCGCGCCGGCCTTCCCGTCACCGTGCCGGGCATGTCGATGGACCGGCAGTGCGCATCCGGGCTGATGGCAATCGCCACCGCGGCCAAGCAGATCATCGTCGACGGCATGCAGGTGACGGTGGGCGGCGGGCTGGAATCGATCTCGCTGGTGCAGAACGACAAGATCAATCGCTACCGGGCGCAGGATCCGCAACTGGTCCAGACGCTGCCGCAGATCTACATGACGATGCTGGAAACCGCCGAGATCGTGGCGCAACGCTATGGCGTAAGCCGGGAGGCCCAGGATGCCTATTCCCTGCAATCGCAGCAACGCACGGCCGCAGCCCAGGAAGCCGGCCGCTTCGACGCCGAGATCGTGCCGATGACGGCGACGATGCTGGTCACGGACAAGGCGACCGGCGCGGTCAGCGAGAAGCAGGTCACGCTCGCCAGGGATGAAGGCAATCGCCCAGGTACCACGCTGGCCGACCTGCAGGCGCTCAAGCCCGTGTTCAAGAACGGGCAGCGCGTCGCGGAAGGCGCATTTATCACCGCCGGCAACGCGTCGCAGCTGTCCGACGGCGCATCGGCCATGGTGCTGATGGAAGCGAAGGAAGCGGAACGCCGTGGCCTGCAGCCGCTGGGCGCCTATCGCGGCATGGCCGTGGCCGGCTGCGATCCGGACGAGATGGGCATTGGCCCGGTCTTCGCGATCCCCAAGCTGCTCAAACAGCACGGCCTGTCCATGGGCGACATCGGCATCTGGGAACTGAACGAAGCCTTTGCCAGCCAGGTACTGCATATCCGCGATACGCTTGGCATTCCGGACGAGCGCCTGAACGTATCGGGCGGCGCGATCTCCATCGGCCATCCCTATGGCATGTCCGGCGCGCGCATGAGCGGCCACCTGCTGCTGGAAGGCAAGCGCCGCGGCGCGAAGTTCGGCGTGGTGACGATGTGCATCGGCGGCGGCATGGGCGCCGCCGGCCTGTTCGAAATCTTCTAGGGACGGCGGTAGCCACCGGTATCAAGTCACCTACGCAGACCAATTGGAGCCAACCCACATGACAGCCGTCAACGCCGTCGCCGATCTCACCATTGAAGGCGACATCGCCGTCCTCACGCTCAACTCCCCTCCGGTCAACGCCTTGTCGGCTGCCGTGCGCACCGGCATCCTGGAGGGCGTCGAGCTTGCCATCGCCGACAGCAAGGTCAAGGGCATTGTCCTTACCTGCGCCGGCAAGACCTTTATCGCCGGCGCGGACATCACCGAGTTCGGCAAGCCGCCGTCCGGCCCGTCGCTGGCCGACGTGCAGGCCGCGATCGAGAACTCGCCCAAGCCCGTGGTCGCGGCTATCCACGGCACCGCGCTCGGCGGCGGGCTGGAAGTCGCGCTGGTCTGCCACTACCGCGTGGCCGCCAGGTCCGCCAGATGCGGCCTGCCCGAAGTCAATCTGGGGCTGCTGCCCGGCGCCGGCGGCACCCAGCGCCTGCCCCGCATCGTCGGACCCGCCAAGGCGCTGGAGATGGTGACGTCCGGCATGCACGTCGGGGCCGCCGCGGCTGCCGAGATGGGGCTGTTCGACCTGGTCACGGACGACGCCGCGCTGCGCGCCGACGCCATTGCCTTCGTCAGGCGCATCAACGCCGAGCAAAGGCCGCTGCGCAAGGTGCGCGACCTCAATGAGAAAGTGGAAGCCGCGCGCGGCAGGCCCGAGCTGTTCGCCGAGTTCCGCAAGGCCAACGCCCGCAAGTTCCGCGGGTTCGAAGCGCCCGAGTACAACATCCGCTGCATCGAGGCCGCGGTCAACCTGCCGTTCGACGAAGGCATGAAGGTGGAGCGCAAGCTCTTCCTCGAACTGATGAACGGCACGCAATCGGCCGCGCAGCGCTACTACTTCTTCGCCTCGCGCCAGGTCTGGAACCTGCCGGATATCCCCGCGGATACCCCCACCATCGACGTGAAGACGGTCGGCATCATCGGCGCCGGCACCATGGGTGGCGGCATTGCCATGAACATGCTCAACGCCGGTATTCCCGTCGTCATCGTGGAAACCGCGCAGGAAGCACTCGATCGCGGCGTGCGCACCATCCGCGCCAATTACGACAACACGGCAAAGAAGGGCCGCATCACGGCCGCCGATGTGGACAAGCGCATGGCGCTGCTGACCCCCACGCTAGATCTAGGCCAGCTGGCCGACGCCGACCTGGTGATCGAAGCCGTCTATGAAAACATGGACGTGAAGAAGGACATCTTCGGCAAGCTCGACAAGATCGCCAAACCCGGCGCGATCCTTGCCACCAACACGTCCGCGCTCGACGTCAACGAGATCGCCTGCGCCACGTCGCGCCCGGAATCCGTGATCGGCCTGCATTTCTTCTCGCCGGCCAACGTCATGAAGCTGCTGGAAGTGGTGCGCGGGGACAAGACGTCCAGGCCCGTGATCCGTACGTCCATGGAACTGGCGCGCAAGATCGGCAAGATCGCCGCGCTGGTCGGCGTCTGCCCGGGCTTCGTCGGCAACCGCATGCTCGCGCAGCGTCAGCGCGAAGCGCAGAAGCTGGTGCTGGAAGGCGCGCTGCCGTGGGATATCGACCGCGTGCTCTACAACTTCGGCTTCCCGATGGGCCCGTTCGCCATGAGCGACCTGGCCGGCCTGGACCTCGGCTGGATCCGTGAGAAGAGCAGCAGCTCGACGCTGCGTGAAATCCTGTGCGAGATGGACCGCCGCGGCCAGAAAACCGGCGCGGGCTATTACGACTACGACGAGAAGCGCAACGCGAAACCCTCGCCCGTGGTCGAGCAGATCATCCGCGACTTCGCCGCCAAACAGGGGAAGACGAGCCGCGTCGTCTCGGAGCAGGAAATCCTCGAGCGCTGTGTCTACACGATGATCAACGAAGGCGCGAAGATCCTTGAGGAAGGCAAGGCCATCCGCGCGTCGGACATCGACGTGGTGTGGGTCAACGGATATGGCTGGCCAGTGTATCGCGGCGGTCCGATGTGCTATGCCGACACCATTGGCCTGGACAAGGTACTGGCCACGCTGAGGCGCTTCGAATCCACACTTGGCCCGGATTTCAGGCCGGCGAAACTGTTGGTGGACCTGGCCGCGCAGGGGAAGACATTCAGCGACCTGAAGTAAAAGCGGGCCGGCCGGGTGCTACCCGGTGATGTCATTGCCCGGCCAGCGCGGCGCCGCCGTGCTGGCCGGGCAAAGTCATGTGCGCAGTTAGGCTACCAGCTTGCCAAGGCTTTCAACGGTCTTGACGCAGGCCTGGGCCGCTTCCTTGCCTTTCACTACGAAATGTTCGCTGAAGAAGCGGCGATGCTCTTCGTGTTCGTGAAAATCCTTCGGCGTAAGCACCGCCGACAGGACCGGCACTTCTGTGTCCAGCTGCACGCGCATCAGTCCGCCGATGACGGCATCGGCAACGAACTCATGGCGGTAGATGCCGCCATCGACCACAAAGGCGCTCGCCACGATCGCAGCGTATCGCCCGGTAGCGGCCAGTTTGCTGGCGTGCAAGGGAATCTCGAATGCACCGGGGACTTCGAACACATCGATCACATCGCGGGAAATGCCTTGCGCGGCCATTTCCGCGAGGAAGGCGTCGCGTGCGCGATGGACGATATCGGCATGCCACTGGGCATGGATAAACGCAAAGCGGTTGGCAGCGGGAGTGTGCCGCGGGTCCGGCAGGCCGGCAGCGGATTGTTGAAACGAGGAGTAGGGCTGATTCATGGGTTGCCTTTTAGCAGGGGTTACCAGAATCAGGGCGCACGAGCCCGCGCCCCCGCCGCTTCCGGGCAGAGGCATGAACGTCGCGATTCTCTTTCATCCGGACTATGACCGTCGGCTTCGGAATCACACCGAATCTGCTGACCCCGGCCTTGGGGAAGCCGGGCGCTCGCGGGCTTATGCGAATCAATCGCCATCACCGCCGGTGGGGACTTTCACCCCGCCCTGAGAACGCTGCTGCGGGCCTTGGCCCGCAGCGCAGGCGATTATACGCCGGGAATGCGGATCGGGTTTTGGCCAGAACGGACTAGTCCGGACGCCATGGAAGGTATGGGCGCCAATCGAGCCGACGGCACCACCGGGATGAGGCGCCCGACCGTCGCGGAGAACGTGTGGCACCGCACGTGCAGCGGCCGTGAAGTTGTCGCACAATGCAAATCTCATCCAGGTTGAACCTCAGAGGCGAAGTCGCCACTTCCATGAGGAGACACGATGAACAGGATCATGAGCCGCCTGGCCATCCTCGTCGCATTGGGTCTTTGCTCCACTGAAGGCGCGCAGGCGTCTGACATCGTTTGCAAGGCAGCCCGCCGGGGAGCCTCGGCCAGCTGCGAAGACACGGTGGCAGGCGGGCAGCCATGCGCCAAGCAAACGGGCAATCGCCGCCCGCCCGCGGATTCCCTGATCTGCGATTACGCACTCCTCTCCATAGGATACGACCGCATCTACGCCGAGCAGCAGAGGCTGCTGCGGCATGGCGCGATTCGCCAAGCGGATATTGTTGCGTGGCGCAAAAAGCGCGACGCCTGCGACTCGGTGACCTGCATGGACGATGTCTTCGCGCAATGGCACAGGTACGCCGCGCAGAGAAAGTCCACGCGAGTCGGCGCTCAACCGAAGGAGCGCGTCGCCATGCCGCTTGCGGAAAAGCCGCAGAATATCGAGGCTCGCGGCAAGCCAAGGCGTGGCGAAGTCGTTGTGTCTTTGCCGCCCAGGCAGAATTCGCAAGCGCAAGCTCCGCTGAACGTGACGCAACGCAGCACGGAACAGGCCGTACGCGCCCCCACGACCGACACTTCGCTGCGGAATTTGCCGGTGAAGCCTCCGGTGATGCCGGTCGCAAGCAAGCCATCTCCCGTCGCCAGGGGCTCGTTTGGCGCGCTGGCTTGCGCTGGCGTGATCGGTGTGGGCCTGGCCTACCGGCGGACGCGCAAACGGCACGGCGGCTTCCCGAGAGACCACGCACCGCACGCGCCCGTACCGGCGGCCAGACTCGTCCTGTTTGCGCTGATCGCCCTCAATTTGCTGCTTCTGCTCCTGGCGCTGGTGCCGGCATAGGAAGCCATGCGTGCCGGGGCAAGTGGAAGCAGGCTCATGACGCGCGCAAACCCGCAAGCCACGCGCGCCATTGGCACATACACACGCCCTGTGCTTCGTCAGCCACCTCAGACTGGCAGCGGTTCACCATTGACGATCCACGGGGTGCCGAACTTGTCGGTCAGCATGCCCCAGCGCCTGGCCCAGAAGGCCGGCTGCATGGGCATGGTCACCTGGCCGCCGCTRGCGAGGGCAGCAAAGACCTGCTCCGCTTCCGCGGTGGTCGCATAGTCGACCGCGATGGACACCCCTTTGATGCCCTCATAGGGCAGGTGCGCCGGGCAATCTCCCCCGAAAAGCGTGCCACCGCCAGGCAGCACGAGCCGTGCATGCAGGATGCGATGGGCGAACTCCTTCGGGATCTGGTCGGCCATGGGTGAGTCAGCGCCACTCATCAGCACTTCGAGCTTGCCACGGAGGGCTTGCTCGTAAAAGCGCATGGCTTCGGCGCAATTGCCGTTGAAGGCGAGGTATGCGATGGCTTGGGTCATATGGAGTCCTTTCGCTGTTAGCTTGGCGATCACAGGGCCGAACCGGTCGTCCCCGCACTGGCACGACGCGTGGACAGCCCGCGGATCGACAGGACTTGCCCTCTTGTTACAAACTTCCCGGACGTTGATCCGGTCACGCCGCGGGTGCCGCGGCGGCCCGCCGCGTCAGAACGGCATGCATCGCCACCGGCGTTCCCACATGCTCGGTGCATTCGTAGCCCAGGCCTTTGAGATCGATACCGGTCAGCAGGGGCTCTCCGGCGCCCAGCACGGCCGGCACCATGGCCAGGTGCAGCTCATCCACCAGGCCGGCGCGCAGATACTGCCGCACGCTCGCTACGCCTCCGCCAAGCCGTACGTCTCGCCCGCGTGCCGCATCCCTCGCCTGCTTCAGCGCATCATGGATACCTTCGGTGACGAAATGAAAGGTTGTGCCGCCGTCCATCGAGACCGATTTGCGGGGATGGTGGGTCAACACGAAGACCTCGGTGTGGTAAGGCGGATTGGGTCCCCACCATCCTTTCCAGAGATCGTCGGGCCATGGACCACGGACAGGACCGAACATATTGCGACCGATAATCCAGGCACCGACGTTGCTGAATCCGCGCGCCGCGAAATCGTCATCCACGCCCGTCGTACCGCCATCGCCGCCGAACATGTGCCGGAACGTGCGCGTGGCGATGGCCCATTCATGCAACGCAGTGCCTCCCACGCCAAGCGGATCCGCCAGGCTCTGGCTTGGGCCGGCGCCGTAGCCATCAATGGAAACCGAAAAGCAGTGAACTCGTAACCTGGACATACGTGCCTCTCCGTGAATGCCATGTCTTTTGGCGGACCAGCGCTCCGGCCCGGCCTGCGGATCGCAACGCGCGCCGCATCAAAGCTTAGACGATCGAGGACACGCGGTATCGACAGGCGACATGAAGAATATCGTCTCCCTCCGTGTTCCTTATCACCCCTCGCATCGCACAGCGGCATTGCCCCGTTTTCTGCCGATATATGCGGAAGCTAAAACGTATCGGCCGGGTGGCGCGCTTGCCGGCCCGATGATCCTGGTCGACGATGTTGTTTGGCTCCCGGCCTCCAATGAGAATTGGCAGCAGAAGGCATGCTACGCGGGGCTACTTGTTGAGTGGCGTGCATTCCTCCAGCCTGGAGTAGCCATGCGCTTCGATTACCGCAGGCGCCACAATGATGTACCCCAGTGATCTCAGTAGCGTCACCGCTTCGATTTCGGCGTCGGCGTGAGGCGCTCGTTTCGAAGACGCTGCGAAGGTTGCGGCCGATCTCGGCGTCGCATCGTCCGGAAGCTCGCGGGGCTGGCCGCCCTGGTTGCTGGCAACGAGTTCGCAGCGCTGCACATTGGGTCTCCAGGTGACCTCCACCGCAGTACAGAATTTGCTGGTGAAAAGCCCCAATTGCATGCTTGCTTTCAGCCATGCCACGAAGGACTCGCGAGATGCGGGCTGATATCCTTGCAGCACAGTTTCAAGATTTTTCTGCGGCAATCCCTCCGTTGTGGGGGAAGGCTCTTCCAGCAGTGAGAGCTGCAGCGCGACGCGCTCGCGGTCGGCTTCCTGGTAGATCAGGCATTCCGCGTCAACCACGCCTTCGCGCAGCAGTTCGCACAGCAATGCCCAGCCCCTGGGATTCTTCTCAATGCTGCCTTCCAGGCCAGGGTCCAGGCTCGCTAGAATGGCGGCCATCGATTCGTGCCTGCCAGACGTGACTTCCACTGCGAAGGAACCGGCATTGCGTGACGGGCTAGCCCGGCGGTAGAGAATCTGCAGGGACTCGTCCTTGTATTCCTCGATCTCGGCAAGGGTCTCGGCGGCTTGGATCCAGGCGTAGTTCTCGATATTCTCAGCAAGCTTTCGCGCGGCCCTGGCCATGTCATACGCAAGAATGCCAACATAGCTCTTGCACGCGGCGCATTGGCACTGGAGACGCCCGTAATGCAGAAATCCGGCATACACCCGTTCCTGATGCCCGCAATGATCGCATTCGAGCGCAAAGCCGCCCTGGCGCGACGGGCGCTGGATGGCAAGTAGCCCATCAACCTGGTATCGCGCCGGCTGATCGCAACATGGACAGTCCCAGATGATCTTGTGCGACCCATCGCGAGCCGCCACCCTGCCAAACTGACGCTCCAGCGCACTGCGCGGAATGCCCTGCGCCCGTCCGAGCACGTCGGCCGAGTAGCGCCAGTAGAAGTAGGAGTGAGCGGCAGCTGCCACCTCGGGGCCGTGCTCGCGCAACTCTTGTAGCACGCGCGGTGCGTGCCGAATCCGTTCGGAGAGGCTATCGACCATGAGGGATCTGCCGGGAACAAGCGCCTCCAGGGCCTGGCGGCTCTGCTCGACAAAGGCAGGCACATGAACGCGACGGATGGTGTCTTCGTCATTGAGCCAGCGCGAATGTCCCGGCAGCGCGTTAAGCGCATCGATGGCTTCCTTGAGTTCCGCTATCGGTGGACAGGCCAGGAAAGTAAACGGCTTGCTGAACAGCAATGCATCTATCATCGCATCGTCTCCGGCAGAACGGCGCCCCGCCCGGGCGTGGGCGGGGTGCCACGAAAGCGCCTATGGTCAGTCAGTCAGTCAGTCAGTCAGTCAGTCGGCTCGGCACTTCTCAACCGATCCCGCAGCCTCTGCACGCACGCCCGGCCATCGCTAAAAGTGGGTGCCAGTGGGCGGGGCCCCAACAGCGTGGTATTGATCAGCCCGGCCGCAGGCACCGCACCCTTCAGGTAGTGTTGCGGGCGCGCCATGGCCCGGACGTCGGCGGAGAGAATAGTGAGCCAACGCAGCCCTCCGAACGGCTGAGTTGCCTCCTTGCGCGGGACGTCGGTGTAGAGCCGGAACGCGTATCGATCTGCTGGACGATATCGTCGGTGCCGCTCTTGAATCGCGGGCGCGCATGCTTTCCAGCAAGTCTGTGTAGAGCGAATGCACGACGATCGTGCTAAGCAGGCCAAGCGGCGGCGCGCCAGGTGCAATGGCGGTCGTACTGATGCGTCCGAACGGACGCAGCAATTGCGTCAGTAGCTTGCGCACACGATTTCCCCCCGGAACGTGACGTGTGAACTGCGGACCTGAGCGATCAAGCGGCAATGGTATCAACAGGCTACCGCAGGGCCGCCGCCGGGGCGCGCCGAGTTGCGCGGTGCTGTTTTACCTGTCTCTACAACGTTATCCCAAATTGGAGCCGGGGCAAAGCCGAATTCGGTTGCGGAGTCCCCACTTACGTGGGGGATGCTCTATATGCTTAGTCAAGCATGAGGGACGAAAAGGATGCTGCCGCGCAGCGTGGCGAACAATTCGCCGGCTCGGTGCTTTTTGCAGCAGGATGTCAGCGCCAGGCCGTCTTGATGCTGCATGGGCTATCGTCCCGATCACCGCCCTACAGCCTCGAACAACCTCGGCTCAGACGGCGCCTGCCCTCCCAAGCTACATGAAGGCCAATGCGCACAGTTCCTTCCCGCTGCCAGTGAGGCTTGCAATACCGGTTCCGTCTTCGCGAACCAGCACATCAACAATGCCCGCAGCTGAGAGCTCGGTGAGATACCGACGAAGCGTACTCATCTGCATCCCGCTTTGTTTGCTTAGTTTCGCCAACGACCACCGCTTTTCAGGAGCACCCTGTGCGGCACACCAAAGCTGTGCCAGCAGTTCCGCAAGTATGGGATCCATGCCAACATCATCGCCCGCAATTTCCGCCCCGATAGGATTGGTATCTTCTCCGATATTTCTTTTAATCGCTGACATCTGCTCGCCTCTTCAACAATGCGCAACCTGCGCCCACTCACGATAATAGTTTCCGCACTGGCAGGGATAGACTACAGAAGCTAACGCCACGTTGGAGCACAGATGGCGCACGCCCAATGCAGGCTCGCTAGCGAGCGCGACCCATGATATGCCCCCAACCGCACTTCCGGCTAGTAGCTAGTAGCTAGTCAGCTTCTGCATCGGCACAGTCCAAGCGATCCTCAAGCAGATCAAGATATCCCCTGGCGACCTTCACGATTGCATTGACACGGATGCGACCAAACGGGGGCACGTGGCACTCCGCCCGATGCCAAAGTCCCGCCGATCGTCATGCCGCGCCCCCGCGCGTGCGCTAGCAGTCGCCCCTCCATGGGCCTTGGCCTCATTCCAGAGGACTGTGCTTCTTTTTCTTCGGGCAAGGTGTACGCGTTGACAAGCTTCCGCGCCTACTAATATTCAGTCCACGGAAAGCGCAAGAACAAACGGTGTCCCGATCAAGCAAGCCACATGGGATGCGCCTTTCCGATACGTTTCTTTTAAAAAACAGATAGAGGGCAATACCATGAGCAACAAACTGATCAAGACGCTTTTTTCCGCCACCATTCTTGGCACGGCACTCCTTTCGATGGCCCAGGCAGGCGCCGTTACCGTGAAGGACAGTACCTTTTCCGGAGATGAATCCGGCTACAACCTGCATGTAGGCACTCGTGACCCGTACACCGACGGCGCCCGGGTTGACGACGCCCGCGATCCCTATACCGACGGAGCCAGGATCGGTACTGCCCGTGACCCCTATACCGATGGCGCCCGCAGCCAGGCCGTGAACACCTCCGACAAGACCTTTAGCGTCGCCGGTCGTGACCGCACCGGTGTCTCGGCACCTCCGGCAAACGCATCCGACAATAGCGAGCAGGCTGCCTGACAGTAACGGGCTGTCACTTCATCGGAAGTCATATTGGCGAATTGCTCGCAAAGCCAATATCCTCGATTCCAGGTATACATACTGAAACCTAAGCATCAAAATGAAACCTAGCATCAAACCGCTATTCCTTGCACTCGCCGGAGCTGCTGCTCTTGCCTCGTCGCTGTCAGCAATCGCAGGTCCGGACTGGACCGTCATCGAGCGCGCGCGCGCCGCGGCGATACAGTCCAAGCAGCATCAAAATCAAAAGCCGTCCCAATTTTCAGGTAGCACAACCGCCTCCGGCACTCCACAGAAGGCCGCATGACACGCTGCCACCTCCCTACTGCAAAAACATCAGGTTAGCGACCGCAGACCGAGATGCCGACTCTGCATCTGCACCGAGCGTCAGAGACACCGGTCGCCATACCTGCTGCCTTTCTCTTCYTGATTGAATTGAGATAACCATGCAAACCGCGCTACTGAAAACGCTACTCTCTACCGCACTCGTGTGCGCGAGCGCCATGACTGCTTTGCCAGCTCAAGCCACCGCGCCGAGGGACAGCACATTCCCCGGCGACAAGTACGGCTATGACTTGCACCGGGGCAAGCGAGATCCCTTCACCGATGGTGCGCGCATCGACCGCTCCCGCGATCCGTTCAGTGACGGCGCACGTGCCAATGGCCCGCCCGCTCCCCTGGCGGACATCAGCCATGCTGCATCCGTTCTCCCAGGCTCGATCCAACTCGCCGGAATGGATCGAACCGGCCCCTCGGCGCCGCCGGGCCACAGTTCGGCTCCCGCAGACAGCATGCCTGCCTGAAAAGCGGTGATTCTGGCGTCGGGCAAATCGGCGCCAATCAGTCCGGTATCTTTGACCTGACAAGCCCAAACTCAAGCAGCGCAGGAACAAAGCAGTGGTTCTTGACGCCGCGCGCGGACAACTTTGTCAGCACATATCGCTTGAGAAGCGATAACCCGGACCAGACGTCGGGAGTCATCGGTGCCAATTCGACCAGGGAGAATTGCGTCAGGATGGCGTCAGGAATCGCAGATACCTGATGCCATGGAGAGCCCGGATCTGGCGTGAACTTCTCCGGCGTCTTGTTCAGATATTGCTGGACCAGGCGCTGAAGCTCCGACACGAAACCGCTCTCCTTCCCATCCGTGGCCGCCGGGAAACCCGCGAGCATCTCACGCGCGTCGAGAGGAAGGGCCTGCCACTCCGCAAGAGAGAATGTGTATCCATAAAAATCCAGATTGAACCGGACGCACATGGGTACGTATTTGAGGTTTTCGCACGCTTCTATCTCAAACACAAATAATGGCAATTTCTCATAAAGAAACATGTCGATCCCCTCAAACTGAAAACGCAGTGAGATGAAAGTCCAACGCCCTGTGCCGTTATCTCACGACGCAGGCAAACACCGCGTCCAAGCCACATCCCGTTGCGCGCCTAAAGTATAGGACACCGGGGGAATTTCCATATACGGGGAGCCGCACGTCGTCGTCCTGGCCGGCCCGTGCGAGAGGTGGCCGGCAGTGCAGGACCCCCGCCGGGTCCATGAGTACCCATGGCACTAGTCCCACCATCGTGTTGTGAGCAACCCCAGCGCAATCGCCTTCTGCACTGCCTGAAGCCTGCTCGAAACTTCCAACTTTCTCATCACATTACGCATGTGGTGCGACACGCCGTGCTTTGTAATGCCAAGAAGCCTCCCCGCTTCCCAGGAAGTCTTCCCCGCGGCAACCCACCTCAGGGTCTCTATCTCACGGGCGGTCAAACCCACTACAAAATTCTTCGACGAGAACAGGATGGACTTGACGGAATTGACGGTACGCTGCGCAATGGCCGGACCGTACAGTTTAGCGTTGCGAAATTCCGGGCCTTCCGCATTGAGCGGCCGCGCGCTCAACAGAGCAAGGAATCCACCGGTCCCTCGTGGCGTATGCACGGCCAATATGATTGCCGCGCCCATTGTCGAGTCCGCCGGAAGTGAGAGATCCGGGCTCTCTCTCTGCAACTGGATAGGTCCGGCCCATAGCATGGGCACCAATGAATCGAGTGCCTCGCTCGCAAGCGTTGCAAGCACCGGGCTGTAATCCTGCAAAGTCAGATTTCGCCCGTTCGAGAGGTTTGTCAGGCTTCCAACCGAAGACTCCCTCCCCGTCACATACAGGTTGTACTGCAGGTGGAAATGCGTGAATCCGAGAAGACGGGTGGAACGTTCCAGGTTTCCACAAATGTCCTGGATCTTACTGGACCGATCAATATTTGCCAGAATCTCTGTGTGAATATCCGCTAAACCATCATCAACGGAGTTCTGCTTAAGATGAATCATACGTCCGAACAAGCGTTACCGCACCTGCAAAAAATCAAACTTCCACGCATGGACCGCGATACGCATCCTTCATGGCTCCGGAGGCAGTGTATAGGGGTTGCCTTGCGCCATCAGTTACAGACGAGCCCTCTCCCAAAGAGCACAGCTGGCGCCAGCAAGGAGCCACGACAGGAAGTCGTCACGATCTCTCAGAGAAGGTGCAAGTGCGACGCCCGCACCCGCACCGAGGTTCATCTTCCGGATCTTCCCGTTCGTGCGGCTACGCGACACTTCCCAGTGCCTATGGAAACCCGGGCCAGAGCATGCATGGCGGCCTGGGCTTCCCGAATAAATAGCCTTGCCCGAAACCAACACCACATGCGGTCACGATCTCACGCTGCGCACCGGTTTCGATACCCTCCGCAACGACGTTGGCGCCAAATCGCGCAGCCAATCCGCATATCACTTCCACGATATCCTGGCTTCGCTTGTTCTCCACAATATCCACAATGAACGCTCTATCTATCTTTATGCAATCAAAATGAAAGAGCTTTAGATATAGCAAAGAAGAGAAGCCGACACCGAAGTCGTCGATACAAATCCTGAAGCCACACCGATGCAGGCGGCCCATGGCCTCCGCCGCCCCGTCAATGGCAGAGAGCAGCGTCCGTTCCGTCACCTCGATCTCGATCAGGCTTGGTTTGATATCGTTCCTCGCGGCAAATTCCAGCAACTGCTCGCGAAAGGCCGAACTGCATAGCTGCCTGGGCGTGGCATTGATACTCAATGGGAAACAACGCTCACCGACGGTGTATGGATCCAGCGCCTGTAGCGCTTGCGCCTGAATCTGATTGGCCAATGCCTCCGCCTCGAATACCTCCAGGAAATCGGCGGCACGCAGCACCGTATCTCCAGTCTTGCGGCGAAGCAATGCCTCATAGCCGAAGGTCCCGCCATCCGGTAGTCTCACTATCGGCTGGAGGTCAAAGAAGAACTTATGGCTCGCGAGCGCTTCTCGCGCCTCGATGTACTCTCGGATCACATTTTCTCCGCGGATAATGTCGCCAATCACATTCAGGTATCTGCAACAAGAGGTTTCAGGGATGCGGATCCGTTGTCCCTTCGCCTGACCAGGTGTGACGTTTAAAGTCTACCGCGATCCAGCAATCGCTCCAGCTACACCGTTGTGTAGTGGGTTAGACAGGTGGAATCGACGCAGAGCCGCGTGCGGAGCACCCTAGGCAGCCTTCTTCGCACCGAGATATCGGGCTTGCCGCTCCAAGCGGCTCCGGCTCCTCTTCGCTCATCCCTGCCGGCCATCTGCGACGGCGCAAGCGACTGACATCCCCGACCCGCACTAGCGATCCGACCGGCGGAGCCGCCCGGAACTGTACTGCTACAACGCGTAGTCCACTGTATGCGGGGCCAACAGGCCGTCACCGCTATGCTCCCAGTCAAGTAGAAGTCGCAAGTGCCCTGCCGGCCCCTTCGATGCATCCCGGCAAATCACCGGCTGACAAGACAACGCCATGCGCGGCGTAAAGGACATTAAAGTGAGTACAGACGCTAAGGCTGGAGTCCAAGATCCCTTTCTGTTTGAGAGCCCCTCTGCCTTCGATGCCATATCGACGCGCATGCCTGTCTGCCTGGATCAGCTGCAACGGCCGCTCAAGAGCCTGCGCCTATCGGTGATTGACCAGTGCAATTTCCGCTGCACCTACTGCATGCCAAAGGAGATCTACACAAAGGATTATCCTTTCCTGAAGGCGGGATCCCGGCTTTCTTTCCAGCAGATGGTCTCGATTGCCAAAGGGTTCGTCAGTCTGGGCGTCGAAAAGGTCCGGCTAACTGGCGGAGAACCGCTCTTGCGCAAGGATATTGAGAAACTCGTCGAAGCGCTTGCACGGCTTACCACCCCTGATGGAAGGCCCGTCGAGATCGTGCTGACCACAAACGGCACACTCCTTGCTGCGAAGGCGCGGGCATTAAAGGATGCTGGCCTGGCCGGAGTAACCGTCAGCCTTGACAGCCTGGATGACGCGGTCTTCCGGCACATGAACGACGTCGGCTTCCCTGTCGGCAAGGTATTGGACGGCATAGAGGCCGCCCGGAACGCAGGGATCGATACCGTCAAAGTCAATACCGTTATTGAAAAGGGCGTCAATGATAGTCAGATTCTCCCACTGGCAAAATACTTCCGGCATAGCGGTGTGACCCCGCGCTTCATTGAGTTCATGGATGTGGGTGGTGCCGAGTCATGGTCCATGCAGCGTGTCCTGAGATCGGAAAACGTAAGGGACCGCATTGCGCAGGCATATCCCCTGGTTCCTCGTCCGGGATTTCGCGGCAGCGATACGGCGCAACGCTTTTTGTACACCGATGGCGGCGGTGAAGTGGGGTTCATTTCGAGCGTTTCCAAGCCGTTTTGTGGCGACTGCACGCGGGCGCGGGTCTCCGCCGATGGTCGGATGTTCTTGTGTCTGTTTGCTGAGCGAGGCGTCGACCTGCGGCAGTGGCTCACCGAATCCACCTCGCCAGAGGCGCTGCGTGATGCGATTCGCTCACGCTGGGAGCGACGAGACGACCGTTATTCCGAGCTACGTACCGAGAGACTGGCCAGCAACGGAAAGAAGTCGTATCCGACTGTCCGCATGTCGCTGGTCGGCGGCTAGGTATTCCCATGGTCAGCTTTAACCCTTATGCATAAGGTAAAAAGATGAGGCTAACAATCAAGTACTTTGCAAGTATCCGCGAGACCGTAGGGGTCTCCGAAGAGGTAGTCCATGTTGATGCGGATTCGCTCACGGTCGACAGCCTCAAACAATGGCTTGCGCAGACACGGCCAGCGCTTCAAGACGCGTTTTCGGACGATCGCCCCGTACGGGTAGCCGTCGACCATGCGGTCCGGCATAGTGCCTTCCCGCTACTCGACGGAAGCGAGATCGCTTTCTTCCCGCCTGTTACTGGTGGCTGAATTTCTCTCGCAAAAGAGGGCCGCGCAAATCTCCATGCGTTACTCTTGGCAGTGCGCTGGTCCTTGCCGGAAGGCGGGACGAGTTTTTCACTTCGTTACGTCCGGGCTATTCTGCCATCCGCCACCCAGGGCCAGGAAGAGATTGATCTGGTCGATCGCCACCTCACTATCCGACGCCGCCACGGCCGCGTCAGAACCGGCCAACGTACGGTCTGCGTCGAGGCTGGACAGATAGGGCGCGCGGCCGGCCTGGTACAGGAGCCGATTCTGCCGCGCCGCCTCGCTCGCATTGTCCCGTGCCGCCCTCAGGGCGAGGTTGCGCTCCAACTCCCTGGTATAGGCGCTGAGCGCGCTTTGGGTTTCCCGCAACGCCTTGAGCACCACGCCATCGAAGTTCGCCAGCGCCGCATCGGCCCCCGCCTCCATGCGGTGAATGCGTGGCCGCACCCCGTTGGTCGGGAGGTTCCATGTCAGCATCGGGCCTAGGGCCCAGTGAGCGGTCTGCCCCGTACCGAGGTCGCTGAGCAGCCCCGTGAGGCCCGCCGATGCCCCGATGCTGACCGACGGATAGAGATCGGCCGTGGCCACGCCGATTTTTGCCGTAGCCGATGCAAGCTCGCGCTCGGCCTGCCGTACATCGGGCCGGCGCTTGAGCAGCGCAGCACCATCCCCCACCGGAATCGCCTGGCGCAGCTTCGGTTCCTCGTGGCACTCCGCTTCTGCCACAGGAAGCGCGGCCGGCGGCTTGCCCAGCATGACGGCCAGCCGGTATGCGGCCCTCTCCTGCTCTGCCTTGAAGTGCGGAAGGCTGGCCCGCAAGGTCTCCGCCTGGGCTTGCGCGCGCAGCGCGTCGACCGGCTGCCCCCGCCCGGCGGCGACCATCTTGCGGGCGATGTCCACCCCACGCTCCTGCAACGCCAGTTGCCGCTCGGCCACTTCATACTCATGCGTGGCCGCGCAGCCTTGCACATATGCACGCACGGTCTCTGCGACAACCCCGACGCGTGCCATGTCGAGCGCGGCCTGACTCGCCTCGGCGCTTGCAAGGGCCGCTTCGTCGGCACGTTCGAGCTTGCCGAAGAAATCAACCAGGTAGGACACGGAGAAGCCAACGTCGCCAATGCTGAAGACCGGTATCTTCTCCTTCATCAGGAAGCTCTCGCCAGAGATCTGGGTGCGCTCTGTTGCCGCGGAGACGCTTGCCTGCGGGAGGTTGTCCGCTTCCACCTCGTGATACATCGCGATGGCCCGCCGCAGGTTAGCCGCAGCGACCCGCAAATCGGTATTGGCAGTGAGCGATTCCCGGACCAGCTTGTCCAGCCTCGGGTCGTCGTACAGGCGCCACCAGGCGTCCGGCACCGGCGCCAGGGAAACCGCCGGATGCTTCGTACCAAGCAAGGGGCCATTGGCCTGCGGCGCATGCACGGCGGCATGCGCCGGCACATGGTAATCAGGACCGACCGTGGTACAGGCTTGCAATAGCGGCATCAGTACCGGTAGCAGGGCAAGGCTGAGTCTCTTCTTCATTTTGACTTCTCCAGTTGCGCCACGCCTGGATGCGCCTGCCCTGCCATTGGCGCTTCCCGCACGGCAACTGTCGCGGTACGGCCGGACACAAGTCGTACGCCGGACGGCACGTCATCAAGCGCGATGCGCACCGGCACGCGTTGCGCCAGCCTCACCCAGTTGAAGGTAGGATTCACATTCGGCAGCAAATTGGATCCACTGCTACGGTCGCGATCTTCGATGCCGGCCGATATGCTCTGAACGTGTCCGTGCAGATGCTCGCCCTCGCCCATGATTCGCACGTCCACCGGATTGCCAATACGTATGCGATGCAGCTTCGTCTCTTCAAAGTAGCCCTCCACGTAAATGGAGTCCACATCGATCATCGAAAGCACCGGCCGGCCGGTCGTCACATAGTCTCCCAGCCGTGGCAGCCGGTCATTGAGATTGCCGTTCACCGGGCTAACGACGTTCGTGCGGGCAAGGTTGAGCCGCGCGAGGTCGACGGCTGCTTCGGCTTGCGCCAAGGCGGCCGCGGCCTGATCGACCTTGGCGAAACCCTCTTCGACGACCTCCTTGGAGACCACCTCGGACAGGGTACGGTTGCGTTCTGCCTCCCTGCGTAGCTGCGCCAGCGAGACGCGCTGCGCAGTCGCCGTAGCCAAGGCCTGCTGCAAGGCAAGCTCATAGCGGGCCTGGTCGACCACGAAAAGGAGCTGCCCACGCGTCACCTGCTGGTTGTCCTTGACCAGGATACGCGTCACCAGCCCCGACACATCAGGCGCGATCTGCACGATATCGGCACGCACATGGCCGTCACGCGTCCACGGCGCGATGGTGTAGTAATCCCATAGATGCCTGACGACAAAAAAGGCAACCGCCGTGGCGATTAACGTCAGCGCCACAGAGCCGAGCGAACGAAGATGGATTTTCATGATTGAAGCGAACGCGCAATGGCGACTACGCCGCCTAGCACGATAAGGTAGATGGCAAGATTGAAGAGCGACCGATGCCACACCAACCGGTAGAAGCCGAAGCGGGCGAGCAGCGCGCGCATGCAGGTAGTGATAGCAAAGGTCACCAGCATCAACGCCAGCAGGGTAGGCACGAAGACGCCATAAACATCGATCTCGCCGCTCAGCATGTTCCCTCCGTGTACAGCGCGGTATCCGAAGGCCATTGCCGGATCAAGGTGATACCTCCTGCGATTCTTTCCCTATCGGATACAAGGTCAGCCGGAGCACCACCAGGGCAGCCAGAGCATGTCGAGTGCCGTCGCCCGGGAAGGCGGCAAGTTCTCCGATGGCCTTCTCGATACATGCGCGGAGCGTGGCTGGCGACGCCGAACCCGTCCCGGTTCCGAGCCGGGCGCGAAAATGGCTCGCGACGGCGTTCAACACACCGGTTACCGCCCTGCGCGCCTGGGGTCGCATGGCGGACAGACCGCGCCGCAGGGCCAGCAAGCTGAATCCGATTTGCAACTCGGCGAAACCATCCGAAGGCATGTTCCCGACGCTTGCCGTCAGCCGCGGCGCAAGTTGGTTAAGCCGGTCCACCATGCGGCCACCCAGCTTTGCCACTTTTGGTGCTTCGCTGCAGGTGGCAGCCTGCGCCAGGTCCTTCCAGCTCGCGCGAATCAGGCGGCGCGCCGCGACTCGGGCGCCAAACGGCCGTGTCGCCATGGCCCACAGAGGCGCGAACAGCATGCCGCCGATGCTCGCCAGGCTACCGTTGATGGTGGCAAGAAAGTTGGCGTCAAAGACACTCTGAAAGTTCGCGAAGGACGCCGTATTCAGCGACAAGAGCAGCGCGATGAGATTGAACCCCGGCCTTGGCAGCAGCAAGCCGATCCCAAGGTATGGCACTGCCAGCATGCCAGCCAGCGTCACGAAATCATGCGCATATGGCACTACCGCGAACAGGTAAAAGGCGGACACGGCGAAACAGACGCCGCTCCACCGCAAAAAGGAATGCGCCGCCGACCGTGGCTCCTCAATCGTGGCAAAGAAGCAGCTGGTGACTGCCGCCAGCACGACGGCCCCGGCCCCGGCCTCCCACTGCGACACGATCCACAGCAGGCCCGCGCAAAAAACAGCAAGACTGGTGGAGCAGGCATAGAAGAGCAACATGCCGTGATCATGATGACTGGCACGGTCGGCGGACAGCCCGCGCACCCTTAGCGGAGATTCGCTGGATCCGGTGGTCCGGTCGCCGATGCTGCGTTGCAGTGCCCGGCAATCTTCGCCCAACGCCGCCAGCGCGAGCAACAGCTCGTTGGCGGTAGCCACCAGGCTCGCATGCCAGCCCGGTGCCATCCCATTCGCGGCGGGGGGCGTGGCTGGCGGTATCTGGGTCGGTGCCGGACCGTAAAAGCCTCCGCGGATCCAGCGCGACATTTCGGTCATATGGCGGGCCAGGTCCTCGGGGATGCCAGCCAGTTGACTCCGCAACGCCCGCACTACACCTGCCAATGACGACAGCAACGGTAACAGCATGGCCATCCGCTCCCACAGTGCGCGGGCATTACGCAGGGACTCGGTACCCTCGGTGTCATAAGAGAGCTGCTTGATCAACTGGTCTATCGTGGAAATGTCGGATACCAGGCGATGCCGATTTTCATGCGAGAACGCATTCGAGTCCGGCGCGGCCGACAGAATTTCCGCGGCCCACTGCCCCGCGTCGCCGAGCCAGACAGCCGCCCTGTCGCGCAAGGTCGGCGCCACTTTCGTGGGGAAGAACAAGGCACTCACCATGCCGGCGCAGACGATCCCGATGGCGATTTCCTCGACGCGAGCGATGGCCAGGTCGAAGATTTCCACAGGCTGGCTGACCGCCGGCAGCGCAACGATAGGCAGTGTGTAGGCACTCAGAAGGAAGATGTAGTTGCGCGGTGCCCGATCAAGCAGGGATAGATAGAGCAGCGCGCCAGACCAGAGCGAAATCGCCCCCATCAGCAACACAGGCGCATTGACCAGGAGGGGCACCGTCACCACCGCGGCGGTTGCGCCCAGCAGCGTGCCCACTACGCGATAGGCCGCCTTGGCACGCGTCGCTCCCGTCACCGGATTGGACACGAGATAGACCGTCGCCATTGCCCAGTAGGGTCGGGGCAATGCAAGGGCGAGCGCGATGTACAGCGCCAGCATCGCTGCCGCATACACCTTTAGCGAAAAGAGCCATTGCCGTGCACTCAGCCAGCTAGCCATGTTGCACACCTGTATTCACGATTGATTCCATTTAGCATGGCCCATCACCAGACGCTCCGGGCCACGGCGACGGGTTGCAGAAGAAGCTTTAGCCAGCGTCCGGTCTCGACCCGGCGACTGCGAATCGCAGCCCGCTGATGTGTCGACCTTTCTCACCGCTACTGCACCGGCACCGTGCAACCGGGCCGATAATCAGCGTGCCGCATCGCGTAGCCATCCATTGCGCCCTGATCCGCTGCGGGCAAGTATGGCCTGTGCACAATCAAATTCGACCATAATTCACGCTCGCTTGTATCACCCGCCTGTCGAAGCGAGGTGCGTCGCAAAGTTGCCGGGCAGGTAGGTGCAGTCCAACTGATCTCGAATGATTCCCTCCCACGCGGTCACGCAGGACTTGGTGGCTCCGGGAAGACAGAACAGCAACTTCCCGTTCGCGTACCCGGCCAGCGCACGTGACTGGATCGTTGAACTACCGACCTCCCCGTAGGAAAGCTGCCGGAAGATCTCCCCGAAGCCGGTTATCTCTTTGTCCAGCAGTGGCCTCACCGCCTCCGGGAGAGAATTCGCCAGGGAGAAGCCCGTGCCACCACTGCTGATGATCACCTGAATCCTGGAATCGGCAATCCACTCGCTAAAGATGCGACGAATCTCGTAGATGTTGTCCTTGACAATATCGCGGTCTACACATCGATGCCCCTCACGTGAGAGTACATCTACCAGATAGTCGCCGGAGCCATCATCATCCGGTGTTCGCGTGTCGCTCACCGTCATCACTGCACAGTTCAGGAACATATTGTTTGCGTGGTTCATTCGGTCTTCTCTTCCAGCCTCATTACGACGCAGCGCGCTTCCCGATCGCATCTTCGCGTCCGCGGCTTGCGGCGTGATTACGCTCAGATCTCGGTGTACTCAACGAAGCCGTCCTTCCTGCAGAAGCTCACAAGCTTCATGCCCGCCTGCTCGGCGATGCTGATTGCCAGGGAGGTGGGCGCGGAGATCGTGGCAAGCATTGGAATATTCATTCGCGCTGTCTTTCGCACCAGCTCGTAGCTGGCGCGGCTCGACAGAAAGACGAAACCCGCCTTCATGTCGATCCTTTTCATGGCCAGGGCACCGATGAGCTTGTCGAGGYCGTTGTGACGGCCCACGTCCTCGTACACGGCGAGAATTTCTCCTTCCGGATTGCACCAGGCAGCCGCGTGCACGCCGCCGGTCGCTCGCATGAGCAACTGATGGTCCTGTAGCGCCTCGGCAGCACGCGCAATGACGACATTCGTCGCGACAACGTGCATCGCCGGCGGTTCAATGCGTTCCGGGTGCAAGTCCAGAAGTTCAATACTCTCGATTCCGCATACTCCGCAGCCAGTCCGTCCGGCAAGCGCACGTCGTCGCCCCTTCAATGCGAGAAAGGATGGCTGTCCCACGGTCAGCTGCACCTCGGCGCTATCCTCGCGCATGAACACCTCGATATCGAAGATCTCGCGGGCACTGCCGACAATTCCCTCGGTCAGCGCGAATCCAACTGCAAAGGCCTCCAGATCGCGCGGGGTCGCCATCATCACGGCATGTGAGATGCCGTTGAACACCAAGGCGATTGGAAACTCCTCGGCCACCTTATCGTTGTCCCGTGTCTGTATCACGCCACGGTGACGTACGATCTCGCGCTCCCTGAATCCGCTGCGCTCGCTCCGTTCTTCGCAGTACATTGGCTTGCCCCTAGAAATAGTCAACGCGGCGACGATCGCCGCTCACTCGTAGTAGAAGTGAATTGCACTGAAGCCATTGTACGAACCGGTTGTCGGACACGAAGATACAGAATGGCCAACAAGCGAGGACTACAGATGCAGTCGTCGAAAAGCGATCGCGAGGCCGGGTTCAGCCGGGCGCTCGACATTGCGGCTTGCGTGAATCAAGACAGCCCTGTCGCGGAGACAGGACGCAGCCACCTCGGGATCGTTGTTCGATCGAGGCGACGACAGGCCAGGAATATGAGAGAAAGGGTGCCCGGCAAATGGGGAAGCAGCACGGCCGCTACCCTCTGATGAGACGGTCAAGAGGGTGCCAAGGCCGACACTTACCCACCGCCGAAACAACACCAGCAATGTAGTCCTGGGCGTGAGGGAGTCACGGCTGATGGCAGGCGAGGGCAACCACACCCTGGGGTACTCTCTGCCCAAGTGCGCCTTACTTCTGCGCAGGCACCTCGGGCTGCCGGCACCAACACTTTGTGAATATGTTTGAAGCACCGCAGCACGTTCCACCTGACCGTCGAGATCCGGCACGTCGCGGGGACAGCGCAAGCTGTCGCTTATGATTCGAAATGATTAGATTTGGCTAGAAGCCAGGATGCTGCACATAAAAATGACAACGCCACCAAGCGCGATCAGAAACTCCACCGCCACCAGATATCTGTTCGAATCCGAATTTTCGTTCATTCCCACACCCTCTCGCATTGTGTGACTGGCGGCCCACTCAAACCACCGCAGCGGCGCAATGAGCCGTACGTGCATCAGGCTACTGATTCCGCGATTCTCGAACGGCACGCATCCAGTAATTTCACGAGTGCTATCGACGGACGAGACGCACTGCAAGAGTAGACGCCAGTGGCGTTGGGAGGGGCATACAGGGGCGCGAAGAAGCGGGGATAACAGTCTCGCGGCGTCGCGGAAGTTCGCCTCGCTCCGGCTGCCATGGAAGTGCCTTTCAATGCCCAAATCATACTCGAAATGCGCCTTTGGTCGCATTCATTCGCGTGCCGGAGGGGGCGCGCGGGCTCCAATCGAAACTCAAATGCAAGAGGTAACTATCTTGCCAAGCGTGATCAAGGCACTCTCCAACTGCGGCGTCCAGGCGTAGCTATAATTAAGGCGAATGAAATTCTTGAACCCATTGGATGGGGAGAACATATAACCCGGTCCGACCGTGATTCCCTGTTCGAGGGCGCTGCGATACAACTTCATGGAGTCTACGCTGTCCGGTAGCTCGACCCAGAGGACATAGCCGCCCACGGGGTGCGAAGTGCTTGTTCCGGCGGGGAAAAAGCGATTCACCATTGACACCATGATGCTAGCTTGCTGAGCGTAGGTACGCCTCACCTTTCGAAGATGATGATCATATCCATCATTTTTTAAATACTCGGCAATTGCCATCTGCGGGAGCGAGGGGGTCGTCAGTGTATTTAGGAATTTCAGCTTCTCCACTTTATCGCGATACCGTCCAGGCATGGCCCAGCCGATGCGATGGGCGACTGCAAGGCTCTTCGAGAAGGAAGCGCAATATAGAACCAGTCCTTTTTCGTCATAGGACTTCAGCGAACCGGGATGGCTCTCTCCATAATAAAGCTCGTTGTAGACATCGTTCTCTATGACTGGAATATCGTGTTCGGAAAGTAGCTTTACCAGCGCCCGCTTCTTCTCATCCGGCATCTGAAAGCCAAGAGGATTATGGAAATTTGGCATCACCATGCAAGCGGCAATCTTCTGTCCGCTGATTATCTTCGAAAGCGCACCCAGATCGATGCCCTCGCGAGGATCGGTCGCGACCTCGATTGCCTTCATCCCCATGCGCTCTATCGCATGCAGCATTGCGTAAAACGTCGGCGACTCGACGGCCACAGTGTCCCCATGCTGCGCCACCGCTTGCAGGCATAGGTTAATAGCCTCGGTTGCCCCGACCGTCACAATTATCTCGTTCGGGTCGACAGAAAGTCCATTTTCCAGGTGCCGCCGGGCAATTTGCCTTATCAATTGCGTGTTTCCGGGCGGCAAATCATCCATGACATCCCAGTGCGGATGCCGGCGCGCTATCGTGCTTGCATATTGATTAAGGCGCCGCCAGGGAAACAGGGACGGATCGGGATAGGGAGAACCAAAGGGAACGGCGTTGTGCCCGCGTATCGACCTAAGTGTGGATAACACAAGCCTGCTAACGTCGACCTCCGCGGAAATCGGAATCGGCTGTGATGCTCGCAGTTCCATGCCGACCGGCTCGCCTGCGCGCCGTCGTACAAAATAGCCGGACTGGGGCCGACTCTCAATAATGCCCTTGCTCTCCAGATGCACATAGGCACGTATCACCGTCGTCATGCTGACCTGGTGGTGCAGGCTGGTTTGCCTCACGGAAGGTATCTTTTCTCCCGGCAGGAGTACCCCATGCGAGACCATGGCCTCGATCTCGGCAACAAGTTTCTCATATAGTTTCAAGCTGCCATCTCCTCAAGCTCGTGAGGAAGAGCGAAGTTGATCCGCCGCCACTTCGGCATGGCTTTCATTATAGTCATCAGGATGGCCGGAACGATAGCGAACAAACGCCTGACTGGCACCGAGCGCGTCCCCACCGGATACCATCAGGCAATAGCCCAAGAGATTCTCGGGTCTATCGTATCGGCTCCTCCGGTCCCGTGTCGTCGCTACTCGGGTACTTGGATTGGCCAAAGCGCAGGATGAGCACACCCAGGGCAAGCAATACGATTCCCAGACTGGATGCGAGCAGATGCAACTCGGTCGCCTCGTTATAGCGGAGTATCAGGTCTCTGGCCAGCGAAACCATGGCGATATAGAGCGGAAAGCGGACCGGGAGTTGCCCTAGTTTCAGGTATCTTGCCACCATGGCCAGAACCTCGAGATAGAGAAACATAAGGAGCAGATCCGTCAGCGTTACCTGCCCAATTTCCACAACCTTCCACGCCTCATGCCCCATTGCGAAGCTTGTGGCCAATCCGATCAGAATCAAGCCGACCAGCTCCCCGACACCAATGAATCCTTCGAATCGATTTCGAACAATCATCAACGAATCCCTTCGCTCTTCCACCATCCTCATCCTTTAATTTGCACAAACCAGCCGATTTACGTTGAAATCAAGCGACAGGGGGTCTTCTACGGCCACCCTTTTCTGGCGGCAGAAGCCGCATGGCGCCATGCCATGCGGCTTGATGCCGGTTCCGCCGGGCTAGTGGTGGGCAACGACCTTCCCACGGAAGACGTGGTACTGGTAAAGGTTGTATCCAATCATGATGGGCAGGACGGTACCAATCCCCAACAGCATGAACACCAACGTGGGATTCTCCGACGCTGCTGCCGTGATGGTGAGCTGGCCGGGGATAAGGCTCGGGAACAGGCTGATCGCCAGGCCCGCGAACGAAACGATGAAAATCAGCACCGATGCCCGGAAAGGTCCCCGGACACTGCCTACGCGCAGAGCATAAGCGATGTAGACAAACGACAGGATCGCAAGCGTAGCCAGTGCAACAAGGACATGAAATACGCCAGGTTGCGCCCAGCGCGCTTGGACAATCGGGCTAAACAGCATGGTGCCGGCGGACAACAGGATGGCAGAGGCAGCTGTGAGGAGCATGCTGATGACGGTGTAGCGGCGGGCAATCTGCTCAAGCTGACCACTTACCTTCTTGACCAGGTACGTTGCGCCAAGGAGCGCATAACCTGCTGTTACGCCCACAGCAGCAACCACGGTGAAGCCCTCGCTACCGATCCCGGGTGCAAGGCCTGTAATCACCTTGCCGAGAATGACACCCTGGGTAACTGCCGCCAGCAAACTGCCGATGCCAAAAATGAGGTCCCAGCCGCGCTTGCGGTGCGCCGCGTGCCGAAATTCGATCGCCGCACCGCGCAGAATGAGACTCGCGATCAACACCATGATTGGCACGTACAAGCTTTGCAGCAGCATCGCGTATGCGCCTGGAAATGCCCCGAAGAGGGCACCGCCGAGTGCGACCAACCACGTTTCATTCGCATCCCAGACGTGGGCAATCGAAGCGAAAATGGAGTCGCGGTGCTCTTCCTTTTTCGTGAAAAGACTCAGTATGCCGACACCGAGATCGAATCCATCGGTAATGACATAAAATATCAGAAATAAACCAATAAGACCGAACCACGCAATGGTAAGCATGGAGGTTGGAGACGAATTCATTTTTTCCCTCTATGTAAAGATTTCAGCTTCCTGCTTTCAAAGCCATATCAATAGCCAGAATGCGCGGCGGGGACGGCACGAACCTGCTCTACCGGCGGCATGAGTGTGAGATCCGGCCCCTTCTTCAGCCACTTCTTCGCAAAGACAAAGAAGGAAATGAACAGCACTACATAGAATGCGGCGAACATGAACATGCTCCCTGACACTGCACTTGCGGGAACCGCCGAAACCGCATCCCGGGTCCTCAGTAGTCCGTAGACAATCCAGGGTTGACGACCCACTTCGCGGACGATCCACCCGCACTCCACCGCGATATAGGGCAGAGGAATGCACAACACCCAGGCAAGCAGCAGCATCCGGTTCTCAAGCAGTGCGCTCAGCCTGCCTCGGGTCTTGCGGAAAACGTATGCCGTCCAGAACGCCAGTACCACAAAGAGGAAGCCGATTCCCGCCATCACACGGAAGGCGTAGTAAAGCAGCGGCAGCATGGTGGGTTGGTCTTCGCGGGCGATATCGGCGAGGCCTGTCACCTTGCCCGTCAGGCTATGGGTGCCAAGGATACTCAGCATGCCGGGTACTTCAATGGACCAATCGTTTTCCTGCTTGGCCTGATTCGGCCATGCCAATAGTGACCATGATGCGCCCTGTCCCGACGGATTCGTGTGCCAGTGGCCTTCGATTGCCGCGCCCTTGGCAGGTTGCGTCTCGAACACGTCGACACCGCTCGAGTCGCCCAGCCAAACCTGCAGCGGGGCAACGAACACCAGGATCCATAGCGCGAGCTTGAAGGAGCGGGCAAAGAACTCAGGATTCCGGCGCTTTAGCAAGTAGTAAGCGGAGATGCCGGCGACCACAAACAGGCCGGTCTCGATTGCGGCCACCCACATGTGCGTGACGCCCCAGATCATGTCCGGGTTGAAGATCGCGCGCAGATAGTCGGCAACCACAACCTTTCCATCGACCACAGTCACACCGGCCGGCGTCTGCATCCAGGAGTTGGCAACCATGATCCAGAAAGCCGAGAGGGTGGAGCCAAATGCGACCATGCCGGTCGCAAACAGATGCGTTCCGCGAGATACACGGTCCCACCCGAACATCATCACTCCGACGAACCCAGCCTCCAGCATGAAGGCCATGGCGCCCTCAAACCCCAGGATGTTCCCCAGGAACTGCCCGGAATGCTGCGAGAACGGCGCCCAGTTTGTCCCGAACTGAAACTCCATGGGAATCCCGCTCACGACACCCACTGCGAAGTTCAGCACCAGCAGCTTGCTCCAGAACCGTGCATGCCGGTAATACGCCACGTTGCCAGTCTTGATCCAAAGCGTCTCGACGACGAGAAGAAATGCTGAAAGGCTAATGGTTAAGATCGGCCACAGTATGTGGAAGATTGCCGTCATGGCAAACTGGGCCCTTGATAAATTCAGGACATCACTAACTGGCATTTTGGTGCCTCCGCTCAAATGAAAAATAACCTTCCGACCTGATTGAGTAACCCCCGGGCGCGAGGCGAGTCGGCGGACCCCTCGAAAGGGAGTGGCCAACTCTCGATGCCGCCGGCGCCCCGCTAGGCGTCAGGAGCCGAGCGCTCGAGAAGAATCGGTATCGACTTCGAAGTAGGGGTACGCGCTACGTCGGCAAAGCTGTCAAGCGGAACCAATGGATTGGTTTCCGGGTAGTAAGCGCCCATGCAACCGCGCGGAATGTCGTATTCAACCAGGAGGAACCGGTCGGCGCGCCGCGAGATGCCGTCATCCCAGACGCCAATCAGGTCGACAAATTCGCCGGGCGCAAAGCCGAGCATGTCAATGTCCGCCCGATTCGCGAAAATCACGCGACGCTGGCCGAAGACGCCGCGGTAACGGTCGTCGAGGCCGTAGATGGTGGTGTTGTACTGGTCGTGCGAGCGCGTGGTCATCAGAACCATCAATTTCTCGCCGTACTTCGCGCGGGCCCGGTGAATCGGTGTGTCCTGTTCGATTTCATGGACTACGAATTGCGCCGTGCCGCTTGGCGTCTTCCAGACACGCTCGCGAGACGCAACCCGGAGGTGGAAGCCACCCGGTTCGGCGATACGGGCGTTGTAATCATGGAAGCCTTCAACGACTTTCTCGATAGCGTCCCGGATGCGGGCGTAATCTTCGGCATACCAGAGCCATTCAATTTTGCTGCCGCCGAGGGTGGCCTCAGCGATTCTCGCCACAATAGCGGTCTCTGACATCAGGTTGGGCGAGGCCGGCTCGTTGATGCCATACGAGATATGGACCATGCAGACCGAGTCTTCCACGGTCACACCCTGGGCGACTCCGGCTTGCATGTCGATTTCTGTGCGCCCCAGGGTCGGAAGGATCAGGGCATCCCTGCCATGAATGAGATGGCTGCGATTCAGCTTCGTGGCAATTTGCACCGTCAGGTCGCACGCGCGAAGCCCTTCCCAGGTGCGAGGCGTATCTGGCGTTGCCATCGCGAAATTGCCGCCCAGGCCGATAAAGACCTTAACCGTGCCATCAAGCATGCCGTCGACGGTCGCAACCACATCCATGCCGTGATGGCGAGGCGGTTCGAAGCCAAACACTTCCTTGAGCCGGTCCAGGAATGCTGGCTCAGGCTGCTCTTCGATGCCCATCGTCCGGTCACCCTGGACATTCGAGTGTCCGCGAACGGGCAGCAGTCCCGCCCCCTCCCGCCCGATGTTTCCCCGCATCATCATCAGATTGGACAGCATGTGAATTGTGGCGACGGAGTTCTTGTGCTGCGTCAAGCCCATGCCCCAGGTCACGATGACACGCTCACCCTTGCAATAGATTTTGGCGAGTGCATCGACTTCTTCATAGGGTACGCCGGACTCCTTGACGATAAGCGCCCAGCTTTCCGCTCTCAAATCTTCGGCGAACTGCTTGAAACCGGAGGTATGTGCCTTGATGAAGTCCACATCGAGCACTCGTGGTTTCCCGTTCGCGAGCGCTTCGTCATCCAGTTCCACCACGCGCTTCGCTACGCCCTTCAGCAGTGCGAAGTCGCCGCTAAGCGTTGGGCGAATGAATGTCGAGCAGATCTGCGTACTCGACAGCGTCAGCATCTCCAGGGGATGCTGAGGGCTGGTGAAGCGCTCGAGTCCGCGTTCTCGGAGCGGGTTTACCGATACGAGTGTCACGCCTCGCTTGGCGGCTTCGCGAAGTTCGCCGAGCATGCGCGGATGATTGGTCGCCGGGTTCTGGCCAAACACGATGATCGTGTCGCAGTGCTCAAAATCATCAAGCGTCACCGTCGCTTTGCCGATCCCGACCGTACCTGGCAGGCCCCGGCTGGTGGCCTCGTGGCACATGTTGGAGCAGTCGGGGAAGTTATTTGTCCCGTAGGCGCGCACGAAAAGCTGATACAGGAACGCGGCTTCATTGCTGGCCCGACCCGACGTATAGAAGGTTGCACGATTCGGGTCATCAAGCCGATTCAAGTGTTTGGCGATAAGCGCGAACGCATCGCCCCAGGCAATCGGCTTGTATTTGTCAGTCTTTGAATCGTAGACCACCGGGTCCGTCAACCTGCCATGCTGCTCCAGTTCAAAATCTGACTGTTTCAGCAGTTCCGCAACTGTGTGCTGGGCCAGGAAATCGGGCGTGACGCGCTTGCTTGTGGCTTCGGCAGCGACCGCCTTCACACCGTTTTCGCAGAACTCAAAGGTGGAGGCATGCTCCCGGTCCGGCCACGCGCAGCCGGGGCAGTCGAAGCCATCCGGCTGATTCTGCTTGAATAGCGTCCGATACTTTCCTCCCGCTACCCTCTCTTTTAGAAGATTGATGGCGACATACTTTAGTGCCCCCCAACCAGCGGCAGGATGGGTATATGGTTCAATTCTTCCTTGAGTTTTAGACTCGTCCATAGCGATGGTTCCTATGTGGATGGGCGCTGCACCGCAACCGGGGATCGGGGCTGTGCGAGTAGAAGCAATCTGTAGGCGAAGAGTAGATGGAGCGCGCTAACCGAGGAGCACACAAATTCTGAGCAAGATGGGGAGTACAGTTTTCACGCCCTGCAGGTAGGCCGACTGCATCGCGGACGCGACCGGGCCGACGCCTCGAAACCGGCGAGCATGGCGTGACGGATTGTCGGAAGATGGCATCCGGATGGAATGTCTGCCGCGAGGCCCTGTTCAGGATGAGTGCCGAGACTGGCAGCGCCATTCGGCGTGCCCGGGCGGGCAGCACACTGTGCTTGGCCGCAACCTGGCGAACTGTACTTATCCCGGGCGGCGCCGGCCGCTAGGCTTCATACCAGACGCGGCGCATCCGTGGAGGCGCCTCGGCGCTTCCAATCCGGAGGAATTCCGCAGCACTTCCTTGAGGTGTATAGGCACTGGCACTGGAAGCGACTCGCGGAGAGGCTCTCCCGCCACAAATGAGCTTTTATCCACCTCCCCAGCGGAGACGCGGAAAAAATGCTTTTTATGCACTTACATTGCGAGCTGGCCAAACTGCCAGATTGGGTGGTCGTGATTCTTATACGGAAGGATTAGTGGGCTTCCGCCAAGATCCGCTCGTAATGAATCCAACTCAGTAGAAATCTGCGCCGAAAATTGAAAATTGAATCGGATAGTATCGATATTTCGTCGCCAACTCGCCAAAACTCCGTAAATCGTGTTGACCAATGGCTTAGCGAGACCTCAAGCGGAGAAACCGACCTCGGGTACGATGACTGGCTCGAGGAGCATCTCACGGAACGGGTAACCGATGGCTTGCAGTCTCCTATCGCCCGCTTTCAGCAAGGGAAGGTCGGGTTTTCGCTCCGGCACGGCGCCGAGTATCTAATCACGCATGCAACGCTGGGATTCAGGATATTTCGATGCCTGCTGGACAAGGACCTCGCTCTCATCGCATTCATTGATTCGAGAAGCGGGATGCAATTCCCTTGGATAACAATGAACCAGCTATTTTCAAGCGATGAGTTGAAGACTTTAACGGAGGTGCTCCGGGGAATATCTGATTAATGGCCATTGCGCCGAACGCTTCACGTTCCTGATGCTGACTGCTGAAGCATCAGTATCGGTCACCGAGCGCTCGATATTGCGCGAGATCGCGTCCAGCGCCAGCGCGTTGGGGGCCATACTGAACGGCTCGGAAATCTCATCGGCAATCGCCTCAAGCGCGATCAAGGTGTAGGCGACGAAGACGCAGATAATCGGGGTAAACAGCTCCGTCGAATCGACATGACCGAAAGGGAGCATCACGCAGTACGCGTATGCGGTACGGTGAAGCAAGACCCCGTACGCAAACGGAATCGGTGTGGATGCTATGCGCTCACAGCCACCAACGGTTTTCCCCAACTCATTAAGCTGGGCATCGAGCATCCAGAGCTTGGCTTCCGAGACCAGCTCACGCATCTGCAGCTCTGCGAGGTTATAGCGTATCTCGTTAAGAATTGCCGTAGGCCCGTAGCACTTCGCACGCAGCCTCTGCATAGCGTCTTCCCCGAGAAGGCGCACGAGATCCTGCGTCGGATCCGTCTCGCGCAGATCATGCTTTAGCGAATAGACAAAGGCGATAAGACGATTTACCAGCCGGATACGATCCTCGCTGCCGTCCGCGGGCAAGTAGCACAGTATTTGCGACGTAAGCGAACGCGAGGCGATGAGCACGCTTCCCCAAAGGTGACGGGCTTCCTTGAAGCGCTCATAGCTAGCATTGTTTCTGAACGCCAGAAAGATGGTCAGCGCGACGCCAAAGAGTGTAAAGGGAGCCGTATTGAGCGGAATCTTTTCACCCAATATTCGCCCATGGGTCAGGACAGCAAAGCCGCTGACAAAAGCCAGGAGGAGAAGTTGCGGAATGATGGTCTGCAATACTGACCCGCTCCACGCAAACAGCATGCTGAACCAGTTTCGCTTTGGCCGCACGATCATGATTTTCTCTTGCCCAGGAACCTATTTCCGCTCGAACCACATACGGGTTTTGCAGACCCGTCGGGTCAGGCACACACACACACCGAGTCGCCGGAAATCCAGCTACCTGGTGGCGCAGCAACTGCCGATGGTCGTAACTCCAAGTTCCGAGCCTCCCGGTTGGCTCGGCACCGGAACAGAACGTGCTTCCGTGCTCATCGCCGCAATGCTGGCAAACCTGAAGCCTGGATCGTCCGCGAAGCGAGTGGCACAAAGCGCGAAGGGGCTGAGGGACGGGGCTAGCACTACGTTTGCGTCGATTCGTTTGACGTGCTACTTCCCTACTTCTCGCCAGCCCCCCCCCATCTGGATCGACGCCATGGTGCCTCGACAGGCGGACGGGTCTAAGTCGAGATGTGAAAACGCCGGTATTACCCCCGCCCAAATATCATTCGAGGCGGGTGTCCCCACCAAGCCAAGTCATGCCCGCCCCCTCCGCTATGTCACTTCCGAACGCAACACACGGACAGGAATACTCTTGTACGAGGGCGTACCGCTTTCCTTGTCAATGTAGTCCAGAGGCACTAGCACGTTCGCTTCGGGGTAATACGCCGCCACCGAGCCCCGTGCGATGTTTGCATAGGCGATGGCAGTGATCCTTTTTAGACTTAGCTGTCTGCCAGTTACGATGGTCTCGATATCCACCAGGTCCCCATGTTCCAAGCCTCGTGCGGCCATGTCGGCTTCGTGCATGAATAGCACATCGCGTCGACCGAATACGCCTCGATAGCGATCATCCAGTGCATAGATGGTGGTGTTGTACTGATCGTGACTGCGGATCGTCATGAGACGCAGAACATTCTCGCCGCCCAGGACGTCGGCGTCTTCCTTCACGCCGCCATATACGGAGAAAACCGCCTTGCCCGATGGCGTAGTCCACTTGCGTTCGGTCGGCGGAAGTGGCAGGCGGAATCCGCCGGGGACGCGGATGCGTGCATTGAAATCATCGAATCCCGGCACTGTCTTTTCAATCAGATCGCGGATCTTGTCATACTCGGCAACCAGGTCCGACCACGGCACCTTGCTGTCAGGCAAGGTCGCGGTAGCCATTCCCGCGACGATCGACGGCTCGGAACGCAAGAATTCAGAGGCCGGCGTGAGCTTGCCGGCCGAGGCATGGACCATGGACATCGAGTCCTCGACCGTCACCGATTGTGGCCCGCCAGCCTGCACGTCAAGCTCCGTGCGGCCCAGGCACGGCAGCACGTACGTTTCCTTGGCCACCAGCAGGTGCGAGCGATTCAGCTTGGTGCCGATGTGCACGCTCAGATCGAGCTTCGCCATCGCGGGGAAGGATTGCCCGGAATCGGGCAGTGCGACTGCGAAGTTCCCGCCCAGGCAGATCAGTGCCTTGGACGAACCATCAATCATCGCCTGCATCGCCTTCACGGCATCGTGTCCGTGCCCGGTGGGCGGCTTGAAGCCGACGGTGTTTTCGATGCGCTGAAGGAAGTCGGCCGACGGCTTCTCGGTGATGCCGACCGTGCGGTTCCCCTGCACGTTGGAATGGCCGCGCAATGGGCAAATGCCCGCACCGGGCTTGCCAAAATTTCCACGCAGGAACAACAAATCAGCAATCAGGCGGACGTTGGCGGTGCCTTTACTGTGCTGCGTCACACCCATGCCATAAGTGACAATCGTGGCATTCGATTTCGCATAGAGATCTGCGACTTGCTCAAGATCCGCGCGGGTCAGTCCGCTTGCCTTCTCGATATCCYCCCACGAGGTCGCAGCCAGGTCGGCGGCAAATGCGTCGAAACCTTCTGTATGCACCGCGATAAAATCGCGATCCAGGACATCCCCATTTTGAGCATCCATATCCAGGAGCACCTTCATTATGCCCTTGAGCGCGGCAGCGTCGCCGCCAGCGTCAACCTGATAATAGGTTGACGCAATCCTGGTCGACCCGTATGTCGCCATTTCCAACCAGTTCTGGGGATCCGCAAACCGCTCGAGCGCACGCTCCCTGAGTGGATTGAATACCACTATTGGGACATTTCGCCGGGCCGCTTCATGAAGCGTACCCATCATTCGAGGGTGATTGGTCCCGGGATTGTGGCCGATGGAGATAATCAGCTCACAGCTGTCAAAGTCCTCCAATGACACGGTGCCCTTGCCGATACCGATCGACTGTGGCAAGCCAACGCTGGTTGGTTCGTGGCACATGTTCGAACAATCCGGGAAATTGTTCGTCCCATACTCCCGCGCGAACAGCTGGAACAGGTAAGCAGCCTCGTTCGAGGCCCTGCCGGACGTGTAGAACTCCACCTTGTCGGGCGACAACGCCTGCAGGATTTCGCCGATCCGGGCAAACGCATCGCCCCATTCGACCGCGCGGAACGTGTCAGTGGAACGGTCATACACAAGCGGATGCGTCAGGCGACCCATATCCTCCAACTCGAAATCGGATCGCTGCAGCAGCGACGACACCGTGTTGCTCGCGAAAAAATCCGGCCGCACCCGTTTCGTCGTGGCCTCCCAAGTCACGGCCTTGGCACCGTTCTCGCAGAACTGGAACGTCGACTTATGCTCCTTGTCGGGCCACGCGCACCCGGGGCAATCGAACCCGTCGGGCTGGTTGGTCCGCATCAGTGTGAGCGGCGCCTTGACCGTTTCCATTTGCAGGCGGATCGCCTGGGTCGTCGCACGAAGCGCGCCCCAGCCGCCAGCGGGCCCGTCGTAGGGCCTGATGCCGGGCACTTCCCGTCGCGTAGCCATGATTGCTCCATGAAGCCCATTCGCCTCAGACTGCCTGGGGCAGTTGTTGCCGCAGGGTCGCCGCCAGGCGAGCTTTTCCTAACAATAGCCTCGGCTTCCTGCTCGGCAAGTGCCAGTTACAAATGGCGCCGCCGTCAAGCGCATGACTGAAACCTTACACGCGTTCTCAATTTTCAATATGAGCCATCCGAGACATGCAAATCGTAACGTCTACTCTTGCCTGGCGTATACCCGCATATCGAAGACCTTATCAGCGTACAAAGCTGTTATGGTTAGTCGCATTCTGGGCTGGCATGGGACTAGTCGTGGAGTTGATCGGGCTGTCCATAGCCGCGGCCGGGATGGAAACGCATTGAGGCCACCAGCGGAGATCCGATGAGGCGCGATGTGCCAGTGGAAGACAGCGGCGCAGGCATTGAAGATGTGCCGACGCAGCGCTCGTTCGCAGTCAGACGCTGGCGTCACGGCACCGTGACGGCCGAGGAAGACCGTTTGGCCGAGGAATTGCCGGTCGCGCTCGAGTACAACGGCATCTCTCATGCGGTCATGCTGGCTACACCAGCCGATCTCGATGACTTTGCCATCGGCTTCAGCCTCAGCGAAGGCATTGTCGACAGCGCGAGCCAGATCTATGGCATCGACGTGGAAGCCGGTGCGAACGGCGTGACTGTCAAGTTGGAGATCGCCACCGCCGCCTTCGCCAGGCTAAAGACCCGGCGCCGCGCGCTGGCGGGTCGTACCGGATGCGGCCTGTGCGGCATCGAGTCACTGGGCGAGATCATGCGCGTGCCGCAGCCGGTGCATAGCCATGCCATCTTCGATCCGACTGTCTTCGATGCGGCGTTTGCCGCCCTGGTCAAGCGCCAGGCACTGCTGCGCGATACCGGGGCGACGCACGCGGCGGCGTGGCTGCGTGCGGATGGCGCATTGGCCTTTGTGCGCGAAGACGTGGGTCGTCACAACGCGCTCGACAAGCTTGCCGGCGCGCTTGCGAGTACCAACGAGGATACCAAGCGCGGCGCGGTGATTATCACCAGCCGGGCCAGCTACGAGATGGTGCTCAAGACGGCATCGATCGGTGCGGGGATCCTTGCCGCGGTATCCGGTCCAACGGTACTCGCCGTGCGGCTGGCAGACTCCGCTGCGATAACGCTGGCCGGCTTTGTGCGGACTGGCAGCCTGGTCGTCTACACGCATCCGGAACGGCTGCGTATCCCGCAGGTACGCTGACTGTCCAGCTGTAAATCAACCCGCCCCAAACTTTGTTTCCGCCTCACACAACAACGGCACGCCGCACGCCTACCACCAATCACAGAAATTTAAACAGATTCATCCCCTGGATCTGCATAAACGATTGCTGCGCCGCCTGCAGCGAAGTCTGACGCTGGTAATACTCAGTAATAGCCGAGTAGTAATCCAGATCCTGCAGTCCGGAAAGTGTCTGGCTGTAATTGAGGCTACGGTTCGAGCCAATCGTATCGAGCGCGTCCAGCTCCTGCATCCGCGCCCCAACGCTGGTCTGGACCGTGCTGACGTTGTCCAGCGAATTGCTCATCTTGCGATTGGCGGTGGCCAGCACATTGGCCAGTGCCGCATGATCGGCATCGGTCGAGAGGGGCTTCTTCAGCGCGTTGATGACATCCTTGACGTTGCTGAAAATATCGGTGCCGGCAAGCTGCGCAGGTTGCAGGTCCATGCGATCGCCAGCGACCGGCGTACCCTTGACCGACAGCGAGAGGCCCGCCACCTGGATGCCGGCGCCATCCGTGTAGGTCACTGGCACGCCGATTGCCGCAGGCGGAACAGCGCTTTCGTCCTTCAGCTGATACTGCAAAACGCCGGTGGCCGGATCTGTGCCGAAGTTGATCGAGATACTGTGCCCATACAGTGCGTTGGTCGGGTCCGACACCGTGACTGCACTGTAGGTTGCCGTGCCCGTGTTGCCGCTGTTAGCCGAGGCAACATAGGTGGCCGTGTTCTGCACGCTCAGGAAGATGTCGCGGCCGTTGTCGCCGGTCGCCAGCTGACGTGCCACGTCGACCTGCAGCAACTGCTGACCGCTATCGCCGCTGTACTGCACGGCGCCGGCACTGTCCTTGCTGAACGGCGGCGACTGCGACTGGAAGCCAGCGAACAGGAAATTCCCGTTGCCGTCATCGCTGTTGGCCAGCCCGATCAACTGGTTGTAGTTGGCTTCAAGCTGCGAGGCGACGGAGGCGCGATCGGCATCGCTTATGGTGCCGTCACCGGCCTGTACCACCAGCGTCTGGATATTCTGGATCGCGGTAGTCACGCTCTTGAGCGTACTGTCTTCCATCGCGAGATTGCTGTTGGCTTGCTTGCGCGACGTAGCGTACTGGTCGTTAACCGCGCTGGATTGCGCTACCACCAGCGCCCGGGTTGCACCCACCGGGTCGTCCGACGGCGAGAGGATGCGGCGGCCGGTGCCGAGCTGCTGCTGCACATGCAGCAGGGAACCCTGCTGGCTGTTCATCGAGGCCAGGCCGAGTTGATAGAGCGTGGAGCTTGCGATGCGCATGTCTGTTCCTTTTCGGGGTCCGATTCGTCAGGGCGCTCAGCGGCCGATGCCGATGATGGTGTCGAACAGGGTAGTGGCAGTCTGGATAACCTTGGCGTTGGCTTGGTAGAGCTGCTGGAAGCGCAGCATGGAGACCGTTTCCTCATCCATGTTCACGCCGGACACACCTTGTTGCGCCGTCGTCACTTGAGTGGTGACGCTGTCTTGCGAGGTCGACGCGATCTGGATCGATTTGGCGCGGCTGCCAACGTCGTTGACGAGCTGCGCATAGGCGTCGTTGTAGCTCGACACGCCGCCGATGGTCTTGGCGCTCTGCAGCTTGGCCAGCACCAGCGCGTTCCCGTTGTCGGAGGCGCCGCTGGCGTTGGGTGTCAGCGTAATCTTGTCGTTGTTCGCCGGCGTGCCGCTGAAGCTTACGGTGATGCCGTTGATCACGTAGTCCTGGGCGCTGCCGTTCGGAGTCGGGCCAGTCGACGGCACCGCGGCGCCGGTCGGGTCGGTAAAGATGTATTTGGCGGTGGCTCCGTCGTAGGTGGCCGTGATCGCGGTGAGCGGCTTACTGGCGCCCGGTGCGACGTTGGTGACCTTCGCGGTACCCGTACCGGTGTTTGCGGCGCCTGCGCTGCCAGTCAGCGGGGCCTTCGCGGCCGCGATCTTGGCCGGATCCTTGATTGCCATGTCCATCGCCGAAGCAATGTTGCGGGTCGGCTGGATCTGGTAGCTGTCGTTGGCCGACATCGCCGTCGGGATCTGCACGTCCACGCCATCGAGCGAGAGTGTCAGCGGATAGGTGGCGGCGGCGCCCGGCTGGCTAACGGTCTTATTGTCCGACATGCGCACCAGGTTGTAGTTGGTGCCGTCGTAGCTCAGGGTGTAGTCGCTGGTGGTCAGCTGCGACGTATCGCTGATGGTGGCCGTTACCAGCGAGTTGCCGGCATTGGTGCTCTTTGGCAGTACCGACGGCGAGCCCAGCTTGAACAGGTTGCCGCCAACCTGGCCGGTCAGGTCCACGCCGAGCTTGTGCTGGTCGTTGAAGGTCTGGGCCAGCGTCACCGACAGCCGGCCGATGGCGTTCTGCGCGGAGTCCAGCGTCTCGCTGCGGAACTTGAGCAGGCCGCTGACGGAGCCGCCGGTGAGCGTGCTGTCGTCCATCTCGACGACGTTGCCGTTGCCTTGCGTGTAGGCGATCGCGGTACGCGAGGGGTCCGCGGACGATTGCACCGCCTTCAGGTCGTAGGAGGCGGTGCCCATCACCAGCGGCTGGCCGTTGCCGATGAAGACGTTGTAGGTATTGTCCTGCGGCACGACCTTGACGCCGACTATCTGGGTCAGTTCGGAGACCAACTGGTCGCGCTGGTCGAGCAGGTCGTTGGGCTGCTGGCCACCGCCGGCAGCGACGGCCCGCGTGATCTGGTCATTAAGCTTGGCGATCTGCTGGGAGTAGGCATTGACCTGGGTCACCGAACTTTGCAGCTGGGTGTTGACGCCATCGCGCAGTTGCTGGAAGTAGGAGTTGGCGGCACGCATCTGCCCCACCAGCGACTGCCCGGCGTTGAGCATGTTCTGGCGCGCGGCCGGATCCGCCGGCGTGTCCGATACGCCCTGGACCGCGGCGAAGAACTTCTGCATCAGCGGTGCCAGGCCGCCCTTCTGGTCGGCCAGCAGGTTGTCGATCTGGCTGATCTGGGCAGAGTAGGTCGAGAGTTGCGCGCTGGCGGTCACCGCGCCGCGCAGCTGGCCGGTCAGGAACTCGTCATAGACGCGGACCACCGAGGTGGCGTTGGAGCCCTGGCCATAGAACCCCGAACTGGTGTACTGGCCGCCCGCGGAGGCAATGATGGTGTTCTGCCGCGTATAGCCCGTGGTGGCCGCATTGCTGACGTTGTGGCCAACCGTGGTCAGCGCGTTCTGCGCCGTGTTCAGGCCGGAAAGTCCGATATTGAAGAGAGACATGCTCTAACCCCGCGTCTGGTGGCTGCCGCGCGCCTGACCGGGCGATCCGCGCACCGTGGCCGCCTGTGCTGGCCCTTCGATGCCGGGTCGCCGCTGCCGGACATCGACGGCGGTGAATGATGTGAGTAACGGCAGAAGTACAAAGAGACTTTAGTGCGCGGCGCGGGGAATTTGCGCCTGGCTCTCCGGTGGCCGCGCCAGCCGCCTGGCACGGCGTCCGGTCAGCCTGTTCCGGGCGCTCAGACGGGCACTTTTCGCATGATCCGCACCAGTTTCTCGCCATAAGCCGGATCGGTGGCGTAGCCGGCCCGCTGCAGGCCGCGCGCCGCGTCGTCCGGCGTCGCCGCGGCCAGCACCTCGGCGTAGCGTGGGTTGTTGCTCAGCAAGCGGCCGTAGTCGGCGAAGGCTTCGTCATACGAAGCGTAGGCGCGGAAGCGCGCGCGCACCTTTTGCGGCTGGCCGTCGATGTATTCGGTGGTGGTGATTTCCGCGACCTGGCCCTTCCAGTTGGCGCCCGCCTTGATGCCGAAGACATTGAAGGTGGTGCTGCCGTCCGGGTACGCGATCTCGCGCCGGCCCCAGCCGGATTCGAGCGCCGCCTGGCCGAGGATCAGCTTCGCCGGCACGCCGGTGGCACGTGCCGCCGACTGGGCGGGGCCGGCCATGCGCGAGACGAAGGCGCTGATGTGGGCGGGCGTGTCTTCCGGCAACACGGAGGCCCCGCCCTGCCAGGCGCCTGGTTCCTGCGGCTGGTACTGGCGCAGGCCCGCCGTGGGGTTCCAGCTGGTGCCGGCCACCACGCTGCCGACGCGCGGCCTGTCGGCATCCCCCGCGCCGTCGCCGTTGCGCATGTCCAGCGCGCGCGCCAGGCCGGGAGCCGCGTCGTCCATGCCGGCCTGCACGGCCGCCTGCTTCGCGGCGGCGCCGGCAAGCTCGGGCGGAAGGCCCGCGCCGCTGGCCCGCGCAAGCTGGCGCACCATCACATCGGCAAGGCCGATGCCGCGCGAGGACATCTGCTGCGACAGCTGCTGGTCCATCATCGACATGTACAGCTTGGTCTGCTCGTTGTCGAACAAGCCATCCTGCGGCGTGGCATCGCGCATGCTCTTGAGCACCATCTGCGTGAACACCGCCTCGAACTGCCGGGCGGCGGTACGCAGCGTTTCGGGGCTGGCGCCCGTGCGCGCATTCTGCTTGAGGCCTTCGAAGCCCTGCGTGTCGAGCGCGAAGCGTTGCGAGAGATCGGCCTGGGCGGCCAGGCGGCTGCTGGACATGGTCAGATGATCTCGAGGTCGGCGCGCAGCGCACCGGCAGCGCGCATCGCCTCAAGGATGGTCTGCAGGTCGGCCGGGGTCGCGCCGAGCGCGTTCAGGCCCTTGACCACGGCGGCCAGGGAAGCGCCGGCCTTGACCATCTGCAGCGCGCCGCCCTCCTGCTTCATGTTGATCTGCGACACTGGCGCCACCACGGTCTGCCCGCCGCTGAACGGGGCCGGCTGGCTGATCACCGGCTGGGTATTGATCACCACCGACAGATTGCCGTGCGCCACGGCGCAGTCGTCCACGGTGACGGCCTGGTTCATCACGATCGAGCCGGTACGGGCATTGAGGATGACCTTGGCGGCAGCCTTGGCCCGCGTGACGTCGATATTCTCGATGCGGGCCATGAAGCCCACGCGCGCGCCTGGCGCAGCGGGCGTGCGCACCTGCACCACCCGGCCGTCCAGCGCACTGGCTACGCCGCCGCCCATCGAGCGATTGATCGCCTCGACCACACGCTCGGCCGTGCCGTAATCGGTTTCACGCAGCTCCAGGTTCAGGATGCCGCCTTCCGGCTGGAACGCCGGCACCGCGCGCTCGACGATGCCGCCGTTGGCGATCCGGCCCACCGCCAGCTGGTTGACCTGTACCTTGCTGCCGTTGGCCGACGCGCCCGCGCCACCCACCAGCATATTGCCCTGCGCGATCGCGTAGACCTGGCCGTCGGCGCCCTTGAGCGGCGTCATCAGCAGTGTGCCGCCACGCAGGCTCTTGGCATTGCCCATGGAGGACACCACCACGTCGAGCTGGCTGCCCGGCTGCGCAAACGGCGGCAGCGTGGCCGTGACCATGACCGCCGCCACATTCTTGAGCTGCATGTTCTTGCCGGCGGGCAGGGTAATGCCCAGCTGCGAGAGCATATTGGTCAAGCTCTGCGTGGTGAACGGCGTCTGCATGGTCTGGTCGCCGGTGTTATCCAGTCCCACCACGAGGCCGTAGCCCACCAGCGGGTTGTCACGCACGCCCTGGAAGGTGGCGAGATTCTTCAGCCGTTCCGCGTGCGCCGCGCTCGCGAGCAGGCCCAGCGTCAGCGCAAGGAAGAGAGCGCGGACAAAGCGGCAGCGCAAGGCAGGGAGCGAAGACAGGAACATGACGCGGTCGGTGATCAATACGGTGAAACATTGAGGAAGAAACGCTGCAGCCAGCCCATGTTCTGCGTTTCGTCGATATAGCCCTTGGCGGTGTACTCGATGCGCGCGTCCGCCACTTGCGTGGAGGGCACCGCGTTGTCACCGGTAATCGTGCGCGGGTTGACCACGCCGGAGAAGCGGATGAACTCCGCACCCTGGTTGATCGCCATCTGCTTTTCGCCGGAGACGATCAGGTTGCCGTTGGCCAGCACTTCCAGCACGGTCACGGTGATGGTGCCGTTGAATGTGTTGGTGGCGCTGGCGCCACCGCTGGCCTTGAGCGCGTTGGCACCGCTCATCGTGGCATTCTGGCTGCTGCTGAACAGGCCAGCCAGCGCCTTGGGCACCGCGTCGAACGCCAGCGCGCTGTTGGAAGTGCGGCTGGCGTTGGTGCCGGAGTTCTTGCTGGCGTTGACGTTCTCGCTGATCACGATGGTGAGGATGTCGCCCACGTTGCGCGGCCGGCGATCCTCGAACAGCGGATTGCCGGCATACGACGACTGGTAGATCGATCCGCTCGACCGCGCCAGCGCGCGCGGCTCGGCCCGTGCGGTGGTGGGAAGCTGCACCAGCGGCTCGCGCGGAACCATCGCGCAACCAGTCGCGAAGCAGCACACGGCAAGCGCGCCCAGGCGAATCAGCGAGGCCATCATGATCATCCGAGCTGGGTGAGGCGCTGCAACATCTGGTCGGACGTCTGCACGGCCTTGCTGTTGATCTCGTAAGCGCGCTGGGTCTGGATCATGCTGACCAGCTCTTCGACCACGTTGACGTTGGACGCTTCCACGTAGTTCTGCTGCAGCGTGCCGGCGCCGTTCAGGCCAGGCACGGTGGTGTTCGGTGCACCCGATGCGTCGGTCTGCACATACATGTTCTCGCCGAGGCTTTCCAGGCCGGCCGGGTTGGCGAAGGTCGCCAGTTGCAGCTGGCCGACCTGCACGTTGTTGGCCGAGCCGGGCTGCGTCACCGAGACGGTGCCGTCACGCGCCACGGTCAGCGACGTGTAGTTGGCCGGCAGGGTGATGGCAGGCTGGATCACAAAGCCGCTGGACGTCACCAGCTGGCCGTTCTGGTCGCTCTGGAACGAGCCGTCACGCGTGTAGGCGGTGGTGCCGTCGGGCAGTGCCACCTGGAAGAAGCCGTTGCCGAGGATGGCCACGTCCTTGCTGTTGCCGGTCTGCTGCGGATTGCCCTGGGTATGGATGCGCTCGGTTGCCACGGGGCGCACGCCGGTGCCCAGCTGCAGGCCGGACGGCAGGGTGGTCTGGTCCGAAGACAGCGCGCCTGGCTGGCGTACGGTCTGGTACATCAGTTCCTCGAACACGGCGCGTCCACGCTTGAAGCCGTTGGTGGAGACGTTGGCCAGGTTGTTCGAGATCACGTCCATCTGCGTCTGCTGCGCATCGAGGCCGGTCTTGGCAATCCAGAGAGAGCGGATCATGTTTGTCCTCACAAGGCCGCCGCGAGCCGCGGCGGCACATCAATTCAATTTCAGTTGGTCGAGAGCAGCTGGTTGGAGCGCTGTTCGTTGGAATCCGCGCTCTGGATCATCTTCATCTGCATCTCGAAGCGGCGGGCGTTGGCGATCATGTCGACCATCGACTCGACCGGATTGACGTTGCTGCCCTCGATCGCGCCGGCAATGACGCGGATGTTGGCATCGACCTGCAGCGGCTGCGCGCCGGGGCGCAGGCGGAACAGGCCATCGTCGCCACGGGCGATGGAATCGGGCGGCGGATTCACCAGGCGCAGCTTGCCGATCTGGGCCAGGCCGGCGGAGGTTTCCCCGGGGCCGCGCGCCGTGATCGTGCCGTCGCTGCCGATGCTGACCGCCGCACCCGGCGGCACCGCGATCGGGCCACCGTCGCCCATCACCTGCAGGCCGGTGCTGGTCTGCAGTTGCCCGTCCGCCGACACCTGCAGCGAGCCCGCGCGGGTGTAGGCTTCGCTACCGTCCGGTGCCTGCACCGTCAGCCAGCCGTTGCCCTGCAGCGCCACGTCCAGCGGACGCTCGGTGTAGGTCAGCGGACCGGCCTTGAGGTCGGCGCCGGGCGTGGAGGCCAGCGCGAAGGCGCGCGTCGGCGACGCCTGCCCCACCACCGGCACCGCGCGGAACATATTGACCTGTGCCCGGAAGCCGGGGGTCGACGTGTTGGCCAGGTTGTTGGACACCGCGGCCTGCTGGTCGAGCGTCTGCTTGGCGCCCGACAGGGCGGTATAGATCATGCGGTCCATGGCGTCCCTTTAACTCCCGCTCGTCCGGTTCGTCCGGCCTATCCTGCCGACGCTGCGCATTACAGGTTGACCAGGGTCTGCATGACCGTGTCCTGCGCCTTGATGGTCTGCGCGTTGGCCTGGTAGTTGCGCTGCGCCACGATCAGGCTGACGAGCTGGCCCGACAAGTCCACGTTGGAAGCTTCCACCGCGTTGGACTTGAGCTGGCCGAGGCTGCCGCCAGGCGCGGCGATCACCGCCTGACCCGACGCGCCCGTCTCGGACCACACATTGTTGCCTTCGGGCTTCAGGCCCTGCGTGTTGCCGAAGCCGGCCATCACGACCTGGCCCAGCGACTGCTTTTGCTGGTTCGAATAGCTGCCGAGGATCGTGCCGTCCGGCTGGATCGCGAAGCCGAGCAGGCTGCCGGCGGTATAGCCGTTCTGGACAGGCGGTTTGGTATCGCTGGCGCCGGCGAACTGCGTGGTGCCGGTCAGGTCCATCGCGATGGCCAGCGGAGCCGCGCCGTTGGAAGCCGCAATATTGATGGTGGTGGTAGCACCTGCGCCCGGTACCTGCAGCGTGCCCTTCGAGTCGAACTTCAGCGTGATCGGCGCGCCGACGACATTGCCCGCCGCATCGGTCAGGTTCATCGTCCAGTCGGTGCCACCGCCACCGGCTGCCGGGAACGTGCCCGCGCCGGGGGTACCCGTGGAGAAGTACGCCGTCAGCTGCCTGGCGTTGCCCAGCGAGTCGTACACCGTAACGCCGGAGCTGTAGTTGTACATATTGGACGTAGGCAGCGCCGCCGGCGTGCTGGCGAATGCCGCTCCCGGTACCTTGCTGCCGGAATCCAGGTTGAAGGAAACGCCCAGCGTGGTCGTAGCCTTGGCCGCCATCGTGGTGTTCGGCACGACCAGGGGTTGCGGCTGCACCGCACCGCCGCCGGTCGCGCCTGCCGGATAGCCGCTCAGTTGAAGGCCCTGCGCATTGGTGATGCGGCCGTCTTGCTGGCGCTGGAACTGGCCATTGCGCGAGTAAAAGACTGAGCCCGACGAGTCGGTCAGGCGGAAAAAGCCATTGCCGTTGGTAATCGCCACATCGAGCGCGCTGCCGCTCGATTCGATATTGCCCTGGTTGAATGACTGCACCACCGAGTTCACTGTGGTACCGAGGCCAATCTTGGTACCGGCATACACGTCGGCGAACTGGGCCGTCGATTGCTTGTAGCCGACGGTGTTGGCGTTGGCGATGTTATTGCCGATGACGTCCAGATTCGATGCGGCGGCGTTGATGCCGCTTACCCCTTGACCGAAACCCATGATATTCCCCTAGTTAGCTGATTCGCTGATGTCTTAAAGAATGCGGCGAACGTCGTCGACCGACGCGGTGCGGTCATTGCCGATATCGACGAGCACACCGGTGGAGTCACCGCTGATGCTGTTGACCTTGCCGTACACCAGCGCCACCGGCGTGACATCCTTGCCGTTGGCGGTGGCGGTCACCTTGAAGCTGTAGTCGCCGTCCGCTACCGCGACGCCCGCGTCGTTCTTGCCGTCCCAGGCGATGTCGTGCACGCCGGCAACCTGGCCCTTCATGTCGATGGTGCGCACGGTGTTGCCGTCCTTGTCGAGCACCTGCACGGTGACCGCATCCGCGGTCGCGGGCAGGTCGACACCGATCTTGCCCGGCACGCCGCCCGCCACCGACGTGGCGCTGCCCGGCACCATTACCGTCTTGCCGATCAGTGCCGCGGAGTCCATGGCGCGGCTGGCGCTGACCTGGCCCAGCAGCGTATTCAGCGTGGCGTTCATGGTCTGCATGCCGCTCACCGTGCTGATCTGCGCCAGCTGCGTGGTCAGCTGCGAGTTGTCCATCGGGTTGAGCGGGTCCTGGTTGTTCATCTGGGTGACCAGCATCTTCAGGAAGTTGTTCTGCAGGTCGGCCGCGCTCGCGCTTCCGCTTTGCAGCGTATTGGCAATCCCGGCGGCGCTGGTGTTGTTGCTTGTGGCGGAGGTCGTAGTCATTGCGTATCCCGGTTTACTGACCGATGGTCAGTGTCTTGAGCATCATGTTCTTGGCGGTGTTGAGGACTTCCACGTTGGCCTGGTAGGAACGCGAGGCCGAGATCATGTTGACCATCTCCTCCACCGGGTTGACGTTTGGCATCGTCACGTAGCCGTCGGCGTTCGCCAGCGGATGCGTGGGGTTGTGGACCATGCGCGGCGGCGACGGATCCTCCATCACGCCCTCCACCTGCACGCCCCCGATGTCGCTCTGGCCTGGTGTCGCGGCCAGGCCGAACACCACTTGCTTGGCGCGGTAAGGCTGGCCATTGGGGCCAACGGCGCTGTCGGCGTTGGCGAGGTTGGAGGCGGTCACGTTCAGGCGCTGCGACTGCGCAGCCATGGCCGAACCGGTGACTTCGAAGATGTTCATGGCTGGCATGGTGCGCTCACTGCTGGATGGCTGACAGCATGGTCTTGATCTTGGCGCTCATCACGGTGAGCCCGGATTCGAAATGCACCGCGTTGTCGGCAAAGGCGACGCGTTCGGTATCCATTTCGACCGTATTGCCATCGATACTCGACTGCATCGGGATGCGGTACTCGAGGTTCCTCTCGTCGATCCCCGACGCCGACGCCTGGCCCGGCAAATGCCGCACCGACGTGGTGGACAGCGAAACGCCTTCGGCGCGCTTGCCCCGCTCGACGCTCTGCGCCAGCGTGCTGGAGAAATCAAAGTCGCGCGCCTTGTAGCCGGGTGTATCGGCGTGCGCGATATTGGAGGCAATCACTGATTGCCTCTGGGTCCGCAAGCTCAGCGCTTCTTGCTGGAAGCGCAATGCCGCATCGAGTCTGTCAATCATGTCTGTGTCTCGCTGAAGGGGAGAGCGATGAAGGTCGACCTTTTCAGGTGTGTCATCTTAGGGGCGGCCCCGCCATGCCAATCGCACGAATAGGGCAAAGAAACCTGCGTATTTCGACCCGAGCAAGATTGCAGGGCTGCCTACAATGGGACCCGTTGTCACGCACGTGGCGCCCGCTCCCGCGGCGCGCCCCACGTCGTTTTCTTGCCGGGATACACACATGAACACTCGTTTCCGGGCCGCCGCGGCGCGCGCCCTGCTCTGCGTGCTCGCCGCCAGCGGCACGCTGCCCGGCGGCGCCGGCGCGGCACCGCCCTCGCCTTTTACCGAAGACCCGGTGCGTACCGCGGTCGAGCAGTTCCTTGAACGCCAGACCGCCGGCCTGCCAGGCAAGGCCAACATCCAGGTGGTGCCGCCTTCGGGCGGGCGCGCGCCGGATTGCCCGCTTCCCGAACCCTTCCTGCCGCCAGGCGCGTCGCCCTGGGGTCGCGTCTCCGTGGGCGTGCGCTGCGCGGGCGAGCGTCCGTGGACGCGCTATGTCCAGGCGCGCGTGTCGGTGGTTGCCGACTACTATGTGGCCGCGCGCAACCTCATGCCCGGCGAACCCGTCGACGCGGCCGACATGGAAGTCCGCCAGGGCGACCTGGCCTCGCTGCCGCGCGCGGTGGTGACCGATCCCGTGCAAGTGACCGGCGCGGTGGCGGCGAACCGCATCGCCGCGGGCTCGCCGTTGCGGATGGATCTGCTGAAGAAGGCCATTGCCGTACGGCAGGGGCAGAACGTGACCGTGGTGGTGGAAGGCGAATCGTTCCAGCTCAGCAGCGAAGGCAAGGTGATGGCCGACGCGCCGGTGGGCAACAACGTGCAGGTGCGGCTAAAGAACGGTCAGGTAGTCAATGCGCTGGTGCGCAGCGGCGACACGGTGGTGCTGCAACAATAGGGGAACGCGGCAAGCGTGGCCCATGGGGTTACGCAACCGTCTCATGAGACAATGGCGCGCAGGCTCAGGGCCGGGAAAGCGGGGCTTTCCGACGCCATTTCACCCTAAAGTTTTGCCTGAGCCATCCGATAAGCCAAAGGTACCCAGCAAGGAATTACCGTGAAGATCAATCAGACCACCTCGTCGAGGGCGGGCGACGCCATCGACGGCGCCACGCGCAGCGTGGCCGGCGCCCCCGGGCCGACCACGGCCCCGGATACGTCCAGCGTGCGCGTCAGCCCCCTGTCGGCCCAGGTGCGCGAGATCGGCGCCCGCCTGGTAGAAGATCGTGACGACGATATCGATACCGCCAAGGTCGAGAAAATCCGCCAGGCCATCGCCGAAGGCCGGATCAGGATCGACCCCAGCAAGATCGCCGACGGCCTGCTCGCGTCCCTGCGTGAGCTGAACGGCGGCGCCTGATCCCCCTGCTGCGCGGCCATTTGTTTAGCCAACCCATACCCAAGATAGGCACGCCATGAGCCAGTCCCTGATCCAGAACCTGCGCCGCGAAACCGAGCTGGCGCAGGAATTCGCCGCCGTGCTCGGCGAGGAAAGAACCATGATCAAGGCCGGCGACTACCAGGCCCTGGCCGGGTTGCTGGAACGCAAGGTCGAACTTGCCGGCTTGCTGAGTGCCTTGACGCGCACCCGCGAGGCACAGATGGGGGCTTTGGGCATTCGCACCGGCGCGGGCGGACAATTGTTCGGGCGGCAGATCGATGCGGGCGTTGAAGCCGCATGGCGGACGCTGGTGTTTGCCGCGCGCAGTGCGCGCGATGCCAATGCGCTCAATTCCGCCGTGGTGGACGCGCATCTTGAATTCACCGAAGAAGCGATCCTGGCGCTGCGTCAGCGTGGCGACAATGCGACGCTCTACGGGAAGGACGGACGGACGCAGACTGGGCCGCAAGGGGTCAGCCTGGCCAGCGGCTGATGGTTTCCGGATCTTGATTCCGGATCCGACCTGGACTGCCACTGGTTAGTCCGCAACATCAAGAAGCGGTTCTCGGGGCCACCCGGATCAAAGGCCGCTTGGCAACAGAAGGCGACAGCGCATCCCCCTCAGGCCACCCCGGGCAGTGAGGTGAAACCACCTTTGACGTTCACCGGCAGGTATCAACGCTCGGCGAGCAGCAACCGTGCTGCGCGAAGCGAGTCAATGCGCCAATCAGCGGCGTACCTTCGAGATCCCCGATATACAAGCCCGGGCCTTGCGCACCGAACACCGGATTGCTCCAGCGCAACATTGGACAACAGCGCCCCCGTCAAACCCCGAAGGCTCTAAGGCTCGAAACCGTGAAGGAATTGCAAGAAGAAGCGATGCCGCCAGAACCACGATCGGTGTAGCCGTGGGGAGCGCCCGAGGGGCGGGCCACACCCCAACGCGATGCGAAGCGAGCCGTCAAGGTTTACCAGGCCGTATGGGGCGCCTCGGGATCCGGCGAAAAGAGCGGAAAAGAGGTACCCATGTTTGAGTATCGCCTTAAGGCGATGCGAGTTTGGGTCCCGGCCGCTCTTTTCGCCGGATCCCGAGGGGGTGTCGCCCCATCCGGCGCGCTTCTTTGCCTACTTTCTTGGCAAGACAAGAAAGTAGGTCGCCCCCCGCAGGGGGTAAAACCGCCTTTGACTTTAAGCCTTTGACGTTAAGCTTTTGAATTTATGTTTTTATAACCCACCGCCGCCAGCAACAGCAACATCACCTAAAACTAACCGTAACCTGATTCGACTGCCCCAACAATACCGGCATCAGCGCCCCCCGCCCAGGCACCTGAAACGCAAACACAAACCCCTTGGCCGCATCATCCCCGCTAAACGCCTCGGTAAGCCCCTCCGCCCCCGGCAACAACACACAACGCTGCGCATTGCACAAATAAGCCTGCAGCTCATTRGGCGGCGTACTAGCAAAACTATATCGCCACCGCACGGTAGTAATAGCCCCCTCCGCCTGCGGCAAGTAACCGGTAGGCAAGATCGGCGGCGACACCGTACGCAACCCTTTGCCATGCAGCGCAGGCCCGTTCACGGAAGCCGACCAGGAATGCAGCGGCCCGGCGGGCGCGGCCCAGGCCGCGCAGCAGGCCGCGGCCAGCACCGCAGCGCCAAGACGATGGCACCAGCCCCTCATAGCAAGCCGCGCAGCTGCGAACGAAGCCGCGTAATAGCCTGGCTGCGAATCTGGCAGACCCGCGACTCCGTCACCTCCAGCACCGCCCCGATCTCACGCAAATTGAGCTCCTGGTCGTAGCACAACGACAGCACCAGCTTTTCCCGCTCCGGCAGCCGCTCGATGGCACGGATCAGCGCTTCGCGCATGCCGCTTTCCATCAGCACAGTGAGCGGGTTGCCATCGTCGCTGACGCTCAGGTGCCGGTCCAGGAAGTCCTCTTCGCCGGAGCGCTCGAAGTCCTCGTAGTGCAGCAGCTGGCAGCCATAGACTTCATTGAGCAGTGTCTGGTATTCGTCGAGCGGCAGCTCAAGCTCCTGCGCCACTTCGGAGTCGAGCGGCGCGCGGCCCAGCGTTTGCTCCAGGCCGCGCACGGTGCGTTCGATGCGCCGGGTGAACTGGCGCAGGCTGCGCGACTGCCAGTCATTGGCGCGCACCTCGTCAAGCATGGCGCCGCGGATGCGCTGGCTGGCATAGGTCTCGAAACGCGCACCGTGGGTGTCCTCGTAACGCTTGGCGGCATCGAGCAAGCCGATCATGCCAGCCTGGATCAAGTCATCGAGCTGCACGCTGGCAGGCAGCTTGGCTGCCAGTTGCAGGGCGATACGACGCACCAGCGAGGCATGCGCCGTCACGGTGTCGGTCTGTTCGAGCTTTCCCTGAATCGTGTACATGGTGGAATTCTCGTGAGTCCTGGCTGCAGGCCCAGGCGTTTAAGCCAGGGCCGGGGCTGACGGCGCCAGCGGCGCCGTCGGGGTTGAACGGGAATCGGTGGACAAGGGCCAGTTGGCAATGCCCGTGGCGATGCGGCGTAGCGCGGCGGTAGCGGGCGCCGCGGGAAAGGCCTCCACCACGCAGCGGCCTAGTGCCACGCTGCGTTCCACCAGCGGGTCGTACGGCAGGCTGCCGGCGGGGCTCGCCTCGACGCCGAGATACTGGCTGGCGGTGCGCGCCAGGTTGCCCAGCACGGCACTCGCGGCGGCATCGCTGGCGGCGGCGTTGATCACCAGGTGGAAGCGCCGGCAGGCGTACAGGTGATTGAGCCGCTTGATGCAGGCATAGGCGGCCTTGATCGAGGCCGGCTCCGCGCGCAGCACCACAACGAGGTTGTGCGCCGTGCCGGCTACCTGCGACAAGCCGCCGTCCGCGTCGCTGCGGGCATCGGTGAGCACAGTGCGAAAGCCATTCAGCGCCTGCAGCCCGCCACCGGCCTGCGGACTGCCGGGCAACACCGCGATGGTGCCGGCCGGGCGCTTGCCCAGCGCGGCTTCCAGCGTCACGGCGCCGCCCAGCACGGCGGCCAGGGTGCCTTCCGGCATGGCGCCGGCAAGGCGGGTCGCGCGGGCGCCGAAGCGGTCTTCATCGATGAGCAGGACGCGCTCGCCTTGCATGGCGAGTGCGTTGGCCAGCCCCAGGGCCACCGTGGTGGCGCCGGCACCGGCATCGCTCGCGACCACCGCGATGCGGCGCGTGGCGCGGGGCGCCAGCATGCGCCGCAAGCTTTCCGCCTGGTCGGAGGCGAGTGAAGTCACGTCTTATTCTCCCTGCGTCAGCGTTTGCAACACGCGGCTGCCGTTCATGCTCGCTTCGAGCAGGCCGGCGGCGTCGCCGGGATGAAAGGCCTCCTGCGGCGCTTCGTGGGTGGCGGACGGCGTGGCGCGGCCACCTCGGCCGGGGTAGTTCTCCAGCACGTCGAGCAAGGCCAGCAAACGGCCGAGGCCTTCCACCAGCACGGCGGCGGCCGGCATCTGGCGGGCGGGCGCGCGGCCGGTCAGCCGCGCCAGGAACGCGGCGGCGCTATCGTCGCACGCTTGCTCCAGCCGCAGCGCGGCTACCGCCATCTGCAGGGCGAGCAGACGCGCGCAGGCTTGCGCTTCGGCCAGCGAGGATTCGTTGCCGCCTGCCTGCCCGCCCTGCCCCAGGTGATCCATTGCGTGGCGCAGCGTGCGAAGTTGCGCTTCGCCGGCTTCAGCCCAGCGGGCCCAGCGGGCCAGTTGCACGCCCTCGGCCGACAACGCCGGGTCGCACAGCAGGTAGTGAACCGCTAGCGTCTGGCCGTTCTCGCGATCGACCACGCGCGACACCAGCAGGCCGGCCTCGATGCCGCTCTCGGCGGCGCCGCGCGTGCCACGTGCCTGGCCCTCAAGCACGCGCACCGGCGTTTGCGCGATCCACTGCACGGCGTCGCGGCCGCGATAGTCCATATCTTCCACCGCGTGGAAGGTCAGCGTTTCGGCCAGCGCATCGAGCTTGACGGCCGCGCCACCGCTGACCACGCGCGTGGTCTTGCGCGCGGTGGCAAGCCAGCGCTCGCCGGCTTGCTGCCAGCGCGCCAGCGTGGCGGCGGCGGGCATGGCATCCAGCAGATTGACCACGGTACGGGCGGCGGCGATGGCGGCGCACAGGGTGGCAGCGTCGGCTTCCCATCCGCCTTGCCCGGCTTGCAGCGCCGGGCCGGTGCGGCCGGCGGGCGCGGCGGCGGCCGCCAGCGGCAGGCCGTCGCGGTCAGCCAGCCAGAGCGTGTGTTGCCAGGGGCGCGGCGCGCGGCGCCCTGCCACCGGCGCGGCGACCGTGGCGCTGAGCGAAAGCACGAAACGATCGCAATGGCGGCTCAGGTCGCGGCAGGCGGCTTCGCGCACCTGCTGCGCCATCAGGCGCGGCGAGGGCGCGTTCTCGGTGCGCTGCTGCCAGAGCGAGCGGACCAGCTCGAAGCTGTAGCTGCCAGCGTTCAGCTGCTGGACGCAATCGCCCACCGCGTTGGCGTTGTCGGTCAGCGAGCGCAGCATGCCGTCGGCGCCGCCGGCGCTGGTCGCGCGGGTGGCGTCGCCATCGTCCTGCGCGGGCATGGCACGGCGCGCGGCTTCCGCGTCGGCGAATACGGAGCCGCGGCGCGGCGTCTGGAACGCGCGCTCGACCAGCGACACGCCGTTGGCGAGTTCAAGGTGCTCGGGCACGCGCTGGCCGGTGGAGGCGTAGTAGACCGGCAGGCGGTGCCGGATCACCACGTCGAGCACGGAGCCCAGGTGCGTGGCTTCATCCAGCTTGCTGACGATACAGCCGTCGATGCCGCCGTCGGGCGTGGCATCGTGGCGGTAGGCGTGCACGACTTCGTTGAGGGTGTCGCCGTGGCTGGCGCCGTTGAGCAACAGGATGCGCTGCACCGGCGCCTGCACGCCGGCCAGCATGGCGATCTGCTCCGACAGGTTGCGGTCGCGCTGACTCATGCCGACGGTGTCGATGATCACCAGGTGCTTATCGGTCAGCGCCGCCAGCGCGAAGCGCAGGTCGGCCGCATCCTTGACCGCGTGCACAGGCACGCCCAGGATGTCGCCGTAGATGCGCAGTTGCTCGTGCGCACCAATACGGAAAGTGTCGGTGGTCAGCAAGGCCAGGCGTTCCGGGCCGTGCTTGAGCACGAAGCGCGCTGCCAGCTTAGCCGTGGTGGTGGTCTTGCCCACGCCGGTGGGGCCGACCAGCGCCAGCACGCCGCCCTGCGCGAACAGCGCATCTTCGTCGTTGAGCACCGGGACCTTGCGCGCCAGCTCCTGGCGGATCCAGGTCATGGCGGCGGGCCGGTCATGACCCAGCGGCAGGTGGCCGAGCAGCGATCGCGCAAGCTGTCCGGAGAAGCCAGCAGTCACTAACCAGGTAAACAGCGAATCGCGCAGCGGATCGCCGCCCAGCGACGGCAGGCTGTGGGTGCCTACGCCGGAGAACTGCCGCTCCATCATGGCGCGCATGGTCTGCAGTTCGCCGCGCAGGTCGCCAAGGGCGCCGTCGACGGCCACCACGGCGGCGGGCGGCGGCGTGAATACCGGTGCGGTGCTGGCGATGGCGCCGAGATCGGTGTCGCGCATGGCGACAATCTCCACGCCCCCCTCGACGGTGCGGTTGGACAGCACCACGGCGTCCGGTCCCATTGCCTCGCGCACCTGGCGCAAGGCCTCGCGGCCATTGGCCGCCACGAATTTAGCTACGCTCATCTTGCGAAACCCCTCACGCTGCGCCACCGATCATGGCGGTGATCCTGATATTTCTGTTGTCCGGCACCTCGGCATGCGAGAGCACCTTGAGCTGCGGCATGGTCCGGCGCAGGAAGCGCGCCAGCAGCGGGCGCAGCGGATGCGGCACCAGCAGCACGGGATCCAGCCCCAGGTGTTCCTGCCTGTTCACCGCATTTTGCGTTTGCTGCAGCAGGGCATCGGCCAGGCCAGGCTCGATGCCGCCGCCGTTAGTGAGCGCTTGCGACAGCACGCGTTCCAGCCCGGCGTCGAGGCCGATGACCTGGAGGTCAGCGCCGTTGGGGAACCACTGCTGGGTAATGGCACGCCCCAGCGCCACGCGCACCAGCGACGTGAGTTCGTTGGGATCGCTGATCTTCGGCGCGTGCTCGGCCACCACGTCCAGCACGGTGCGCATGTCGCGGATCGGCACGCTCTCGTCCAGCAGGTTCTGCAGGATCTTCTGCAGCGCGGTGAGGGTGATGACCTTGGGCACCAGGTCTTCAGTCAGCTTGGGCGATTCCTTGGCGATGCGGTCCAGCAGCGACTGCACTTCCTGGCGGCCAAGCAGTTCGGCCGCGTGCATATGGATCAGGTGGTTAAGGTGAGTGGCCACTACTGTGCTGGCATCCACCACGGTGTAGCCGTAGATCTGCGCCTGCTCCTTGAGCCCGCCCTCGATCCACACCGCCGGCAGGCCGAATGCCGGGTCCTGGCCGGGCGTGCCCGGCAACGGGCCGGAGACCTGGCCGGGGTTGATCGCCATCCACTGCCCGGGCGTCGCTTCGCCGCGGCCGATCTCCACGCCCTTGAGCGTGATGCGGTAGGCGTTGGGCTTGAGTTCCAGGTTGTCGCGGATATGCACCACCGGCACCAGGAAGCCGATTTCCTGCGCCACCTTCTTGCGGATGCTCTTAATGCGGCCGAGCAGTTCGCCGTTCTGCGCGCGGTCCACCAGCGGGATCAGGCGGTAGCCCACTTCCATGCCGAGCGGGTCCACCAGGCTGACGTCGTCCCAGCTGGCTTCGGTCGACTCGGGCACCATCGCGGGAGCGCGGTCCTCGCGCTTCTTCTCCTGCGCCTGCGATGCATCACGCCGTGCCACGTAGCGGCCGAACCACACCAGCGCGCCGGCAAAGGCCAGGAAAGCGAAGTGCGGCATGCCGGGGATGATGCCCATCATGCCGATGATGGCGCCGGTCAGGTACAGCACGCGCGGATTGGAAAACAGCTGGCCGGTCAGCTGCTGGCCCACGTCCTGCTCGTTGGAGACCCGCGACACGATCACACCGGCGGCGGTGGAGATCACCAGCGCCGGGATCTGCGCCACCAGGCCGTCGCCGATGGTCAGCAGGGTGTAGTTGCGCACCGCGGTGGCGAAGTCCAGGTCGTGCTGCACCATGCCCACCACCATGCCGGCGCCAACGTTGATGAACATGATCATCAGGCCCGCCACGGCATCGCCGCGCACGAACTTGCTGGCACCGTCCATGGCGCCGTAGAAGTCCGATTCCTGCGATACCTCGGCGCGGCGCTTCTTGGCGCCGTCTTCGTTGATCAGGCCGGCGTTGAGGTCGGCGTCGATCGCCATCTGCTTGCCGGGCATGGCATCGAGCATGAAGCGCGCGCCAACTTCGGCGATACGCCCCGCACCCTTGGTGATGACCATGAAGTTGATCACCACCAGGATGGCGAACACCACGATACCCACGGCGAAGTTGCCACCCACCAGGAAGTGGCCGAAGGCCTCGATCACCTTGCCCGCGGCGTCCGGCCCGGTGTGCCCTTCCATCAGCACGACCCGGGTCGAGGCCACGTTGAGCGACAGGCGCAGCAGCGTGGTGAACAGCAGCACCGCCGGGAAGGCGGCGAAATCCAGCGCCTTCTGCGTGTACATGCCCACCAGCAGCACCATGATCGACAGGGCGATGTTGAACGTAAACAACAAGTCCAGTACGAAGGGCGGCAGCGGCAGGATCATCATGCCGAGGATCATGATGATCAGCAGCGGGCCGGCCAGGGCCTTCATCTGGCCGCCTCCCCGCCCGCCGGGCAGGTTGAACAGCGAGGTCAATGCGTTCATGCTTGGCTTTCCGGTACGGCAAACTCGTCAGGCACCGGCAACTCGGAGGGTGCCTCCGGGTGCGGGCCGTTGCTGTGGTGCCAGTGCTTCAGTTGATAGACCCAGGCCAGAACTTCAGCCACGGAGGTGTACAGGCCGGCCGGAATTTCCTGGCCCAGCTCTACGTGACGGTGCAGCGCGCGCGCCAGCGGCGGCGCGGACAGCAACGGCACGCCGTTCTCGACGGCGATCTCGCGAATGCGCGCGGCAATCGCCTCGCTGCCCTTGGCCACCACGCGCGGCGCGCTCATGCGGCCTTCTTCATAGCGCAGCGCCACGGCGAAGTGCGTGGGGTTGGTCACCACCACGTCAGCCTTGGGCACCTCGGACATCATGCGGCGCTTTGCCATGGCGCGCTGCTGCTGGCGGATGCGCGCCTTGATATGCGGGTCGCCTTCGCTTTCCTTGTGCTCCTGCTTGACCTCTTCCTTGGTCATGCGCAGCTTCTTGTAAAACGTCCAGTACTGCCAGGGCACGTCGATCGCCGCCACCAGCACCAGCGAACCCGCCACCATGGCGCAGGCGCTCAGCACCATCTCCAGCATGTGCAGCAGCGCCTCGTGGATCGGTGCGCTCATCAGCGCGACAGCCTCGGGCAGCCGCCGCCACAGCACCCAGCCGGCCACGCTGCCAACCAGCAATGCCTTGGCGATGGCCTTGGCCAGTTCCACCAGCGATTGCGAGGAGAACAGCCGGCCCAGCCCCTTGAGCGGCGAGAGCCGGGAAAAGTCGGGGGCGAAAGACTTGGCGGAGAACAGCCAGCCGCCCAGCAGCATGGGGCCGGCCAGCGCCGCCACGCCAAAAAGGAGCAGCAGGGGCAGGAAGGCCAGCAGGCCCTCCCAGACCGTCACGGCAAAGTGCGACATCATGCGCGACGTATCGAAGGCAACGGCCGGCTCGAAGGCCAGGCCGGCGTGCAATACAGCGTCGAGCTTGCTGGCGAGCGTGCCGCCCAGCATCGACAGGCCCGCCACACCGCTCATCAGCATGATCAGCGTGGCGAGTTCCCGCGAACGCACGACCTGCCCCTCCTCGCGCGCCTTTTCCAGGCGCCGCGATGAGGCAGGTTCGGTTTTCTCGAGATCGCTTTCTTCGGACATGGCCGCTCCGTTACGAAGCGGCATGCGGCCGTTCGTCAGGGACGATTATCGGAGCGGGAAGCGGCGGGCATTAGGGGGAATAGGGCGGGGATTCTGGCGCTGTTTGCAGGATGGCGTCGCCCCAGGCGCGGCGCGGGCGGATGCGGCGCGCTACCCTCCGCCATGGCGGCGGAGGCTTTACCGGCAATGCGCCGGCAAATCCGGCCAGGCCGCCGCGGCGCCGCGGCAAGGGCGCCACCGCTGCCTGGCCAGGACGGTCAGAACCCCAGGCTGGCCAGGAGGTCGTCCACCTGCGACTGGTCGGAGACCACATCGGCCTTGCCTTCCGGGTTGACCTGCGGCCCGTTCATCAGCGTAGCCGGCGCCTCCACCCGACGATCGGCCGGCACGTTATCAATCAGCACCTGCAGCAATTCCTGCTCCAGGGAATGGATCATGTCCATCATCTTCTTGATGACCTGGCCGGTCAGGTCCTGGAAGTCCTGCGCCATCATGATGTCGAGCAGGTGGCTGCCGGTGGCGCGGGCCTGCTGCGGCACGTCCGTCAGGAAGGCACGGGTATCGAGCACCAGCTCGCGCGCGTCGCCCAGCTCCACCGGCTTGTCGAACCAGGCTTCCCAACGCTTGTCCAGCGCCTCGGCCTGCTTCTCCATGCCGGCCTGGATCGGCTGCGCCAGCTCCACCGCGGTCAGCGTGCGCTCGGCAGCCTGCTCGGTCATGGAGGCGATATAGCTGAGCCGGTCGCGCGCATCGGGGATGGCCTGGGCGGCACGCTCGATTTCCTTGTCGAGCCCCAATTCGCGCATATTGTCGCGCAGCATCCGTGTCAGGGCGCCAATGCGCTGGAACAGCTGCTCGGCAGATTCGTTGCTGAGAGTCGGAGTCGTCGACATATCGCCCACCTTATGCCCCTTCCTTCGCCAGTTTCTCGAAAATCTTGGTGATTTTCTCGTCGAGCGTCGCTGCCGTGAACGGCTTGACCACATAGCCGTTCGCGCCGGCTTGCGCCGCGGCGATGATGTTTTCCTTCTTGGCCTCGGCCGTCACCATCAGCACCGGCAGCTTGGCCAGCGGCCCTTCGGCGCGGATCGCCTGCAGCATGCTCAGGCCATCCATGTTCGGCATGTTCCAGTCGGAAATGACGAACTGGAAGCTGCCGTCCTTGACCTTCTCCAGGCCGGCGGCGCCGTCTTCGGCTTCCTCGACGTTGGCAAAGCCCAGTTCCTTAAGCAGGTTGCGGATGATGCGACGCATGGTGGGGAAGTCATCGACCACCAGGATCTTCATGTTCTTGTCCACTCTAACGGCTCCAATACAGTTGTGGAAAGTTGCTTCAATACCTGCGCCTGCCCCACCGGTATGCGGCCGGGCAAGCGCTTGTGCCCCGTCAAACCCGCTGCGCGCGCGTCCCGAAGGTGGCCAGGCGCGCCATCACGCGCTGGCTCATCGCGTGCAGCGGTACTACCTCATGCACCCCGCCGGCGGCAATCGCCTCCTTGGGCATGCCGAATACGATGCAACTGCTTTCGTCCTGCGCCAGGTTGTAGGCGCCGGCCTCGCGCATGCGCAGCATGCCTTGCGCCCCGTCCTTGCCCATGCCGGTCAGCATCACGCCGATGGCATTCTTGCCGGCATGTTTGGCCGCGGAGTCGAACAGCACCTCCACCGACGGCCGGTGGCGGTTGACCGCCGGCTCCTGCGACAGGTGGGCCACATAGTTGGCCCCGCTGCGCGCGAGCAGCAGGTGCGAGTCTCCCGGCGCGATATAAGCGTAGCCGGGCAGCACGCGTTCGCCGTGCTCCGCTTCCTTGACCGTGATCCGGCACAGGCCGTCCAGGCGCTGCGCGAACGAGCGCGTAAAGCCGGCCGGCATGTGCTGGACGATCAGCACCGCCGGACAATCCGGCGGCATCGGCATCAGGAATTCCTTGATGGCCTCGGTGCCGCCGGTGGATGCGCCGACGATGATCAGCTTTTCCGTGGACAGCAACGGGCTGCGCAGCATCGGGGCCGCAGGCACTGCCGCCTCCGCGCTGGCCGGCGCGGCGCTGCGGATGCGCGCGCGCGAAGCCGCGCGAATCTTGTCGGCGATGGTGTCGGTGTAGTCCATCAGGCCGTCGCGGATACCGAGCTTTGGCTTGGTGACGAAATCCACCGCACCCAGCTCCAGCGCGCGCATCGTGATTTCCGAACCGCGCTCGGTCAGCGACGATACCATCAGCACCGGCATTGGCCGCAGCCGCATCAGCCGCTCCAGGAAATCCAGACCATCCATGCGCGGCATTTCCACGTCAAGCGTGAGCACATCCGGGTTCAGTCGCTTGATCAGGTCGCGAGCCACAAGCGGATCGGGGGCGGTTCCCACCACCTCCATATCGCTCTGGCTGTTGATGATCTCCGTCATCAGGCTGCGTATCAGCGCGGAATCGTCCACGCACAATACCTTGATCTTGGCCGCGGTCATGTCTTGAAAAAATCCTTGTCGGTTCAGGAGACGGCAGCCGATGGCGTGCGCCGTGGAAACAGTTCCGCGCCGCCCTTCTCGGGCGCGGTGCCGGAGCTGGCAATGGCGCGCGCCAGGGCGCGTTCGTTGCGCTCGACCACCACCTGGTCATCCTGGCGTGTGAGCCGGCGCACCAACGCCAGCCCGGTAAGCGGGAAATAGCTGACGCGGCGCGCATGCGGGCCGCGCAGGTCCTGGGCGGCCACGCGTATCTCTTCGGCCTTCAGGTACCTGAGCACGAACTCGGCGTTGCGATCGCCGATATTCAGCGTGGTCATATTGGCCAGCACCGCGCCACCGCCGAATACCTTGGCTTCGAGCCGCTCGCGGCGCGCGCCCATCTTCAGCAATTCGTTGATCAGCACTTCCAGGGCGTAGGAGCCGTAGCRCATCGATGCGGAGAGCAGCCGGTCCGCACCCGCGCCGTCGTCGTCCGGCAGCATGAAGTGGTTCATGCCCCCCACCCCGGCCTTCTCGTCGCGGATGCAGGCAGCCACGCACGAACCCAGCACGGTGGTAAGCACCACGTCCTCGCGCGTCACGTAATACTCGTTCGGCAACAGCTTGATGGCCTGCTTGCCGAACTCGCGGTCGAAATAGCTGCGGGTGGCGATCGCTTCAGGCAACTGCGGGGTGCGCATCACGAACCTCCCAGCCGGGCCGAAGGCGGCGCCAGTTCATACACGGTCTGCCCGCGCAGCTGGAACGCGCGCGTCACGTAGGAGAAATTCTCCGAGTGGCCCGCGAACAGCAGCCCGTGCGGCTTGAGCAGCGGCACGAAGCGCTCCAGGATCTTGCCCTGGGTGGGCTTGTCGAAATAGATCATCACGTTGCGGCAAAAGATCGCGTCGAACTTCTCGCGAATCCCCCAGTCCGGCGCCAGCAGGTTGAGCGGCTCGAAACTGATGGTGCTTGCCAGGTCCGGCTTGACCTTGACCGCGCCGGCGCGCTGGCCGGTGCCCTTGAGGAAGAAGCGTTTGAGCCTTTCCTGCGAGAGCTTGTTCACCTGCTCGGTGGTATAGACCCCGGAACGGGCCTTGGCCAGTACCTGCGTATCGATGTCCGTGGCGAGCACGGTGGCGGCACGCTCGCCCAGCGCTTCGGCCAGCGTGATGGCGATGGAGTATGGCTCCTCGCCGGTCGACGCGGCCGAGCACCATACGGAGTACGGCCGCCCGATCTTCTTCGCATGCTCCGCCAGCAAGGGGAAATGATGCGCCTCGCGGAAGAACGATGTCAGGTTGGTGGTGAGCGCGTTGGTAAAGAACTCCCACTCGTCGGAGCCATCATCGGCATCGAGCATGGCCAGGTAGGTGCCGAAGTCGACGAGCTGCAGCGTGCGCAGGCGCCGGGCCAGCCGGCTGTACACCATCTCCCGCTTGTGGGCGCCGAGCGAGATACCCGCGCGGCGATGGATCATGGCGCGGATCTTCTCGAAGTCGCGCTCGGTCAGCAGGAAGTCACGCGGCTCGTCGCGCCGCATGGAAGCGGGCTGCGCCGATTGCGGGCCGGCGGCAAAGGCGGTTGGTCGAGGCTGCGTCATGTGTTGCGAGGGCGGTTGGCCGTGGTCTTGCTAAGGCGCGCTTTTGCGTGCTTGCGCGTACCGGAATGCGGGATCAGGCGAACTCGGCTTCCACCAGTTCCATTTCCGGGCTGGTCATCAGTTTTTCGATGTCGATCAGGATCAGCATGCGGCCGTCGACGGTACCGAGGCCGGTCAGGTGCTCGTTCGAGACCGAAACGCCGAACTCCGGTGCGGGCTTGATGGCTTCGCCGGTCAGGGTCAGCACATCCGAAACGCCATCCACCACGATGCCGACGACACGTCCGGCGATATTGAGGATGATGACCACGGTCTGGTGGTCATAGCGCACGTTGCCGAGCCGGAACTTCAGGCGCAGGTCGACGATCGGCACGATCACGCCGCGCAGATTGGTCACGCCCTTGATGAAGTCAGGCGCGTTCGCCAGGCGGGTCACCGCGTCGTAGCCGCGGATCTCCTGTACCTTGAGAATGTCGATGCCATATTCTTCGCTCCCCAGCGTGAAAACCAGGAATTCCTGCCCGGAGGCTTCGCTCCCCGGGGTATCGATGTGTCCGATGCCGGCCATGATGTCTTGTTCTCCTGAGCGTTAAGCAAGCGCCGGGTCTTGGCGGCGCACACCGGTGCGCTGCAGCGCACCGACGTCCACGATCAGTGCCACGCTGCCGTCGCCGAGGATGGTGGCGGCGGAAATGCAAGGCACCTTGCGGTAGTTGGTTTCGAGATTCTTCAGCACGACCTGGTGCTGGCCGATCAGCTGGTCCACCAGCATCGCGAAGCGCTTGCCTTCGGCCTGCAGGATCACGGCGATGCCCTGGGTGGGCTCATGCACGGCATCGGCCACGTTGAACACGCGATGCAGTTCCAGCAACGGCAGGTACTCGCCGCGCACGTGCATGACGCGGTCGTTGTTGGCAGCCGTGTGCACGTCTTCCGGCTTGGGCTGCAGCGACTCCATCACGCAGTTCAGCGGCAGGATGAAGGTTTCCGCGCCCACCTTGACGGACATGCCGTCCAGGATCGCAAGCGTCAGCGGCAGCACGATGCGGGTGGTGGTGCCCTGGCCGGGGCGCGACGTGACCTCGACGTGGCCACCCATTTCCTGGATGTTCCGCTTGACCACGTCCATGCCCACGCCACGGCCGGACAGGTCGGTCACCGCTTCGGCGGTGGAGAAGCCCGGCGCGAAGATCAACTGCCAGACTTCCTCGTCGCTGATGTTCTCCGACACCGGCAGGCCGTTCTGCAGCGCCTTGGCGAGGATCTTGTCGCGGCGCAAGCCGCCGCCGTCGTCGCTCACTTCAATGACGATGTTGCCGCCATGGTGCTGCGCCGACAGGATCAGTTGCCCGGTGGGTTCCTTGCCCGCGGCAACGCGCAAGTCCGGTGTCTCGATGCCGTGGTCCAGGCTGTTGCGCACCAGGTGGGTGAGCGGATCGATGATGCGTTCGATCAGGCTCTTGTCGAGCTCGGTGGCCTTGCCGAAGGTGACCAGGTCGATCTGCTTGCCCAGCTTGCCGGCCAGGTCGCGCACCAGGCGCGGGAAGCGCGAGAACACGTAGTCCATCGGCATCATGCGGATCGACATCACGGCTTCCTGCAGGTCGCGCGCATTGCGCTCAAGCTGACCCATGCCGGAGAACAGCCGGTCGAACAGCACCGGATCGAGCGCCGAGGCCGTCTGCGCCAGCATCGATTGCGTGATGACCAGCTCGCCCACCAGGTTGATGATCTGGTCGACCTTTTCGGTCGGCACACGGATGGAGCCGGACTCCTGTGCGTGAGCCGCGGCAGCGGGCTGCGCCTTGGCCTTTTCCTTTGCGGGAGCCGGTGCCGAGGCGGCCGCCGGTGCGGCGGCTGCGGGAGCCGGAACCGGAGCGGGAGCCGGTGCCGGTGCTGCTGCCGCTGCTACCGGGGCAGCCGGCGCGTCTGCCGCTTCCACCACGATCTGGTCGCCGTCGACGACGAAGCAGCACACGGCGATGATGTCGTCGGCGCTGCACTGGCTCTGCAGCCAGACGGTGAGATCGCCGCCCACTTCCTGCTGGCCCGTGATCTCGCCCAGGTTGGCGAGCTCTTCGCGTAACAGCGCCTGGTCGGACGGCGATACCTTGATCAGCGTCACCTTCAACCCGCCGCCCGCTGCGGGCGCGGGCGCCGGCGCCGGCGCGGCGGCTGCCGCCCCGCC
>NZ_JBFTSG010000044.1:0-78339 GCF_056399885.1 Cupriavidus sp. 01L45 | reverse complement strand
GTGCAACAACCATCCCGCCAACCGCGGCGGCATCACCAAGGTGATCGAGGCCGTGCGCCAGTTGCGCGGCGAAGCGCACCCGGCCGTGCAAGTCAGGAACTGCGACCTGGCGCTGGCCCAGGGCACCGGCGGCTATCTCGGCTCGCGCCATGGCAGCGCCACCTTGATCATGGAACGGGAGTAACAAGATGGCGACCCCCTACACCCCCACCCTGTTGAAAGCACCGGCCGAGTCGCCGGACAACGCGGCGTTCTGGCAGGCCGCGCGCGAAGGCCGCCTGCTGGTCAGGCATTGCAAGTCCTGCGGCAAGCCGCACTGGTATCCGCGCACGCTGTGCCCGTTCTGCATGGGCGAGACCGAATGGAAGCAGGCCTCGGGCCGTGGCACCGTCTATTCGCTCAGCGTTACCCGCCGGGCCGGTCCCACGCCCTTCTGCATTGCCTATGTGGAGCTCGAGGAAGGCGTATCGATGATGACCAACATCATCGATTGCGACCTGGACGCGGTGCGCATCGGCCAGCCGGTCCGGCTCAAGTTCGCCGCGACCGCCGATGGGGCGCCGGTGCCGGCCTTCACGCTCGCCTGACTGACGGGGTCCGTCCGGCTTCCGGACGCCGCTCGACAACGCCGGCTAGCGCGTCACCGTCGCTTTGTGGGAGTAGCGGTCGCCCCGAAAGATCAGCTCCGATGTGCAAAGCGCGATGCCACGGATATCGATCGGGGTGCATCGCAGGCGTAGCAGCGGGGTTCCATCCGCGACCCCCAGCCGCCGCGCCACATCCCCGGCGGCGGGGATCGCCGAGCTTTCGGTAGTGACCTCTTTCATCCGGTAACCCAGCCGGCTCTCGAAGATCGCCATGACGTCATTGGTCTCAAGGTCCTCCTTCACCAGCGCGCGGATCACCGCTTCGTCACCCATGATCATGAAGAGGGCCGCGGGCTCGGCATTCGACATCCGGAGCGTAGTAGCGCATAGCAGCGCAGCGCCCGAATTCAGGCCCAGTGCTTCCACGGCGAACGCCGGCGCCTTGATCTTGCGCACCGAGACCAGCTTGCCATGGGCAAGTTTCCCCCGTGCGCGCGAAGCCTCATAGAAGCCCGTCAGCGGCCCCAGGTTCGAGGTCTCCGCGGGCCGGGTGACGAAGCTGCCCTTGCCGTTGAACTTCTCGATCAGGCCGCTGGCGTGCAGTCCGGCCAGCGATTGCCGGACCGTGATGCGGCTGACGCCAAACTCCGCCATCAGTTCGGATTCCGACGGCAGCTTGGCGCCAGGCCCAAGCTTGTTGTCGACGATGCGCTGGCGGAGTTCTTCTTCGATTTGCCTGAATCTGGGCTGGGGCGTGGTCAAGGTCCGGGTCCTTCGTGTTTCGAGCGGATCCCCTGGCTGGAGATCCTGGCGGTCCATGGATTATACCTATCATGACAGGAGTCCTCCCTCACCCTTGACCTGTTATAACAGGTCGTGGCAGTATTGAACCGCCAAGAGTACGGCCGACCGTACCGCCGGCTCAGAGATACGGAGCGAGACACAGACACGCCGGCTGCCAGTCATGCGCAACCCCGGTGTGACCCTTTGCGCGCTCTCGTGTCTTGCGCGGCGATACCGGCCAGCGAGCAACGCTTCACGATACGAGAGAACGGAATGAGCAACGCAGCACAGAATTCCCGCGCGCAAGCGGCAGCGGCGGAGTATGACTACATCGTCGTCGGCGCGGGCTCGGCCGGCTGCGCCCTGGCGGCGCGGCTGGCGGAAGATCCGGCGGTCACGGTGGCATTGCTGGAGGCTGGCCCGGACGACCATCATTACAGCGTGTGGACGCCGCTCGCCCTGGCYGCCGTGGTGCCCAAGCGCGGTCCGCGCAACTACGCGTACCGCACCGTTGCGCAGCCGGGCCTCGACGGGCGGCGCTCCTACCAGCCGCGCGGCCGGGGGCTGGGCGGCAGTTCTTCGATCAACGGCATGGTCTACATCCGCGGCCACCGCAATGACTACGACCTTTGGGAGCGCCTGGGCTGCAAGGGCTGGGGTTACGACGATGTGCTGCCCTATTTCCGCCGCAGCGAGCGCAACCAGCGCGTCAGCGACAGGCACCATGGCAGCGATGGCCTGCTGCATGTCAACGACCTGCGCACGCCGAACCCCTTCTCGCAGCGCTTCGTCGCGGCGGCCGTGCAGGCCGGCTTGCCGTTGAACAATGACTTCAATGGCGCTGAGCAGGAAGGTGCCGGCCTGTACCAGGTCACGCAACGCAACGGCGAACGCTGGAACAGCGCGCGCGCCTACCTGCATGGCGGCAACGCCGCCGACACCGCCCTGAACGGCGGGCGCAGGGGCCTGACCGTCCTGACCGGGACGCAAGCGCTGCGCGTGGTCTTCGAAGGCAAGCGCGCCACCGGGGTGCGCGTGTCGCGCGCCGGCGCCGAGCAGACCCTGCGCGCCAGACGCGAAGTCATCCTTAGCGGCGGCGCCTTCAATTCCCCCCAGTTGCTGCTGGCCTCGGGCATCGGCCCCGCATCGCATCTGGCCGAACACGGCATCGCCGTGGTCCACGATCTGCCGGGTGTCGGCGAAAACCTGCAGGATCACCTCGACATCACCCTTTGCCAGCAGGTCCGCTCGACCGATCTGTACGGCTACAGCCTGGGCGGCGTATTCCGGATGCTGTCGGAAATCCGGCGCTACCGGCGTGAGCGCACCGGGATGGTCAGCTCGAACCTGGCCGAAGCCGGCGCCTTCATCAAGAGCCGCCCCGATCTCCCCGAGCCGGACCTGCAACTGCATTTCATGCCCGGACTCTCGCCCACCCACACCGGAATGAGCCGGCGCGAGCTGAAGCATGGGTTTACCGCCCTCGCCTGCGTGTTGCGCCCGGAAAGCCGGGGACACGTGCGGCTGCAGTCTACCGATACGCGCGATGCGCCGCTGATCGATCCGCGTTTCCTGTCGGCCGAAGCGGACATGGCAGGCATGGTGGCGGGTGTCAGGGCGATGCGCCGCATCTTCTCGCAGCCGGCGCTGGCAGGTGCGGGCGRCAAGGCGCTGCTCATCGATGCGTTCGGCGCCGGCGAGGGCAACGAAGAGGCGATCCGCGCCTACAYCCGCAAGCATGCCGATTCCGTATTCCACCCCGTAGGCACCTGCAAGATGGGCACCGACGACATGGCGGTGGTCGACCCCGAACTGCGCGTGCGCGGCGTGGAGGGCCTGCGCGTGGCCGATGCCTCGATCATGCCGACCCTGATCGGCGGCAATACCAACGCGCCGGCCATCATGATCGGCGAGAAGGCGGCTGACCTGATCCGCGCGGCCGCCAGGTAACCAGGCCGCCCGGGAACCGGCCGCGCCGGTTTTTCCCGGCGTAGGCCGGCAAGCCGAGCGGCCCTTCATGACAGACGACATCCCGAAGCAGAAGTGAGTGATATGAAGCAAAGTCCCTGCACCACCCGGTTTTCTTCCGACCGTACCCACGCCCGCGGCCGCCGGCTTGCCCTGGCGATGACGCTCGCCGCTGCCGCCGCGGCAGCGCACGCGGCCGGCCYCGCTGGTCCGGTTCCCAACCCGTATCTCGCGCAGTCCTACAACAACCAGACTCACTGGAACGATGCCGCTACGGACAGCGTCGGCTTTGCCGTGCCGCGCGGCAACTTCGAAGTCACGCCCGATTCGGTGCAAGTCATTCCCAACGAATCGGGGAGCCTGCCCCTGGTTGCCGATCGCGTCGGCGGCAAGGACATCTACTGGTGGTGGGCCGGCTTTTCGCTGCGCAAGGTGGGCGTGGATGGCGACAAGCTGGTGGAACTCGCCCGCACCGAAATTCCGGTACACCTGCCGAACTACACGCCGGTCACCGCCGAGCGGCGCCGCGAACAGGCCGCGGAGGTGAAGACGTTCCTCGATGCAAGGGACGAGCAGGGTCTGCTCGACTATATGAAGTCCCAGCCGAACCGCGCCTTGACGCTGGCGGAAGATCAGGTCGCCAACGGCGCGGTCTATGCGGTACTCGGCCGTGACGACGCCTTCTACGGCTGCAGCGGCCGCCAGATCTTCCGTATCGACCAGGAGGATCCGAAGGAAGCGGGCTCCGGGATGAAGGCGCCGCGGGCGATCACGCTGCCGGCTTCCCTTTTCGACAATGCCAGGGCGGCGAGCGGCACGCGCAGTCCGGCCGACATCCTGTTCGGCATGGGCATGTCTTACAACGGCTACCTGGTCGTGAATACGCTGGGCGGCAAGGTCATCACCCTGAACCGCGACACGCTCGAAGTCGTCGACGTCTTCACGGTTGCGGGCAAGGACGAACTGTTCATGAACAGCTTCGCCACCGGCCCCGAGGCCAACGGCGGCGCGGTGTATGTCGCATCCAACACGACCATGTACCGCCTGGTGGTGGACAAGGACGGCAAGATCCGCAGCGACGAAGCCAGCGGCGCATGGCAGGCGTCCTACGATCGCGGCGTGCGCATGCCGGCGCCGAAGATCGGCGACGGCACCGGCTCGACGCCGACCTTGATGGGGTTCAGCCCGAATGAGGACAAGCTGGTCGTCATCACCGACGGCGCGAAGAAGATGCGCCTGGTAGCGTTCTGGCGGGACAAGATCCCCGCCGGCTGGAAACAGAAGCCCGGCACGCTGTCGCCGCGCATCGCCGACCAGAAGGTGGTCGACATGGGGCCGGCGCAGGAGTCGGTACAGTCGGAGCAATCCGTGGCCGGCTTCGGCGACTATGCCTTCGTCGTGAACAACATTCCCACCGGAAGCGCCCCCCAGCTCAGCCCGTCCGGCACCTTCGCCAGCCTGGTCAACGGCGCCACCCGCCCCGGCCCGGCCGGCGTCGCCGCCCTCAAGTGGCAGCAGAAGGCACATGCCTGGCGCACGCAATGGGTGCGCACCGATGTGTCCTCGATCTCGATCGTGCCAATGATCAGCGGTGCCGGCCGCATGGCGATCATCGACGGGTATTTCACCGGCAAGTGGAATGATCGCTACCACATCGGCATGGATCTCGACACCGGCAAGACCGTAATGACAATCCGCACTGGCAGCGACCCGACCTTCAACGGCTTCTACTCGCCGATCAAGGTCGATCCGCAGGGCCACATCTTCTACAGCGGTGCGTTCGGGCTGATGCGCCTGGACACGGCGAAGATGCGGCGCGTGCCGGCGGACGACCCGGTGATGACGGCGCGGCACGACTGACGCCATGGGTGGCGCAATGCCCGCGCTTTCGCAAGGAGCCTGGCTGGCGCGAACGCGTCAGCCTGTATGCAACTGCCGTACAGCCAGCGCCAGGTGGCGGCTGATGGCAGCCCCAAAGACGAGGAGACACAAGATGCAAGCTGCTGTTACCGCCCCCGACCTGCCTGCAACCAGGGCGACGGACACCGAGAGCTGGCCCTTTACCGTCAGGCGGTCCACGCCGACCATCGGCGCGGAGATCGGCGGCATCGACCTGCGCCAGCCGCTCGACGACGCTACCTATCTCGCCCTGCGCCGCGCGCTGGTGAAGTTCAAGGTGCTGTTCTTCCGCGACCAGGAGATCTCGCCGGCGCAGCATGTGGCCGTGGCGCGCCGCTTCGGCGAACTGGAGATCCACCCCATGATCGGCCACCACCCGGACCATCCGGAGCTGGTGGTGTTTGGCCGCAACGGGGGGCAGCGCGGCCGCGAGAACCTGTACCACTCCGACGTGTCATGGCGCGAAGTCCCGTCCATGGCCTCGATGCTGCGTTGCGTGGAAACGCCCGAGGTGGGCGGCGACACGATCTGGGTCAATATGGCGGCGGCCTATGCCAACCTGCCGGAAGACGTCAAGGCGCGCATTGCCCGGCTCAATGGCGTGCACGACGCGATGCCGACCTTCGGCCAGGCCCTTGCGGACGACAAGTACGAGGCCATGCGCCAGAAGTACCCGCCCGCGGTCCACCCCGTGGTGCGCACGCATCCGGAAAGCGGTGAAAAGATCCTCTACGTCAACGAGGGGTTCACGACCCACTTCGCCAACTACGCCAGGGAGCAGCCGTACCGCATCGGCTCCGACTTCCGGCCGGCGGAGATGGACCTGATGCAATACCTCTTCCGCCAGGCTGCCGCGCCCGAGTACCAGGTGCGTCTGAAATGGCAGCGCAACACCATTGCCTTCTGGGACAACCGCTCCACCCAGCACTATGCAGTCCAGGACTACTTCCCGGCGGTACGGCACATGATGCGGGCGACCGTCATCGGCGACCGTCCGGTCTGAGCCGGGCATCCGGCTGCTCGTACCACGCGTACAAAACACGAAGGAGAACGCTAATGAAGATGCTGAACCATTTCTACATCAACGGCCAATGGGTCGAACCATCCGCCGGCAGCACGCTGGTGGATATCGTCGATCCGGCCACCGAAGCACCGGCCGGCAAGCTGGCAATGGGCACCGCCACGGACGTCCACGCCGCCGTCGCCGCCGCGCGGGCTGCTTTCCCGGCGTGGTCGGAAACCAGCCGCGAGGAACGTATCGCCCTGCTTGAACGCGTGATCGAGCTTTACCGCGCCCGCCTGGGCGACATCGCCGAGGCCGTGCGTGCCGAAATCGGCGCCCCTATCACGCTGTGCAAGAACGTGCAGGCGCCCATCGGGCTGGCGCAGATCCAGGCCGCCGTGGAGACGCTGCGCCATTTCGAGTTCGAAACCGCGCATGCCAAGAGCTATGTCCGGCGAGAGGCGATCGGCGTCGCCGCGCTGATCACGCCCTGGAACTGGCCGTTGAACCAGATCGCCGCCAAGGTTGCGCCGGCGCTGGCCGCGGGCTGCACGGTGGTGCTCAAGCCGTCCGAGATTTCGCCGCTGGACGCGATCATCTTCGCCGAGATCATGCACGAAGCCGGCACGCCTCCCGGCGTATTCAACATGATCTATGGCGCAGGCCCGATCGTGGGCGCCGCCCTCTCCTCGCACCCCGGCGTGGACATGGTGTCGATCACCGGATCCACGCGCGCCGGCGTGGAAGTGGCGATCAGCGCCGCCCCTACCGTCAAACGGGTGGCCCAGGAGCTTGGCGGCAAGTCCGCGCTGCTGATCCTCGACGATGCCGACCTGCAAGCCGCGGTGACCAGCGGCGTGGCGCAGTGCATGGCCAACTCCGGGCAGACCTGCGTGGCGCCGACGCGCATGCTGGTGCCGCGCGAACGCTATGAGGAGGCCGTCACCATCGCCGCCGCGGCTGCCAACGCGGTCGTCGTGGGCGACCCGGCGGATCCGGCCACCAGGATGGGCCCGATCTCCAACCGTGGGCAGTACGAAAAGGTGCAGCGCATGATCGGCATCGGCATCGAGGAAGGCGCGCGCGTGGTGGCTGGCGGCCCTGGCCGTCCGGAAGGGCTGGAGCGCGGCTTCTACACCAGGCCCACCGTTTTCGCCGATGTGCGCAATGACATGGCCATCGCTCGCGAGGAAATCTTCGGGCCCGTGCTGGCCATGATCCCGTATGACGGCGAAGAGGACGCCATCGCGATTGCCAACGACTCCGTGTTCGGCCTGGCCGGCTATATCGCCTCGGGCAACCCCGAACGCGCACGCCGCGTGGCGGCGCGCCTGCGGGTGGGATCGGTGCGGATCAATGGGGCGATGCTGGATATCACGGTGCCTTTCGGCGGGTACAAGACTTCGGGCAACGGGCGGGAGTATGGGGCCGAGGGTCTGGCCGAGTTCCTGGAGTGCAAGTCGGTGACGAGCTGAAACAAGAGAAGAAAGCGAGGTTTATCCGGCTTTCGTGTGGGTCGATTCATCGCTGGGGTGACTCCAGCAATGCCGCCCTCTCCCGCATGGCGGGAGAGGGGCGCAAACCGGCGTTTTGCCGCAGGCCACCCGCACCCGTTCAGAACACAGGCACTACGCGGCCATCGCCACGCAATACCGCCCCAGGTGGTAATCCGAATCCCCCAGCAGCACATCCATCATCGTCAGCCGCTTGAAGTAGTCTCCCACCTCCAGCTCATCGGTCATGCCCATGCCGCCGTGCAGCTGCACCGCTTGCTGGCCGACCAGGCGGCCAGCCCTCGCCACCACCACCTTCGCGCCGGACAGCATACGGCGACGCGCGGCGAGGTCGGACTCGGTCAGCCCCTGCGCGGCAACATAGGCCATCGACAGCGCCAGCTCGGCCTGCACCAGCATATCCGCCATGCGATGCTGCAGGGCCTGGAAACTCGCCAGCGGCTTGCCGAACTGGTGACGGTTGCGCAGGTATTCGCCGGTGATGGCAATCAGCTTCTCCATCGCGCCCGCCGCTTCGGCGCAGAGCGCGGCAAGGCCGTGATCGATACCGTGCTCGAGCGCGGCCAGGCCATCGGCAGGCTGGCCGATCACCGCATCGCCGCCCACCAGCACATTGCTCAGCGTCAGGTCCGCGGCATGCAGGCCATCCATGGTGGGGTAGGCACCGATGGTCAGCCCGGGCACGTCGCGCGGCACCAGGAATAGCGCAAGGTCGTTGCTGCCGGCGACACGGGCGCTGACCAGCAAGGCGTCCGCGGCCGCACCGTGCCAGGCCAGCGACTTGATACCGTTGAGCACATAGCCGTCGCCGCGGCGCTCGGCGCTGGCGCGCGCGGCCTCCGGGCGGTAACGGGTGGCGGGTTCGAGATAGGCCAGCGCAAGCACGCGCTCGCCGGCGGCAAGCGCGGGTAGCCAGGCTTGCTGCTGCGCCTTGCTGCCGTACGCGGCGAGCACCGCCGTAGCCATCACCGCGCTGGGGATCACCGGTTCCAGCACCAGGCCCCGGCCCAGCTCGCGATGCACCACCAACTGGCTCGCCGCACCTTGGCCGAAGCCGCCGAATTCCGGCGGCACGGTCAGTCCCAGCACGCCCATCTCGGCCAGCGCCGACCACATCCTGCGGTCGAAGCCGCCGCCACCGCGTGCGCTGTTGCGGCGTTGCGTAAAGGTATATTCCGTGTCGACAAACCGGCGCAGGCTGTCCGCCAGCATTTGCTGTTCTTCGCTGTAGGTGAAGTCCATGTCTGCTTAGTCCCTTCAGAAACCGAGGATCATCTTGGCGATGATGTTCTTCTGCACCTCGGTGGCGCCGCCATAGATCGTGGTCTTGCGCATATCGAAGTAGGTCGAGGCCGCCGGCGCGGCCCAGTCCGGGCCGCTCACCGGTTGCACGGAGCCCGCGTCGAGCCATTGCGGCGCAAATGGCCAGGCGTGCGGGCCAGCCACCTCCATCTGCAGCATGGCGATATCCTGCTGCAGCTCGGAGCCGCGAATCTTGATGATGGAGGCCTCGGGGCCCGGGCCCCGGCCGCCATCCTGGGTGATCGCGCGCAGCAGCAACATCTCCAGCGCCATCAGGTCCATCTCCAGGCGCGCGATCTTGTCGCGCATGCGCACGTCCTCGCTCATCGGACGGCCCGCGCCATCGGTGGCCTGGCTGGCATAGTGCTTGAGCTGGCGCAACTCGCGGTGGCAATGGCCGATGCCGGCAATGCCGGTGCGCTCATGGCCCAGCAGGTATTTGGCGTAGGTCCAGCCACGGTTTTCCTCGCCCACGAGGTTGGCGACCGGCACCTCGACATTCTCGAACCACGTTTCGTTGACATCGTGACTGCCATCGAGCGTGACGATGGGCCGCACGGTGATGCCGGGCGAGTTCATGTCGATCAGCAGCATCGAGATGCCTTCCTGCTGCTTGGCCTCGGGATCGGTCCGTACCAGGCAGAAGATCCAGTCTGCGTACTGGGCCATGGTGGTCCAGATCTTCTGGCCGTTGACGATGTAGCGGTCGCCCCGGCGCTCGGCGCGCGTCTTCAGCGAGGCCAGGTCTGAGCCCGAGCCCGGCTCCGAGTAGCCCTGGCACCAGAAATCCTCCATGCCCGGGATGCGCGGCAGGAAGCGCGCCTGTTGCTCGGGGCTGCCGTATTTCATCAGCACCGGGGCGATCATGGTCAGGCCGAACGAGAGCAGGCGCGGCGCGCCGGCGCGGAATGTCTCGATCTCGAAGATCAGGCGCTGCATGGCGGTCCAGCCGGTGCCGCCGAACTGCTTCGGCCAGGCCGGCGCACCCCAGCCGTGCGCGTGCAGGATACGGTGCCAGCGCACGTAGTCGTCCTTACCCAGGCGGCGGTGGCCCAGCACCTTGTCGCGGATATCGGCGGGCAGCCTGTCCTGCGCAAAGGCACGGACCTCCTCCCGGAACCCTTGTTCCGCCGCGGTGAATCGCAAATCCATTGGCTTGTCCCCTCGTATGCTCGCGCGCGCCCGGCGCCTCTCTGCCTGCGCCAGGCCCGGCGTGTTTGAAAGTGTTTGGCTGCCCCCATGCTAGCGGTACGAGATGCGTCCCGGCCGCGCGCCGACGGGTGGGCCACCCATCGGGCAAGAACACCCTGCCGGCGCCGCCGCACCGGGTTCAAAGACCGATGGTGTAGCCCCCGTTGACCGACAGGTGCTGCCCCGTCACATAAGAGCCCGCATCGGAAAGCAGGAAGCAAACCGGACGCGCCACTTCTTCCGGCGCCGCCCAGCGCCCCAGCGGGATCTGCGCGAGGTAGGTGTCCCGGAACTTGTCGCTGCGGATGGTCTCGGTCATCGGCGTCTCCACCACGCCGAAGCCGACGGTATTGACGCGGATGGCGTACTTGCCCCACTCGCGCGCCGCGCACATGGTCAGGCCCAGCACGCCCGCCTTCGCCGCGCCGTAGTTGATCTGGCCGATGGTGCCGCGGCGCCCCGCGTCGGATGAAATATTGACGATGGCCCCGCCCGTGGCGTCTCCGGCGCGCGCGCGCTCCAGCATGTGGCGGCCGGCCGCTTGCAGGAAGTGAAAGGAGCCGGTCAGGTGCACGTCGATCACCTGCTGCCAGGCTTGCGCCGTCATCTTCTCGATCATGGCCGGGCGCGTGATGCCTGCGTTGTTGACCAGGCCATGCACGGCCCCGAAACGCGCCACGGCTTCGCGCACGGCATGCGCGGCAAATTCCGCGTCGGCTACGCTGCCGGCCAGCGTCAGCAGCGGGGCGTCGCCGCAGGCCAGCCGCAGTTCGGCCAGCGCTTCGGCGTTCAGGTCCACGGCGCTCACCTGGGCGCCCAGGTCCAGCGCCAGGCGCGCGATGGCGCGGCCGATGCCCTGTGCCGCGCCGGTGACGATGATGCTCTTTCCCTGCAGGGAATTCGGGGTGCAGTCCATATTCTCTCCTTCCTGTCGGCGATCAGTAGCGCATCTGCAGCAGCCACGTGGCCACCATGGCCGGGCGCTCGCTCCCTTCCACATGGATCTCCACCCGCCAGATGCCGCGCACCTCGCCCGGGCGGACGTCTTCCAGACCGGCCAGGTGGAAGCTGCCGCGGATGCGGGCACCCGCCGGCACCGGGCCGGTGAAGCGGATCTTGTCGAAGCCGTAGTTGAGCAGGAGCTTGCAGCCCGGAAGGCTGAAGCACTGCGTGTAGGCGACGGTGACCATCGACAGGGTCAGCAGCCCGTGGGCGATGGTGCAGCCATAGGGCGAATCGGCGGCGGCGCGCGCCGGATCGACATGGATCCATTGCCGGTCGCCGGTCACGTTGGCAAAGGTGTCGATGGTGGCCTGGTCAAGGGTGAAATAGCCGCTGACCGCGGCCGGCCCGTGTAGCCGGGCGCGAACCGCGTCGATGGAGTTCAGGGTATGCATAGGTCTAATCCGCTTTCAGTCCGAGGGTGTTCGCCACCGGAATCCATTTGGCGCGTTCCTCGCTCAGGAGACGGCCAAACTCCTCCGGGGTGGCAGGAAGGGGTTGCGCGCCGATGGCCTGCAGCTTCTCTATCAGCGCGGGTTGCCGCAACGACACATTGATGGCCTTGCTCAGTCTCGCGATGACCGGCTCCGGCGTCCTGGCCGGGGCCACCACGCCGAACCACGCGCTGGCATCGGTATTGGGAAAACCCAGTTCGCGCAGCGTCGGCACGTCCGGCAGCAGCGCAAAGCGCGTGGCGTCCAGAATGGCAAGCGCGCGGATCTTGCCGGCGCGTACCTGTTGCAGCGACGACGGCAGCGCGTCGAAGAGCAGGTCGATATTGCCGCCGACCAGGCTGATGATGGCGGGAGCGCTGCCGCCATAGGGCACCAGGGTGGCCTTGAAGCCCAGGGCATTGGCGGTGTACTCGCCGGCCAGGTGCGAGATGTTGCCGTTGCCGGCCGATCCCATGGTCAGCTTGCCCGGCTCCTTCTTGCCGAGGGCTACCAGCTCCGCGACCGACTTCACCGGCAAACCGGGCCTGATGGCCAGCAACAGCGGCGTCTTGCCGAGGCCCGCCACCGGCACGAAGTCCTTGACAGGGTCGTAGGGCAATTTGCGGAACAGCGCGCTGTTGATCACCAGCGGGCCGTTCGAACCGATCAGGAAAGTCCTGCCGTCCGGCTCGGCGCGGGCAACCGTCTCGGCAGCGATCATCCCTGCCCCGCCGGCCTTGTTTTCCACCACGATCGGAGTGCCCAGCGCATTGGCGGCTTCATGCGCCACCAGGCGGGTTATCTGGTCCGTGGCGCCACCCGGAGGATAGGGCACGATGAAGCGGATGGGCTGGTTCCGGCCTTGTGCATGCGTGGCCGCCGGCATGCACAGGAAGGCCACGGCAATTGCCATGGCACGAACGAAGCATTGCATGGTTGTCTCCGCCATTTCTGTTATCGATGGATGTGGCGCGGCGCCGGCCAGGGCTCAGATCCGCCCTTTGCCGCGCAGCGCGCCGATGCGCTCGGGCGGATAGCCCAGTTCCCGCGCCAGCACTTCGTCGGTGTGCTGGCCAAGCGTGGGCGCGGCTCGCTCATAGCGGATCGGCGTGTCGGAGAAGCGGATGGGGTTGGCGAGCGAGGGCACCTGTACCCCATTGCCATGGGGCATGGACAGCAGCATTTGCCGATGCCTGACTTGCGGATCCTCGAATACCTGCTGCATGTTGTAGATCGGACCGCATGGCACATTGGCCGCTTCCATGCGCGCGATCCATTCCGCCATCGGGCGCGTCAGCATGGCGCGCGCGATCTCGGGGATCAGCTCCGCGCGATAGCGATTGCGCTGCGGGGCCGAGGAAAAACGGGGATCCGTTGCCAGCCCGGGCCGGTCGATTACACCGCAAAACGCAGTGAACTGGTTGTCGTTGCCGACCGCCACGATGACGTCGCCCTCCTGGCAGCGGAACACCTGGTAAGGCACCATGTTGGAGTGGGCATTGCCCATGCGCTGCGGAATCTTGCCGGACAGGAAGTAATTGATGGCCTGGTAGGAGCCGATGGTGACCATGCAGTCGAGCAGCGCCAGGTCGATATGCTGGCCGCTCCCGCTGATATTGCGGTGTTCCAGCGCGGCCAGGATGGCGGTGCTGGCGTACATGCCGGTAAGCAGGTCGCTGATGGCGATGCCGGACTTGACGGGGCCGCCTCCGGCCTCGCCGTCCGGCAGGCCGCTGATGCTCATCAGGCCGCTCATGCCCTGGAACACGAAGTCATAGCCGGGCAACGACGCATAGGGCCCGGACTGGCCGAAGCCGGTGATGGAGCAATAGACCAGGCGCGGATTCAGCGCGCGCAGGTCTTCATAGGCAAGGCCGTAGCGTGCCAGCGTTCCCACCTTGTAGTTCTCCACAAGCACGTCCGCCGTGCGCGCCAGTTCGCGCACGATCTCCTGGCCTTCCGGCGAGGCCAGGTCCGCCGTGACCGAGCGCTTGCCGCGATTGGCGCTGAGGAAGTACGACGAATCGGCGGTTTCCATGCCTTGCGCGTTCCTCAGGAACGGCGGGCCATAAGCGCGCGTGTCGTCGCCTCCGCCCGGCCGCTCTATCTTGATCACGTCCGCGCCCATGTCGGCGAGATTCTGCGTGGCCCACGGGCCTGCCAGCACGCGTGTCAGGTCGAGCACCTTGATATGTCCGAGCGCTTTCATCATGTCAGTCTGTCCTCGCCAAAAATTGCATCTGTCATCGAATCTGTCATCGAACGTCGCGCCAGATTAGTCAGCGCGCAAGACAGCGTCCAATACCGATTTGCGCGCGGCCGATAGACAATCGTTATCGCGCCGCGTGCCGGCACCGCGCACGTCGTTGCGCTATCGGGCTAACCCGGATGCGTAATGCCCGCGCGGCGGACTAACATGTTCCCTTCGAAGTCCCCTCTAAGCGAAGTCCCCGATCTGATGGATCTCCGACGCATACGGCACTTTGTCGTGCTGGCCGAAACGCTGAATTTCCACCGCGCCGCCGAACGCCTGCATATCGCGCAGCCCGCCTTGTCGGTTTCGATCCAGAAGCTGGAGGCGGAGCTGGATATCACGCTGTTTTCCAGGGACGCGCGCGGCGTCACGCTGACCGCCGCCGGCCGCGCCGCGCTGGCCGAAGCGCGTCTTATCCTCTTTCACGGGGGGCAGTTGAGCGAAGTGGCCCGTGCCGCCAGTTGCGGCACCGGCGGCGTTCTGCGCATCGGCTTTGTCGGCTCCGCCACCCTTGCGTTGCTGCCGCGCCTGGTGTCCCGCTTTCACGCCGACTACCCCGGTGTGGAGCTGGTCCTGCGCGAATCCACTTCCGTGCGCATCATGCAGATGCTGGACGAGGAAGCGCTCGATGTGGGCCTGGTGCGCACGCCCTTGCTCAGGCGCGCCAACGCGGAACAGTTGCAGCTGGAGCACGACCAGTTCGTGGCAGCGCTGCCGCGCGCCCACCCGCTGGCCGGTGAAGGACCCATGCCGCTGGCCGGACTGGCGCAGGAGCGCTTTGTGATGTACGCCCCGGACGAAGGGTCCGGGCTGCACAGCGCGGCCATGATGGCCTGCCAGCTCGCGGGCTTCCTGCCGCGCGTCAGGCAGGAAGCCATCCAGATCCAGACCGTACTGGCACTGGTGGAAAGCGGGCTCGGGGTTGGCCTGGTGCCGTCCATCGTGAAACGCTGGCCGAGCGCCGGCATCGTCTACCGGCCCTTCACCGACTTCCCGCTGGCGGCATCCATCGGCCTGGCGCTGGTCCACCGCCCGGGCCTTGAAAGCCAGGCGGCGCATCGTTTCCGGGAACTGGCGGAGCGCGAGTTCCCGCTCGGGACCGTGGCGGACGGGACGGGATGCGCCGGGCTGACGCATCCCGTCCCCTGACTGCCCGTCCCCGCTTGCCTGCCGATGGTCTCGGCAAGCGCTGCGTCAGGCGCGTCTACTTCGCCTCCAGCGAGCGGGCGGCCTCATCGATCAGATCGGCGATCTCTCCCGCATGCGACGCCAGCGAAGCGTGGCTCGCCGCAAGCGAAATCGTCTTCTTCGGCTGCATGCGTTCCGCCATCCAGCGCTCGGCCTCCGGCGGGATCATGCGGTCGTTGTCCGACACCTGGTACCAGGCAGGCTTGGTCTTCCAGGCCGGCGGTCCGGACTTATCCTCGAAGCACCGTGCTGCGATAGGCTTTTGCGTCGCCGCCATCACCAGGGCGTCCGTGTCATCCAGGTCGTCGCCAAAGCTCTCCTTGAAGGCCACGGGATCGAGCCAGAGGAAGCCTTCCTTGTCCGGCCGGATATGCGCGGCGCCCGGAGGCGGCGCTTGCCGTGCAAAGATGCTCCCCAGGCTTTCCCCTTCATCCGGCGCGAACGCGGCGACATAGACAAGGCCCGCCACATTCGGCGCGTGGCCAGCGCCGGTGATGACCGCGCCGCCATAGGAATGCCCCACCAGCAAGGTCGGACCCTCCTGTGCCGCGGCGAGCTTGCTCGTGCGGTCAATGTCGTCGGCCAGCCCCGTCAGGGGGTTTTGCACCGCGACCACGTGGTAGCCCTTGGCGTGCAGCAAGGGGATGACGCCCCGCCAGTGCGAGGCATCGCCCCAGGCACCATGCACAAGAACAATGTTCATCCGAGACTTGGTCATATCCTTTCTCCGTTTGGCAGCATGAAGATCGGGGGCTGCCATCCCGCACAACAATGCCGTAACCATGGAACAAGCTACCGGACCCAAATCCCTCGGGAACCGTATGCTGACTAGCTTAGACGATTGAACCGCGGTCTAAGCCGGGAAAACATGCCCGGGAGCCGCCCAGGCAAAGCGCCCGGCGAACATCCGTGCTGCACTCGCCGCATCGCGCATGAGCCGCTCAACGATCTCCGCCGCCGGCACGATGCCATCGGCAAAGCCGCCGGCGGGCCCCAGCGAGACGATCCCGCCTTCGACATCGCCATCCTGGTAGACCCGCTGCCGGGTACGCGAAGACAGGATCAGGTCGCCAAATTCCGCATGGCGGCGCGCGCCACCGGCTTCCAGCCGCTGCACCTCGCGCGCCGCGTCATTGACCAGGACCCGCCACGTATCGCCGAGCGAAGCAAGGATCGCGGTCGAACAACCCGCATCGGACGCCACGATTCTCTGCTTCAGGGCATCGTGCGCGATGATCTCCGACGCGACCATGAAACGGCTGCCCATGACAACGCCGTCGGCGCCCAGCGCGAGCGCGGCGGCAATCTGCCGGCCGTTGCCGATACCGCCGCCGATCACCAGCGGGATGCGGATCTGCTCCAGCGCAAAGGCGCCATTCAGGAACGCCGACAGCTGGTTGTCTCCCGGATGGCCACCCTCTTCCATCCCGACCAGCGCGATCGCGTCCACCCCAAGCCGCTCCGCGCTCAGCGCATGGCGCACGCTGGGGCACTTGTGGATCAGGATGCCGCCGCCATCATGGATGGCATCGACCAGTTCCCCTGGCGACGAACCCGCGCTCTCGAAGTGGCGCACGCCCTCCGCCAGCGCGGCCTGTATCCACGCGGCGACGTCCTTGTTGGCGCCCGGGCGGCGCGACAGCGTCAGGTTCACGCCGAACGGCCGGCCGTTGGTCAGCGCCCGGCAGCGGCGCAGATCGCGGCGCAAGGCGTCGACACTGTCGAACGAGCGCGCGGTGATAAACCCCATGGCGCCCGCGTTGACCACCGCGGCGACGATGCCGGATTCGCCGAGGTGATGCATGCCGCCGAGCAGCAGCGGATGGCGGATGCCGAAGAGATCGGTGATGCGCGTGCGAAAGCTGGATTCTGTCATGGCATGACGATGGCTTGCGCCATGCTTATCCCTCGAACGACGGGGAACGTTTCTCGACAAAGGCGGAGACCGCTTCCCGATGGTCCTCGGTCTGGTGCGACAGGACCTGAAAGGCCGCCGACATCTCCAGCAGCGTGTCCAGCCGCGTGTGCATGCCCTCGCGCAGCAGCCGCTTGGCCAGCCGGACCGCGTGCGGCGGGTTGGCGGCAATCGCCTGCGCGATGCCGTACGCGGTGGGCAGCAGTTCCCCGGCCGGTACCACGCGCGACACCAGGTTCCATTCCAGCGCCTGGCGCGCATCGATCATCCGGCCGGTAAAGGTCAGCTCCGCCGCGCGCGACAGGCCGACGATGCGCGGCAGCAGCCAGGCGCCGCCGTCGCCGGGAATGATGCCCAGCTTGACGAAGCTCTCGGCGAACCTGGCTTGCTCCGACGCGATGCGGATGTCGCACATGCACGTCAGGTCCAGCCCCGCGCCGATGGCAGGCCCGTTGACCGCCGCGATCAACGGCACCTCCAGGTTGAACAGCGCCAGCGGCAGGCGCTGGATGCCGCGCCGGTAGTCTTGCCGGATCTCCATGCCAGGTACCTCGCCGGAGGCATGGCGCCCCATGTCGCGCACATTGCCGCCGGACGAAAACGCCGCGCCGCTACCGGTGATCACCACGGCGCGCACGGAGCGGTCGTCCTGGATCCGGTCGACGGCGGCCAGGAACTCCGGTACCGCCGTGTTGCCGGTCAGGGGATTGCGCCGTTCCGGCTCGTTCATGGTCAGCGTAACGATGTGGCCTTCCTGCTCGTACTTCAGAAAATCGGACATGGATTTGTTCTCCTCGCTGCGTCAATCGCTGCTTGATACGATGCTTCCATCGTGGTGAATGGGTGCGGCATGGCGGGTCACTGTCCATCCCGTGAACGGATCCGACACACTCCAGCGCCGGGTCCATCTGGTGTTGCAGGCGCGGCACTGATGTTCCTTGGTCTGGCACACGACGCCCGCGCCAAAGCTGCGCCAGCGGACGTCGCCGACAGGCCGCAGCGCGGCATGGCCATCGGCGCAGCGCGCGTCGTGGCGCAGGCTTTCGCAACGCGCGCACAGGTCCTGCAATGGCGGTGCCGCCTCCGGGCTGGCGGCCAACGGCGGGGGCGGGGGCGCGGGCGCGCGCATGTCAGGGGCGTGGCCGCGCCGCGCCTGAATACGGCGCAGGGACGCCCAGAACAGCGCGCGCAGCGCATCCGATCCGCTCTCCTGGGCCGCGGCCTGGCAGCGTTCGGCATGGTGCTGCATCGCCATGCCGAACTCCGTCGCCGAGGCGAAGCAGACCACCCGCGTATGGAAGTCGCTGTCCTCGATCCAGCGATCGAACAAGCCGGCCAGATGGGCGTAGTAGTCTTCCGTGCCATTCGCCGTGCGCTTCAGCGTGAGCTTGTGGGCGAGCCGGCTGCGCGCGCGAACTTCCATCCGGAGTTCGCTGAGGATCGGCAGCAGCCGCCCGGCGGCCCGGCTGCGCGCGCTCATGCCGGCACGGCGCAGAGCGTCGTCCGTGCGAAATCCGCCACCGAGCCCTGCGCCCGGTCCAGCAGCGCTTCACCGACCATGCGGTTCCAGAACGTCTCCGCGCCATCGGCCGCGCGCCATTCATGCAGGCGCCGCGTGTAGAGCTGGAGATCGTATTCCTCGGTCACGCCGATGGCGCCATGCAGGGCGTGCGCCGCCGCTGCCACCAGCGGCACCGCCATGCTGGTGCGCGCCTTGGCCATGGCTGCCGGCAGCCGGGCCGGGACCTGGCCCGCATCGCTGAAGGCCATTTCGGCGGCAATGCCCGCCGATGCCACATGCTGGGCCATCACGCTCAACTGATGCTGCACCGCCTGGAACTTGCCGATCGACTTGCCGAATTGCGAGCGGTCATTGCAGTATTGCAGGGTCATGCCGAACACCCGGTCAAGGGCACCGGCGATAGCGGCCGCGTGGATCGCCGCGCTGAACAGACGAACCTCTTCGCCATTGCCGCCAAGGGCGGCAGGCACGGCGTCACTGTTCCAGCTCAGCGTGCCGCACAGGCTGCCGCGCACGCCGGTGGGCACGCGCTGCGCTTGCGTCGCGTCAAGCAGCAGCAGGCTGCCGTCCACGTTCGCGAGCACATGGTCGCTGGTCATGCCGAACGGCACCAGCGGCGCGCGCAGCACGCCGTCCGGCGTGCGCCGGCAGGCACCGGCCAGGGTGATCATGCCGGCAGGCACCGGCACGCCGGCGTCGCGCAACAGCGCCCGCGCCGCGATGCTCTGCGCCGCAGGCACCGGCAAGGCATAGCGCCCGAAAGCGGTGAAGATGGGCGCCAGCGCCGGCAATGGCAGCCCCGCGCCGCCTTCGGCCTCGGGCGCCAGCAGTTCCAGGAAACCCGCCGCATCCAGCGCGTCCCAGACCGCCGTGGGCGCCGCGCCTTTCTCGATTGCCCGCACCGCTTCCGGTGTGACCCGGTCGCGCAGGATTTGCTCAATGGCTTCGGTGAACATGAGTCTCTCTTTCTAAATCGTAGGCATTAGCCGTATGCGTTGGCCGCGTGCTTCAGCGCAAGCCCAGGCCGCGCGCGATCATGCCGCGCAGCACTTCGCGCGTACCGCCGCGCAGCGAGAATGTCGGCGAGATCTGGCTGAGGTAAGCCACCGTGCGATAGAGCTCGGCATCCACTTCCTGCCCGGGGTCCGCGGCAATGGCGGCTTCCAGCAGCGCGGGGATGGCCTGCTCGAACTCCGTGCCGATGTCCTTCACCAGCGCCGCCTCGACAATCGGGCTTTCGCCGCGGACCAGCCTGGCGGTGACCGCCACCGACAGGCTGCGCAAGGTGGCCAGTTGCGTGGCGAAGCTGCCCAGCAAAACGGTATCGGCGTCACTGGCGCCGTGCCGGCGCAGGTGCCCGGCCCAGCAATCGATCAGCACGATGCTGGAGTAGATGCGCTCGGGGCCGCTGCGCTCGAAGGCCAGTTCCGCCGTGACCTGCTCCCAGCCGCCGCCCTCGTTGCCGATCAGCGTGCCGTCGGCCAGGAAGACGTCGTCGAAGGTCACCTCGGAGAAGTGCGCGTCGCCGGTCAGGTCGACGATGGGCCGCACGTTGACGCCGGGCAGCGACAGGTCGACGATGAATTGCGAGAGGCCCTTCTGGCGGTCTTCGGGCACACCGGACGAGCGCACCAGCGCGATCATGTAGTGGCAGTGATGCGCGTTGGTGGTCCAGATCTTGCGGCCGTTCAGGCGCCACCCGCCTTCGCAGCGCGTGACGCGCGTGCGCACGCTGGCCAGATCCGAACCGGCGTTCGGCTCGCTCATGCCGATGCAGAAGAACGCCGTGCCCGCGCAGATCCGGGACAGGTAGAAGTCCTTCTGCGCCTCGCTGCCGTATTTCAGGATCAGCGGACCGCTCTGCCGGTCGGCCACCCAGTGGGCCGCCACCGGCGCGCCCGCGGCCAGCAGTTCCTCCACCAGCACGAAGCGCCTGAACGCATCCATGCCCGCGCCGCCGTAGCTGGCGGGCAGGGTCAGCCCGACCCAGCCGCGCTGGGCGAGGCGCCGGCTGAAAGCTGCGTCGAAGCCCAGCCACGAGCGCGCGCGGATATCGGCGGTCGCGGGTGGCAGGCTTTCCTTGAGGAAATCCTTCACTTCCGCGCGAAAGGCCTCGGCCTCGGGAGGCAGGGCCGTAAGGTGGAAGGCATCAAGCAGGTTGCTCACTTCTTGCTCCAGGTTTCGGTGCGGGCGGATGGCACGGCGCTACAGCGCGGCCGGCCCGCCGCATCGTTATTCAGGTCTTGCGCGCCGGTACGGGCGCATTCCAGTAGCGCTCCCGCAGCGGCTGCTTGTAGAGCTTGCCGGTCGGCAGGCGCGGCATGGCGTCGATGAAATCGATCGAGCGCGGCACCATGTAGCGGGCCACCTTGGTGCGCAGGTAGGCCAGCAGTTCCTCGGCCAGCGCTTCCGACGGCACCACGCCGCTGGCCGGCTCGACCACGGCCTTGACCTCTTCGCCCATCTCGGCGTTCGGCACGCCGATCACCGCGGCGTCGCCCACGCTAGGGTGGACCACCAGCGCGTCCTCGATAGCCTGCGGATAGATATTGACGCCGCCCGAGATGATCATGAACGCCTTGCGGTCGGTCAGGTAGAGATAGCCGTCCGCATCCAGGCGGCCCACGTCGCCGACGGCGGTCCAGGTCGGATGCACCGGATGCTGCGCCGAGCGGGTCTTCTCGGGATCGTTGTGATAGTGGAACGGGAGCTGCTCGCGCTCGAAGTACACCATGCCGGTTTCCCCCACCGGCAGCTCATTGCCCTCGTCGTCGCAGATATGGAGGACGCCCAGCAAGGCGCTGCCGACCGAACCGGGGTGAGCCAGCCATTGCTGCGTATCGAGCGTGGTCACGCCATTGCCCTCGGTGGCCGCGTAGTACTCATGCAGGATCGGCCCCCACCAGTCGATCATCTGGTGCTTGACGTCCTGCGGGCACGGCGCCGCGGCATGGATGGCGACACGGTGGCTGGACAGGTCGAAGCCCTGGCGCTGCGCCGGTTCGAGCTTGAGCATGCGGATGAACATGGTCGGCACCCACTGGCTGTGGGTCACGCGGTAGCGCTCGATCATGCGCAGCGCTTCCACCGCGTCGAACTTCTCCATGAAGACGATGGTGCCGCCGCAGAACTGCGTTTCCAGCCCGTAGCCGAGCGGCGCGGTGTGATACAGCGGGGCCGGCGACAGGTAAATGGTCCGCGCGTCGAAGCCGTAGCGTTCGAACTGCGGCCGGCGCGCCGACCCGGAGCCTTCCGTGACCATGCCGTTGGGCTGGTTGCGGATGATGCCCTTGGGCCGCCCGGTGGTGCCCGAGCTGTAGATCATGGTGGCGCCCATCCATTCCTCGGCCAGGCGCTCGGCGGGACAGGCCTGCGTGGCTGCCTCGTAGCTGTCCCAGCCGGGGATCGTGCCATCCATCATCAGTTGCAGGCGGCAGGTGGGCATCTGGCCGGAGAGCTGCGCCGCCAGGTCGCGCATGGCGTACGACGTCACCACCACCTGGGCATTGCTGTCCTGGATGATGTAGGCCGCTTCCGCCGCCGTCAGGAAGCGGTTGACGGGGGTGATCATCAGCCCCGAGCGCAGCGCCGCCCAGCACAGCTCGAAGCAGCGCATATTGTTCTCGAGCACCATGGCGATGTGGTCGCCGCGCCGCAGCCCCAGCGCGTACAGGCACTGGGCGAAACGATTGGAGCGCGCGTCGAGTTCCCGATAGGTCAGGATCTCGCCGGTGGTGCCGTTGATTGCCGCGGGCTTTTCCGGCGTCAGTTCGGCGTGGTCGCCCAGGTATTTCGGGGTCTTGGTCATCGAGTCACTCCCGGGATCTCGCCGGAGGTGTCGGCGTTGGCCGCGGCCTGCCGTACCAGCCCGGGAATCCTCGCGCCCAGTTCTTCGGCCAGCCAGCGGCCTTCCTTTTCCATGCGCGGGCCGGCATGCCAGCCCTCGGCCACGGTGATGCGGCCGCCGCGCACGCCGAACACGCGCCCGGTGATATCGCTCGATTCGGTACTGCCCAGCCATGCCACCAGCGGCGCCACGTTGCCGGCGTCCAGCGGATCGAAGCCCGGCGCGGCGCCGGCGGTGAACTCGGCGCGCCTGGCCGCGAAGATGTCTTCCGTCAGGCGGCTCATCGCGGTCGGGTAGATCGCGTTGACCGTCACGCCATAGCGGTCCAGTTCGCGCGAGGCAATCACCGACATGGCGGCAATGCCCGCCTTGGCCGCGCCATAGTTGGCCTGGCCCGCGTTGCAGTACAGGCCCGACGACGAGCTGGTATTGATCAGGCGCGCCACGCGCTGGCGGCCCGCCTTGGACTCCTCGCGCCAGTAGGCGGCGGCATGGCGCGACGGCGCGAAGGTGCCGCGCATATGCACGCGGATCACCGAGTCCCAGTCTTCCTCGGTCATGTTGACGAGCGTGCGGTCGCGCAGGATGCCGGCGTTGTTGACCAGCACATCCAGCCCGCCGAACTCGCGGATGGCGGCGTCGATCATGTTCTTCGCGCCGGCCCAGTCGGCCACGTCGTCGAAGTTGGCCAGGGCCTCGCCGCCCATCGCGCGGATCTCCGCGATCACTTCCAGCGCGGGTCCGCTGGCCGCGCCCGAACCGTCGCCCTTCCCGCCCAGGTCGTTGACAACCACCTTGGCGCCCTGCCGCGCGAACTCCAGCGCGTACTCGCGCCCGAGGCCCCGGCCAGCGCCGGTGATAACGACTACGCGATCCTTGCAAAGCTGTTGCATGGCGAATCCTTGATTCCTAATTCTGTTGGCTGGTTGCGTTGCGGCGTTCAGCGCGCGCTGACGTCATAGGTCTTGACCAGTTGGCGGTAACGCACCGTTTCCGCTCCGATCATGGTGGCCATCTGCTTGCCGGACTGGCCGATCACGTCGGCATACGCGGTGCGTGCGGCAAAGTCCTTGAACTCCGGCTTGTCGATCACCTTGAGCAAAGCCATTTCGAGCTTGTGCGCAATGGGTTCCGGGGTTTTGCTGCTGACGCCAAAGCCGATCCACACGGAGAGCTCGTAGTTCGGCAGCCCGCTCTCGCGCACGGTCGGCACGGCCGGCAACTCCGGATGGCGGGCCTTGCCGGTCACCGCCAGCGGCCGCAGCTTGCCGGCGCGGATGAGCGGCAGCGCGCCGCCCACGTCCAGCAGCGCAACGTCCACCGAACCGCCCATCAGGTCCGACTGCACCTGCGACGCGCCCTTGTAGGGAATGTGGTTGAACTCAACGCCCGCCATCTGCTGCATCTGCAGCCCGCCCAGGCGGTAGTGGTAGCTGTAGTTCGCCATGCTGACCGACCGCGCCTTCTTGCGGGCCGCGCCCAGCACATCGTCGAAGGTCTTGAAGCTGGAACCGGCACCCGTCACCAGCACCGAGGTGCTGCGGATGGCGCTGGCCAGCGGCCGGATATCGCGCTGCGGATCGTACGGCAGGCTGTCATGCACCAGCGGGTTGATCACCATGGAACTCGGCGTGATCAGCAAGATGCTGTAGCCGTCGGCCGGCGCGTTGAGCATGCTTTGCACGGCGATCAGCGTATCGGCGCCGGGACGGTTCTCCACGATGCCGGGCTGGCCCAGCTCCTTGCCCACCTGGTCCGCCACGAAGCGGGTCACGGTGTCGGAGCCGCTGCCCTGCGTCAGCGGCACGATAAAGCGCAGCGGGCGCGACGGAAAGCTGTCGGCCGAAGCGGCTGGCGCCGCCAGCGCCGGCGCCAGCATGGAGATGGCGAGGCCGAAGCCAAGCAGGCGCAACGGTAGAGAGAACTTCATTTTGCTGTCTCCTGTCTGGGTGCGGCCGCCGGCTCGGGTCGGCAGGCGGCTCGCACCTTGTCCTTCATGTCGGGCAGGTGGTGCCCTATGTCAGTGCTTGCCGTACAGCGTCACCACGCAGGCGCCGCCCAGCCCCAGGTTGTGCTGCAGCGCCAGTTTCGCATCCTTCACCTGACGCTGTTCGGCGGTGCCGCGCAGCTGATGGGTCAGCTCGTAGCACTGCGCCAGCCCCGTGGCGCCCAGCGGGTGCCCCTTGGAGAGCAGGCCGCCCGACGGGTTGACCACAACCTGGCCGCCGTAGGTGTTATCGCCGTCCATCACGAACTTCTCGGCGCCGCCTTCGGGGCAGAAGCCCAGCGCTTCGTAGCAGATCACTTCGTTCTGCGCGAAGCAGTCGTGCAGTTCGCACACGTCGATGTCTTCCGGCCCGATGCCTGCCTTCTCATAGACCTTGTTGGCAGCCGCGCGCGTCATATGCGTGCCGACATAGTTCAGCATCGACGGCGGATCGAACGAGGCGGGCGGATCGGTGGTCAGCGACTGGGCCAGGATCTGCACATCGGTGCGCAGGCCGTGCTTTTTGGCGAAACGTTCCGACACCAGGATGGCGGCGGCGCCGCCGCAGGTCGGCGGGCAGGCCATCAGGCGGGTCAGTACGCCGGGGAACAGCACCGCGTCGTTCATCACGTCTTCGGTGGTCACCACCTTGCGGAACAGCGCCAGCGGGTTGTTGGCGGCGTGGCGGCTGGCCTTGGCGCGCACTGCGGCGAAGGTTTCCAGGCGGGCGCCATAGCGCTGCATGTACTCGCGCCCCGCGCCGCCGAAGGTGCGCACCGCCTGCGGCAGGTGCGCCATGTCGGCGGTCAGGCCGTGCATGATCGGCTGGAAGCGCGCGCGGGTGACCGGGCGGTCGTCCCAGTGGGACTTCAGCGCGCCGGCCTGCATCTGTTCGAAGCCGACCGCCAGCACGCAGTCGGCATCGCCCATCGCGATGGCCTGGCGTGCCAGGTACAGCGCGGTGGAGCCGGTCGAGCAGTTGTTGTTGACGTTGAYGATGGGGATGCCCGTCATGCCCACCTCGTACAGCGCGGTCTGGCCGCAGGTGGAGTCGCCGTAGACGTAGCCGGCGAAGGCCTGCTGCACGAGGTCGTAGCCGATACCGGCGTCGGCCAGGGCGCGGCGCACGGCTTCGGCGCCCATTTCGGTATAGCTCAGGCTCGCGCCGGGCTTGGCGAAGGGGATCATGCCCACGCCGCCAACTAGTACTTTTTCGCTCATGATGGTTTCCTGGTTCTCTGGATGACGGTAGGACTTAAAGCTTGCGGGCGATCAGGTCGCGCAGCACTTCGCTGGTGCCGCCGAAGATGCGGGTCACGCGCATGTCGACGAAGGCGCGCGCGATCGGGTACTCCAGCATGTAGCCGTAGCCGCCGTGCAGTTGCACCATCTCGTCGATGCACTTCCACATGGTCTCGGTGGCGAAAAGCTTGGCGATGGCCGCCTCCTGCAGCGTGAGCTTGCGCTCCATGTGCTGGGCGATGTAGTAGTCCACCATGGTGCGCACGGCCACGGCCTGGGCCTTGACGTCGGCGAGCTTGAACTTGGTGTTCTGGAAGTCCCACACGGTCTGGTTGAAGGCGCGGCGGTCCTTGACGTATTGCACGGTCAGTTCGAGCTGGCGCTCCAGTCTTGCCGCGCAGTACACGGCGATGATCAGGCGCTCCTGGGGCAGTTCTTCCATCAGGTGGATGAAGCCGCCGTTCTCATTGCCGATCAGGTTGCCGGCAGGCACGCGCACGTTGTCGAAGAACAGCTCGGCGGTATCGGCGGCGCGCTGGCCCACTTTCTCCAGCTTGCGGCCGCGGCGGAAGCCCTCGCGGTCCGCTTCCACCATGATCAGGCTCACGCCCTTGGCGCCGGCCTTGGGGTCGGTCTTGCAGACCACCACGACCATGTCGGCATTCAGGCCGTTGGAGATAAAGGTCTTGCTGCCGTTGATGACGAAGTCGTCGCCGTCGCGTACGGCGGTGGTGCGGATCGACTTCAGGTCGGAGCCGGTGCCGGGCTCGGTCATGGCAATCGCCAGGATCTTTTCGCCGCGGCAGATCGGCGGCAGCCATTCGCGCTTCTGCTCCTCGGTGCCCAGGCGCACGATGTACGGCGCGGTAATGTCCGAGTGCACCGAAAAGCTCGGGCCGGATATCCCGGAACGGTGGTACTCCTCGGCCAGCACCGCCGAGTGGCCGAAATCGCCGCCGCCGCCGCCGTATTCCTCGGGGACGGTCACGCACAGCAGGCCGTCGCGGCCGGCCTTGAGCCAGGTCTCGCGGTCGACCAGGCCGTCCTTGTCCCACTGTGCCTGGCGCGGCAGGCATTCGCGCTCGAAGAACCGGCGCGCGGTTTCCCGCAGCATTTCATGGTCGTCGCGATAGACGGTGCGCTTGATTTCCACCAGAAGCTCCTCATTGGTCGGTTGCGAGGCCAGCGTCTGTCGCGGTGAGTCCGGACCGGGGATCGCTGCCTTGATGGAAGTATTCTGGTTGCCGGGCGGGGAAAAGTACCTACCCCGGTGGAGTAGGGGTAGGGGTAGGGGTAGGGGTAGGTACGGGCGAAGGTGGCGAGGGTGGCCTGCGCGGCCGGTGCCCTAGCGGGTGGGGTGGGCGTGCTGCGGTTGCGCGGTCTTGTAGTCGCGCATGCGGGCAACCGCTTCGTCGCGGCCCGACACGTCGAGCTTGCCGTAGATGTTCTTCAGGTGCCACTTGACGGTGTCCAGCGAAACGCCGAGCACCCGTGCGATCTTCTTGTTGGGCAGCGCCTGCGCAAGCAGGCCTAGCACTTCGTTCTCGCGTTCGCTGAGCGTATCGGTCACCGGGTGAGCCGGAAGGGACACGGACGGCGCCGCCTCCTGCCCGGCCGGTGCCGTCGCCGCCATCAGCCGCTGCGCGTAGAAGCCAAGCACCGGGTCGAACCCCTGCTCCGCCGGCAAGCCTTCGAGCCTGTCACGCAAGCGCGGCGATACATCCAGCAGGCTGCGCATCAGCCCGAGCCGATGCCCCAGGCGCAGCGCTTCGACGAGGTGCCCGCGGGCGCCTTCGGGATTGCGGCGGCCTTGTTCGGCAAACGCCATCTGCAGCCGCAGGCTGGCCACCCGGCACCAGCGTCCGCCGGCTTCGGAGAGCGCGTTGAGCGGCGTGAGCCGCGCCATGGCGCCGTCGAAATCATTGCGGTGCAGGCACATGCCGATACGCGCCATCTGCGCGCAGACGCTGATCTCCCAGGCGGTGCTGCGGGCCGCGCCCGCATAGCGGGCAGCGAGCGCTTCCAGGCGCAACAGGCTGGCGTCCGCCTCGTCGATCTCCCCCTCTTCCAGCAACCAGCGCGAGCGCAGGCAAAGCGCGTTCGCCAGCAGGCGGTCGACACGATGGCGCGCCGCATAGTCTTCCAGACGCTCCAGGCTGGCCCGCGCCTCCAGCCGGCGCCCGCCCTGCCAGTGCGCGTTGGCCAGCACCATCAGGCCGCGCAGCACGGTATCCGGGATCGAGACGCGCTCCAGCACGTCGATCCGCTTTTCCAGCAACTCGCGCGCGGCATCGACATCGTTGAGTTCGTAGAGCGCCTCGCCAAGCAGCGCCGCGGCCATGCAGGCAATGCCGATGTAGGCCGGGCCCTGCTGCTCGGCCTGCGCCAGCACGTCGCAGAAGATGCGCTCGGCCAGCAGGAACTGTCCCTCGGCCGCATGGGTCATGCCGCCCATGCAGCGTCCCAGCAGGACGCCGCGCGGCGCGCCTCCATGCAACGCGCCCTCCTCCAGCACCTTGCGCGCCTGCTTGTACTCGCCGCGGTGGATAAACATCCACGACAGCACATTGCCGCGCCCCGCGTAGGTGAAATCGTCGGCGTCGGACGGCACGCGCTGCAGTTCCGGCAGCAAGGCCACCACCAAGTCGGTGTCGTCGCGCTGCAGCGCCAGCCCGCCGCGCAGCAGTGCCAGCGCATAGCGCTGCCTGGGGCCGAGCCGTTCGTGCTGCGACGCCATCTGCTCGATGCTCTGCGTCAGCGCATCGATCTCGCCGGCATACATCTGCAAGTGGGCCAGCACCAGATGCAGGTCGAAGCGCGCCGTGACCTGTTCCGGCGGCAGCTGCCGCACCAGCCCCGCGAGCTGGCTGAGTTCCCCGCGCGCCAGCAGGTCGTGCGCACAGGTTTCCACCAGGTCCGCCGCCGCGGCCGCGTCGCCCGCCCGGACCGCATGGCGCACCGCTTCGTCGATGTGCCCCCGCGCGCCGAACCAGTGCCAGGCCGCCGCGTGCAGCGCGTGCTGCTCCGCCGGCGGCAACTCCGCCAGCCGGGCCAGCAGGACTTCGCGCAGCAGCGGATGCAGGCGGTACCAGGTTTCACCGTCCTGGCCGCCACCGATCTGCGTGATGAAGAGGTCATCCGCGTCAAGCCGGGCCAGCCTGGCCGCGATCTCGCCGGCGGCATCCGGGCGCCCCAGCAGCGTGGCGCACAAGGACGCGCAAAAGCGGTTGCAGACGGCCATGCGCGTCAGCAGGTGCAGATCGCCGCCGGCCAGGCGCACCAGCACCTCGCGTTCGAAATAGCTGGCAAACGCCTGGGCGTCGCGCACCTGCACCCGCGCAAAGCCTGCCCCCTGCTTGCCTTTGACATCGATCGCGAACAGCTGGAGGCCCGCAGCCCAGCCATCGGTCAGCTCGTGCAGCACCTGCGCGTCGCGCCTGTCGATACTGCCAAGCTGTTCGCGCAGGAAACGCTCGGACTCCTCGGCCGTGAAACGCAGGTCGCGCAGGTCGAATTCGGTCGCCAGGCCCTGGTTGCGCAGGCGCGCCAGCGAGAGCGGCAACGCATTGCGCGAGGCCAGGGCCACGTGCAGGTGGGGCGGCGCGTAGTCGAGCAGCCAGCGCAGCGCCTGGAATATCCGTGGATCGTCCAGGAGGTGGACGTCGTCCAGCATCAGCACCAGTTCCCGCCGGCGGCTTGCGATGCCGCGCACCAGCGTGATCACCCAGTGCTCGGCCGCGGACTCGTCGCCGTCGCGCCCCATCAGGATTTCTGCTTCGCGCACCATCGCCGCGTCCACCGCGGCGAGGCTCGCCAGCAGTCCATGGAAGAAGCTGGTCAGGTCGTTGTCTTCGGGCGCCAGCGAGAGCCAGGCCACATCGAAGTCCAGCGTCAGCAGGGCCTGCCGCCAGGCGAGCAAGGTGCTGGTCTTGGCGCTGCCCGCCGGCCCCTGGATCACCACGCAGCGCTGGCGGCGCGCGTCCACCAGGCGCGCCATCAAGGCCTCGCGGGGCATCAGGTGGCGCGCCCCGCGCGGCGGAGTGAGTTTGGTGGGCGTGATTGGCTGGACCGGGCGCTCGGGTGAAGCGCGCGTTCCCGCCAGCTGCTCGCCGGAGTCGGACATGCTGGGAAGCCTTGTAAGCACTGCTTTCCGGGTGGGGGGGCAGCGCGCTATCGCGAAGGGATCTGGTGCCTGGATTATAGGGGCCGGATATGCCTCTCCGAGCGCCCGGCGTGGTCCCCTACCCGACGCGGGTAGGTCCGCGCATGGCCGCAATTTGTTCTACTTTGCCCCATGACGCCGGCGGCATTTGCCCGCTCCGGCCCCTTCCAAACCGGCCAGGACGCCGCGCCGCGCCCGGCCAGACCGTTCACAGGATCAGCAATGGGTGTACTAAGCGGCATTCGCGTAGTGGAGTTCGAGGCAATCGGGCCGGGCCCGTTCGGGGCCATGTTGCTGGCCGACATGGGCGCGGACGTGCTGCGCATCGACCGGCCGGTGGCGCCCACCGACCTGGGCCCCAAGTCCGCCACCGGCAAGCGGGTGGACGTCACGGGCCGGGGCCGGCGCTCGGTCACGCTCGATCTCAAGCAGCCCGAGGCCCGCAACGCCGCGCTGGAGCTGATCGAGCGCGCCGACGTGGTGATCGAGGGCTTCCGGCCCGGCACCATGGAGCGCCTTGGCCTGGGGCCGGACGTGGCGCTGGCCCGCAACCCGAAGCTGGTGTACGGGCGCATGACCGGCTGGGGCCAGACCGGGCCCATGGCCGAGCGCGCCGGCCACGACCTGAACTACATCGCCCTGTCGGGCGTGCTGTCCGGCATCGGCCGCGCGGGCGAAGCGCCGGTGCCGCCGCTGAACCTGGTGGGCGACTATGGCGGCGGCGGCATGCTGCTCGCCCTGGGCGTGGTTGCCGCCCTGCTCAATGTGCAGCGCGGTGGCAAGGGCCAGGTCGTGGACGCGGCCATGATCGAGGGCGCCGCGCAGCTTGGCGCCGTGGTCTGGGGTCTGCTGGCTTCGGGCAACTGGCGCGAGCAGCGCGCCAGCAACCTGCTGGACGGCGGCACCCCCTGGTACGACAGCTATCGCACCAGCGACGGCCACTACATGGCGGTGGGCGCGGTGGAATCGCGCTTCTATGCCGAACTGCTCGAAAAACTCGGCCTGGCCGGCAAAGACCTGCCCAGGCAGCATGACCGCAGCGGCTGGCCGGTGTTGCGCCAGCATTTCGAAGCGGTCTTCCTGACCCGCACGCGCGACGAGTGGTGCGCCATCTTCGAAGGCAGCGATGCCTGCGTGGCGCCGGTGCTGGGCTTCGCCGAAGCGCCCGATCATCCGCAGCACCGCGCCCGCGGCAGTTTTGTCGAAGTGGCCGGCGTGGTGCAGCCGGGGCCGGCGCCGCGCTTTCTCGGCACGCCGTCGGAAGTCACAGGGCCCGCGCCGGCACGCGGCGAACACGGCGCCGCGGCGCTGCGCGACTGGGGGTTCGACGCACAGTCGGTGGCGCGCCTGCGTGAACTGGGCCTTGGTTTCCTGCCCCACGCGTGATGACGGCCCCGCGACGCCGGGCCGCCCTGACCATAGAGTGAATTCCATGTCTCAATCGCAATCTTCCGTGGCGGCAATCCTGCCCCATCGGGATCCGCAAGACCGCGGCGTGCCGGCCGGCTTCGAGCCGCTTGCCGGCGCCAGGGGCTTCATGCGCCATTGTGCCGATTTCTACCTGCACGCGGAGCGGCCGGTGGTGGGCGTGCGCATCGCCGACGAACACCTGAACGCCATCGGCATCGTGCACGGGGGCTTCATGGCCATGCTGGCCGACAGTGCGTTCGGGATCGTCATGGTGCGCCGCTTCGGCACCCTGCAGCCCCGCACGCTGCATCTCAGCGTGGACTATCTTGGCCCGGCACATGCCGGCGACTGGGTGGAGGCGCATGTGGACATGCTCAAGCAAGGCCGGCGCGTCGCCAACGTGAACTGCCGGATCATGGTCGGGGACCGCACGGCGCTGCACGCCGCCGGCGTGTTCTACCTGGGCACCAGCGATGGCCGCCCGGACCAGACGGCAAGGGTTTCGCCACTGGGAGGGCACGCGCCATCCTGAGCGCCATCTCCCGCGCCCCTCCCTGCTGGCGGAGGCGCGCGCATCCTGATCAACGTATGCTGGCCTGAGTCGCCGGCGGTCACGCATGTCTGGCCGCCGGCCCGCAACGAAGCACAAACCGGGCGGCGGGACGGCCCTTTCCGTGTCTCCACCTTGACGGCGCTCGATGCCGGCAGGGTCTTGATCTCCGGCCTCGCGGCCGGAGTTCTTTTTTTCCGGGCCTCAAACACACTGCCTCCGGCCCCAGCCCGTCGCGTCGTGCGTGAGCGCTACCGAAACGCGCGGCGGCGCCCATCGGGTTCACCCGGATAGTGAAATCCCGCCCCGCCAATATGGCTGGTTACAGCCCTTCGCGCATCCCCTACCGTCGCACTTGAGCAGCCCTTCCGGCCAGCACGGCGTGACCACGCCGACCCCTGCCAGGCGGGCACCACTCCCAACTCACCGCGAGGTCATGCCAAATGCGTAAGAAGACTCTCTTTGCCGTTGCCGTTCTTGCCTGGAGCGCGCTTTGCGGCGCGCAAAGCTATCCCGCGCGCACCATCACGTTCGTCGTACCCGCACCGCCCGGCGGCGCAACGGACACCATCGCGCGCGCACTGGCCGACGATATGGGCAAGCGGCTGGACCAGACCATCATCGTCGACAACAAGCCTGGCGCCGCGGGCATGCTGGCCGTCCAGGCGGTGACGCGCGCCGCACCGGATGGCTACACGCTGCTGATCACGCATTCCGCGCCGATCATGAACACACCGTATCTCTACTCGCACGTCTCTTACGACGTGCGGCGCGACCTGGCCTTTGTCTCCGAGATCTGCATCGGCCAGGTCGTGTTCGCGGTCAATAGCAAGATCCCGGTCAAGAACATGCAGGAGTTTTTCGACTGGGCCGCGCAGAACAAGGGCAAGGTCAGCTATGGCTCCTATGGCACCGGCAGTTTCCCGCATCTGCTGGGCGCCTACCTCAACCAGTCCCGGGGGCTCGACATGGCCCATATCGCCTACAAGGGCGAAGCGCCGATGGCGCAGGACATGATCGGCGGCAACATCTCGTGGGCCATCGGCTCGGTCAGCACGCTGGGCCCGCATATCCAGAGCGGGCGCCTGCGCGCGCTGGCGATCGTGGGCAAGCAGCGCGTCAAGGCGTTGCCGAACGTGCCGACCCTCGCCGAGATCGGCCTGAAGGACCAGGAACTGAGCCCGCCCGGCTGGGTTGGCCTGATGGCGCGCTCAGGCACGCCCGCGCCGGTACTGGCCCGCCTGGAAACGGAGGCACGCGCTTCGGTCAACGCCGCGCCGATGAAAGAGCGGCTGCAGATGCTTGCGCTGGAGCCGGTCGGCAGTTCCTCGGCGGAATTCAAGCGCGACTTCGAGACGCTCGAGCCGGTGATGGCGCGACTGATCAAGTCGACCGGGGCCAAGGCTGACTGACCGCCGACTGGCTGCCGGCTGGCCCGCGTTGCGAGGAATCATCTTCCGCATTCGTCAATAGGTACTGACCGCCTCGCCGATTTTCTGCGGGATTAAAACCACCATCGCAGCGATTCACTCCCTTTTGGGTGGGTCGGAAAAAAGGAGCGCCACGCTCTAATGCCATCACGGGATCCGACGAGGAGGCTGGTTCCCGGTGACTCTGAAAACAAGCACAAGGAGAAGACATAGCATGAAAAGAACATTGGTCGCGCTGGCGGCGTTGTGCGCGGTGAGCGGCGCAGCGCAGGCACAATCGAGCGTTACCCTCTATGGCGTGATCGACGCTTCCGTGGAGTACGTCAATCGGGTGGCTGCATCGCCGGCAACACCGAACGTCGGCGGCTACCGTTTCGCGCAACCCAGCGTCGGCGGACTTTCCGCATCGCGCTGGGGCTTGCGCGGCGTGGAAGATCTCGGCGGCGGCAACCAGGCGCTGTTCGTGCTGGAGAGCGGCTTCCAGCCCGATACCGGCAACCTGCAGTCGGGCGTTCTGTTCGGGCGCCAGTCGTTCGTCGGGTTGCAGAACGGCGCTTACGGCAAGATCACGGTGGGCCGCCAGTACACCAGCTTCTTCGATGGCCTTGCCAACTTCTCGCCGCTGCGGTTTGCGGCCACCTATGAACCGGGCATCTGGTGGATGGGCCTGAACTACCGCGAAAGCAATATGGTCAAGTACACCGGCCAGTTCGGCGGGCTCCAGGCCGTGGCGCATTACTCCTTCGGCACCGGCGTCTCGGTACTGAACGCCAGCACGGCGCTGGCCAACGGCGGCGCCGGCGAGACGCCGGGACACTTCAGCGACAACACCGCCTTTGGCGCCTCGCTGCAGTACCTGAGCAATGGATTCGGGGCGTCGCTGGCCTATGACGAATGGAGACCGGCCGTGACCACCGGGCAGCCCGGCACGGTACGCAAGTTTGCCGGCGCCGCGAGCTACGCTACAGGCCCGCTCAAGGTCATGGGCGGCTATCGCTGGAACAAGGCTGACTTCAGCAACGGCAGCACGCTGCTGCGCGACGACTACTGGTGGGCTGGCGTCAACTACCAGGCCACGCCGGCCCTGGGCTTGTCGCTCGCCTACTACTACGCCGACGTGAAATCCGCGCGCGCGGCAGTCGGCGCGCCGCAGACCAACCCCGCCAACATGCAGCAGTACAGCTTTATCGCCGACTACAACTTCACCAAGCGCACGGACGTCTACCTGTCCGCCGGGTACGCGCGTAACGGCGGGTTGAGCTTCGATAGCGCGGCGACTGCCTTCGCGTTCAACTATCCGACGATGACGGGGCAGAAGAGCATGGTTGGCGTCACGGTCGGCGTGCGGCACATCTTTTAAGGTAAGCCTGGCACTGCGGAGCTGACGCGGCGTGAGAGCCCCGCGGTGGTGACCGGCACGGTTGCGCTGGGCACGCTCGCCGGCAAGGCCCCGGCGCCCGGCGACGCGGTCTTCATCTTCGCCCGTGCGGTACAGGGCCCGCGCATGCCGCTTGCCGTACTGAAGCGGCAGGTGCGCGACCTGCCAGTCACGTTCACGCTGGACGATACGCTGGCGCTTTCCCCGGCCAACCGCCTCTCTGGGCATGCCGAGGTCATGTTAGAGGCGCGCATCTCTCCCGGCGGAACCGCGATGCCGCACGCCGGCGACCTGTTTGGGCAAGTCGGTCCGGTTGCTTTGGGAAGCAGCGATGTGCGGATCGTGATCGATAGGACGGCCCCCTAGGTAGCTGGCTCAGCCTGGCTTGCCCGGCAAATTCGTGTCTCCCAGCAGCGCCGCCACGAAACTACTGCGGAAACTGCCCTTCGGATCGCAGGTTCGCCGGTAGGCGTCGAAGGCCTTGGTTCGAACACTGCGGCGCTTCGCGAGATCCTGCAGGAAAACCGGGTTGAATGGCGGCGAGAAGGTCCCGGCAGGTTGACCCGGGTCGTAGAAGCCGAACATCTTGCCGGTATGCGGCATTCCTCCCAGCGCAACCCAGGCTCGCTCGATGTCCGCGAAGAAATGGAGCAGACGGTCGGGGTACTCGGACCCTGCGACGGCCGGCACGTACCCGATAAGGTCCAGATTGACGAAGGTTGCATTGGGGGTGTCCGTGTATGTCCCGGCCAATGCGGTGTTGCCGCCGCGGACGAAGCGGAATTCCATCGGTGCAACCACCAGGAAATCGGTGGAACTCCTGATACGAGCCATCACCGCATCAAGGCCCTGCCAGGCCTTGCCTAGCCCCGCGTCGTCGAGCGCAGGAAGCTCGATGAAATAGGACATGAAGATCACGCGGGAGGCCTTCGTCAGCCATAAGTCAGAGTAGACAGCCGTGGCCTGATCGAAGAGCGTTTCGACAGTCAGGTATCCGGCATCAATGATCGCGCTCGCAGCGGTTGTGATTCCAGCATACTGCGCCGCGATGAGCGGAGGCTCGATGATGGGCTCCAGCGGTATCAGGTAGGGCGCGCCAAAGACATCCTCTCCCGCCAGGGTGCACGCATCCGGGACACTTGGCTTCAGGTTCGGAATCTTCGTCGACGGCGACGCGACCACGTCCCACCACAAGACGAGAAAGTTGCTGTTGTACGGGTTGAGGAAGGACTCAACGCGGTCATGGCCCGCGAGCAGCGTCTTGAACTGGGCGACGAACGCCGTCTCATCCATACACGTAATCCGGCTGTTCTTGCCTGGGCTCAAGGTCGTGGCCCACGGGCGTGGCAATACATCGACGGTGACGGAGGTGACGACCCCCAGCACACCGAGAGAGACGCGCGCGAACTGTAAGGGCGACCAGCCACCCTCCGCCGGAGTCTGTGTGTCGATGGTCTTCACCTGGCCATCCGGGCCCATAATGCTGAACGCCGAGGCCGTTTCCGCGAAGATCGGCGCGTTGATTGTCGCCCCATGCACATCGACCGCCGTCATCCCGCCAAGGCTGAAGAAGCCGCCCGCGGTAACGGTCTTGAGCATCATGTCGTTGGCGGTCAGGAACGCATCCAGTTCATCTTCGCGGACGCCGGTATTCACCGTGACCGTGCCTTCCGCTTGATGCAGCACGATCGACTGGTCGCCGCCGGGACCGAGGTCCTTATAGCAGGAAAGGTCGATGAGCCACTGGTCGGGAGCGGGGGCGAGGCGATTGTCCTCGGCGACCAGCGGCGGCTGCGCATGCCGCTGGCCGGAAACACGAACCGTCGCGCCAGCCTGCACTGCCTGGCGCACGATGCCCTGGAGTTCTGCGCGGCTCGTCGGAGAGAAGTAGTATTCGCCATCGATCGTCATCGTATGAACGATGTTCTGCGCCCAGTTCCTCCACGGCAGTGGCAGAACACGGAAGTCCAGTGTCGTCCCCGTGACCTCATACGCGGCCAGCCTGCCGTTACTCGCCGGCTGCACCAGGGGCGTCCCCCGGTTACTTGCTCCCAGAACCGCGGAAACGTAGGGCGCCACCCCAATCGCGTCTGCCGGGATCCCGATCGACGAAAGTGGAGGACTCACCTTGTACAGGCCGTTGTCGAAGTTGCCACTATTCCAGTCGGAGGTATGCCAACTCCCCTTCGAATCGAACCATTGAATCGAAAAGTTCATCTTGAAGATGCCATTGTTAAGGCAACCAATTTTATTGACTTGTCTCATGGTAATTCCCTCCGGCGATCCATCAGGCTGTTATATGAAAACTGGACGATCGGGCAAGKTGAGGCCCGGCGCCGGCCTCCCCCCGATGACGGATCGCAGGAACGCTGATGCCGGGCCTCACAGAGGAGAGTTTGCTGCCTACTCAATCAGATTGATTGCAAAGCCAATGTAAGTCGTCCCGACTGCATCATATGTTGCGATCTGATTGTTCGGCGCGAAACCAACAAACGGTGTTCCCTGACCGGAAGTCCCGGCCACCGCGTGCCCGTATGGCGTCACAGCCAGCGCATCGGCCGGGACACCGATTGTGTCGAGCGGGGGAGATGTCCTGGACTGCGCCACGGGATAATTTCCGCTGTTCCACTCGGTGGTATTCCACTTGCCGTCGCTACCAAGCCATTGGACGGAAAAATTGAACACGTACCCGCCTTTGTTGTTGACGGTGATCTTCTGGACCGGTCTCATGGTGTGTCTCCTGCTACGGAAAAAGTGTTAAGCGAAAAACGATCAGGATGCCGCTGCGTGGCGTCGATGTTCTTTACGTCTAACCTGACATAATTTTCTCCTTTTTCATTCAGGAACTATGAAATTGTTAAATCTCTCCAGATRGGGAGTCGAATTATTGTTGAATTGACAGGATAGGGTTCCGTGAATAATTGACATTAGTCTTCCCTATTCATGACGGCATATCTTGAACAGAGATACCGCCATGAACAGGGAATCAGACGTCGGGGTCCGGCATTGGGCGCATGTTGCCTCCCACAGAAACCTGGGCGAGATTGCGGAAATCTGCCTTCCGGCAAATGAGGTGACGACTATCGAGTGCGGCGAATCAGCGCGATCGTTGCGGCCGGTGGTTCGGCCCGCGCACCGTAGCCCTGCTGCTTAGCGCCGGAGGATGGGTGTGGATCGCACGCCAGACCGGGCCGTGGTGCGACCCTGGTGCGGTCCCTCATTGGGAAATCGGGTGATCCGCCTGATGAGTTCGTCCACTGCAGCAGTTCCAGTGATCAGGCATACGAAGTCGAGATGATGTTGCACGAGAGAGATTCCATGAAGTTTGATAGGTTCGAACCCGGTAAGCACCGCGCAAGCGCGCACGAAGCCCTTCAGGTGCGCCTCACTAGTGGTTTCTGTGGGCGCCGCCGCCGTGTCCCGGGCTAGCATCATGGTTCCCATCTCGCCGCGTCTTGGAATGCTAGTGCCTGTGGATCAATTCGGAAGTAGAAGATGCTTAAGTCTTACTTGCGTGAGGTGCAAGTGTGCTGCTACCAAGCATTGATCTGCGCATTGCATCCGGCGCTGCCGTTGCCCACATGGGCAACCGCATCAAGGGGATCTCACTTCACTGAGGCACAGGCCCGTGCCTCAGCGAAGTGGCCCACCCGGCGCGCGACCCGCCGATCAGGGTAAGTACCCCCCTGCCCACCCTTGGCCGTTTTACTCAGTCGCCCTACAATTTATCAACCGATCACTAATCGGTCGATCAATAGCAGAGGCAACCATGGCAATCCGCAAACTCGCGCACTTCTCGATCCGCACCACGGACCTCGAGACATCCTGCGCCTTCTACGAACGCATTCTCGGCTTCAGGCAAGGCTATCGCCCGCCTTTCGATTTCCCCGGCGCATGGCTGTACATGGGCGGTGACGAAGGTGACTTCGGCACCGTCCACATCATCGGCGTCGCCCCGGACAACCCCGGCGGGCTGTCCGCCTACCTCGGCGACCGCGCCCTTGCGGCGGCGGGTACCGGCACCCTCGACCACATCGCCTTCCTGGCCACCGGCGTGGCGCAGATGTGGGCAAGGCTGGAAGCCGAGGGCATCCCGTGGCGCGACCGCACCGTCCCCAGCCTGGGCCTGCACCAGGTGTTCATCGAGGACCCTTCCGGCGTCACCATTGAACTGAACTACCCCGCCGCCGAGGTGGCGGGCCTTGAAATCCCGGGCGACGGCGCACGCGCGCCCCTCCCCGCAGTGGCAGGAGACTGACCATGACAGCCCTATCGACACGGCCAAAGGCCATCATCGTGGGCGGCTCGCTGGGCGGGCTGTTCGCGGCCAACCTGCTCGCCCGCGGCGGGTGGGAAGTGGAGGTATGCGAGCGCGTTCCCGAAGCCCTTGCCGGGCGCGGCGCGGGCATCGTCACGCATCCGGAATTGTTCGAGGCCCTGGCCGCCGCCGGGGTCGAGGTGGACGACGCCATCGGCGTGCAGGTGAAGTCCCGGCTGACGCTGGGCCAGGACGGCAGCGTCCTGGCCCAGCGGGAGCTGCCGCAAACGCTGACAGCATGGGGCAAGATGTACCACGTGCTGCGCTCCGCCTTCACCGGAGGCACCTACCGCACGGGCGCCAATGTGGTGTCGGTGCGCAGCGAGCCCGGCCGCGCCGTGGTGATGCTGGACGACGGCTCGATCCATCACGCCGATCTTGTGGTCGCCGCGGACGGCTTCCGCTCCGCGTTGCGCGAGTGCCTGTTGCCCGAGGCCCGGCTCCAGTACGCCGGCTACATCGCGTGGCGCGGCCTGGTGGACGAAACGAGCCTGAGCGAAGCCACGCGCGACATGCTGTTCGAGAAGTTCGCCTTCTGCCTGCCGCCGCGCGAGCAGATCCTCGGCTACCCGGTGGCGGGCCAGGGCAACAGCACCCGGGTTGGCGAGCGCCGCTACAACTTCGTGTGGTACCGCGCCACCAGCGAAGACATGGACCTGCCCAACCTGCTGACCGACGCCAGCGGCAAGCGCTGGTCCGGCGGCATCCCGCCGGCGCTGATCCGGCCGGACGTGCTGGCGAGCATGGAGGAAGCCGCGCTGGCCAACCTGGCACCCCAGTTCGGCGAGGTGGTGGCCAAGGCCGCGCAGCCGTTGTTCCAGCCCATCTTCGACCTCGAGGTGCCGCGCATGGCGTTCGGCCGCGTGGCGCTGCTCGGCGACGCCGCCTTCGTGGCGCGCCCGCACTGCGGCATGGGCGTGACCAAGGCCGCGGGCGACGCCATGTCGCTGGTCAACGCGCTGCAAGCGCATGACAGCGTCAGTGCCGCACTGGAGAGCTACAGCGCCGAGCGCGTGCAGGTGGGTGCGGCCATCGTCCGGCACGCGCGCCACCTCGGCGCCTATATGCAGGCGCAGCTCAAGAACGAGACCGACCGCCAGATGGCCGAGCGCTATCGCACGCCGGAAGCCGTGATGCGCGAGACGGCGGTGTCGACGCGCTTCTGAGCGCGCCGCCGCCCCACGCCAAACCAACCGCCCCCAAACGGAGACAACCTTGGATCACACCGCCCCCACCTTTGCCGCAGCCGCCCGCGAAAGCGCCACGCCCGCCGCGGCCCCACCGAATCCCCTGCTCGCCAATCCGGCATTCCAGTCCCTGGTGCGCGCGCGGCGCAGGTTCGCGTGGGCCCTGACCGCCACCATGCTGGCGGTGTACTTCGGCTACATCCTCACGCTCGCCTTCCGGCCCGCGCTGCTGGGCCGCCAACTGACCCTGGGCCAGCCCATGAGCGTGGRCATTCCCGTGGGCTTCGGCATGTTCGCGGTGACCTTCCTGCTGGTGGCGGTGTACGTGCATCGCACCAACACCGTGTACGACCAGCGGATCAGCGACCTCAAGCAAGGGGCAGCAAAATGAAGCAAACCGCCATTTCCGCCACTGCCGCAGCCCTGCTGCTTGCCGCCCTGCCCGCGTTCGCGGCGCCGGGTCCGGTGGGCCAGGGCATGAACGTCATCGCCATCGCCATGTTCCTGGTGTTCGTCGCCGCCACGCTCCTGGTCACGCGCTGGGCCGCCAGGAGCAACCACAGCGTGGCCGACCACTACGCCGCCGGCGGCAAGATCACCGCCCTGCAGAACGGCTGGGCCATCGCCGGCGACTACATGTCGGCGGCCTCCCTGCTGGGCATCTCCGCGCTGGTCTTCACCAGCGGCTACGACGGCCTGATCTATTCCATCGGCTTTCTCGCCAGCTGGCCGATCATCCTGTTCCTGATCGCCGAGCCGCTGCGCAACCTCGGCCGCTTCACGCTGGCGGACGTGGTCTCCTACCGCCTGCAGCAGCGGCCCATCCGCGCGTTCTCCGCGTCCAGTTCCATCGTCATCGTGCTGCTGTACCTGGTGTCGCAGATGGTGGGGGCCGGCAAGCTGGTGGAGCTGCTGTTCGGTTTCAGCTACACGGCGGCGGTGGTGCTGGTCGGCGTGCTGATGGTGGTCTACGTGTTCTTCGGCGGCATGCTGGCCACCACCTGGATCCAGATCATCAAGGCGGTGCTGCTGCTCGCCGGCGCTGCCTTCATGGCGTTCATGGTCATGAGCCGCTTCGGCTTCAGCCTGAACGCGCTGTTCGCGCAGGCCATCGAGGCCCACGGCAAGCACGCGGCCATCATGAGCCCGGGCGGCCTGGTCTCCGATCCCGTCTCGGCGGTATCGCTCGGCCTGGCGCTGATCTTCGGCACCGCCGGCCTGCCGCATATCCTGATGCGCTTCTTCACCGTCGGCGACGTCAAGGCGGCACGCAAGAGCATTCTCTATGCCACCGGCATCGTCGGCACCGGCTACGCGCTGATCATCATCATCGGCTTTGGCACCATCGCGCTGGTGGCCAGCGATCCGGCCTACCACACGCCCGCTGGCGCGGTGATCGGCGGCGTCAACATGGTGGCCGTGCACCTGGCCCATGCCGTCGGCGGCAACCTGTTCCTCGGCTTCATCTGCGCGGTGGCGTTCTCGACCATCCTGGCCGTGGTGGCGGGGCTGACGCTGGCCGGTTCCTCGGCCATCTCGCACGATCTCTATGCCAAGGTCCTGCGCCAGGGCAACGCCACCGACAAGGAGGAGATGCGCGTCTCCCGGATGACCACGCTCGTACTGGGCGTACTGTCCATCCTGCTGGGTATCCTGTTCGAGAAGCAGACCATCGCCTTTATCGTCAGCCTGACCTTTTCCATCGCCGCCAGCTCGAATTTCCCGGTGCTGCTGCTGTCGATCTACTGGCGCGGGCTGACCACGCGGGGCGCCGTGGCGGGCGGCTCGCTCGGGCTGCTGACCGCGGTGGTGCTGACGGTGCTGAGCCCGACCGTGTGGGTGCAGGTACTCGGCCATGCGAGTGCCATCTACCCGTACGAGTATCCGGCGCTGTTCTCCATGCTGGTGGCCTTTGCCGGCATCTACGTGTTCTCGGTCACCGACCGGTCCGCGCGCGGTGCGCGCGAACGCGGCGCCTTCAACAATCAGCTGGTCGATTGCGAGCTCGGGCTGGTCAAGCCGAGGTAGCACCCGTGCCCTGTGCTGCCGGCCGCACTGCCGGCAGCCCGGCCGCGCCTCAATTTATCACCCGATTGGTACAATGCCGCAAGCGCTCCGCACGGGACGTGCCTGCCACAGGTGAACGAATGAAACGAGACGCAACGCCGACCGAGAACGATGCACCGGCCAAGACCGGAAAACGGCTGCTCCCCGAAGAGCGGGAGCAGCAGATCGTGCAGAAGGCCATCGAACACTTCACGCGCAACGGCTTCTCCGGCAGCACGCGCGATCTCGCCAAGCAGATCGGCGTCACCCAGCCCTTGCTGTACCGCTACTTCTCCAGCAAGGAGGCGCTGATCGATCGCGTCTACAGCGAAGTGTTCCAGTGGCGGCCCGACTGGGAACGCCAGATCGCCGACCGCGCCACGCCGCTGACCGAACGGCTGTATGCGTTCTACCTCGACTACGCATCCGTGATCCTGCGCGAGGAATGGATCCGGGTCTTCATCTTTGCCGGCCTCACGCGCGAAGGCATCAACAACAAATACCTCAACAAGCTGCGCAGCAAGGTCTTCCTGCCCGTGCTGGCCGAGGTGCGTGCCGAGTACGGCATCCCGGAGCCGCGCAACGCGGCGGAGCTGGAAGCCGAGGTCGAGATGATATGGGGCCTGCACGCAGCCATCTTCTATCTCGGCGTGCGCAAATGGGTCTACGGCCTCAAGGTACCCTCGGACATCGACGCCGTGATCCGCCGCAAGGTGGACATGTTTCTCCACGGCGCGCCTGCCGTCATGCGTTCCCTGCGCGCGCCCGACAAGCCCGGCAAATAAGTCCCTGCGAGGATAACCGACGCCCCTTTCCGCTGGAGTCTTACCCATGGACAAGCTGCTGGCATTGAAGCTGTTCGTCGAGACGGTCGACGCCAAGGGGTTCTCCTCCGCCGCGCGCCGGGTCAACCTGGCCACGTCATCGGTGACCCGCATGATGGACAGCCTGGAGCAGGAACTGGGCACCGTGCTGCTGAACCGGTCGACACGGCAGGTGACGGTGTCCGAAGCTGGCGCAGCCTATTACCAGCGGGCGCGCAAGATCCTCGACGCGGTGGCGGAAGCCGATGCGCTGATCGCCGACCGCGGCGATACGCCGGTGGGCCAGCTTCGCGTGTCGCTGCCGGTGGCGTTCGGGCGCCGCTGCATCGCGCCGTTCCTCGGCAGCCTGCTCGCGCAGTATCCGAAACTGGAGATGGAGGTAACGCTGACCGACGAGATCGTCGACCTGCTAGGCCAACGCATTGATCTGTCCATCCGCCTGGGCAGCGCCGCGTCGCTCGACGAGGTGGTGGCGCGTCAGATCGGCACGTTCCGGCGCAGGGTGGTGGCAAGTCCGGGCTATCTGCGGCAGCGCGGCATCCCCGCCGCGCCGGCGGAGCTGGCCGGGCACGCGTGCCTGCGCTTCAGCTACGGCGCGGGCCAGCAGATGTGGACCTTCCTGCGCGGCGCCGAGGAAGTCCAGGTGCCCGTTCCGGGCACCTTCAGGAGCAACAACGCCGAAGTGCTGCGCGAACTGGCGCTGGCCGACGGCGGCATCGCCCTGCTGCCCGACTGGCTGGTCGACGAGGATATACAGGGCGGGCGCCTGACCGCCATCCTGGACGACTGGACCGTCAACCCCAACCGCGCCAGCTCGGCCATCTCCGCGCTCTACCTGCCCAACCAGCGCGGCTCGCGGCGCATCGCCGCCTTCCTCGACTTTCTCTCGCGGATTCCCGGCCCGACCGGCGGGAAAGAAGCGGGCGGCTGACCCCCCTTCCCTTTCCCCTTCCCCGCCCCTTGCCCCTTGCTTCCAGCGCAACGCAACGTTGCGCGGCGGCCCGATTCTCCGCCGACGGGTTGGCGCCTAACCTTCAGGTCATCTCTTTTCGAGACGGGCAGCGCGGCGCAAAGGCGAGCCTGCAGCCGCCGCCCCCCATCGCACCTGACGGAGAACCACCGTGACCCACCATCTCTTCACCCCCATTCGCCTCGGCAACCATACCCTGCCGCATCGTGTTGCCATGGCGCCGCTGACGCGCTCGCGCGCCGGCCAGCCCGGCAACGTGCCCACCGCCATGAACGTCGAGTACTACCGGCAGCGTGCCGGCGCGGCGCTGATCGTCACCGAAGCCACGCAGATCTCGCAGCAGGGCCAGGGCTACGCCTGGACGCCGGGCATCCATAGCGAGGCGCAGATCCAGGGATGGCAGGCCGTCAGCGACGCCGTGCACGACCAGGGCGGCATCATCTTCATGCAACTGTGGCACGTCGGCCGCGTTTCGCACCCGGTGTTCCAGCCCGGCGGCGCGCTGCCCGTGGCACCCAGCGCCCTGCCCGTCCCGGGCAAGACCTACATCATCGACGCGCAGGGCAACGGCGCCTGGGGCGACGTGCCGGTGCCCCAGGCGCTGACCCTCGATGGCATCCGCGACATCGTGTCCGACTACCGGCGCGCCGCCCGCAACGCCATGGCCGCGGGCATGGACGGCGTGGAGATCCACGCCGGCAACGGCTACCTGCTCGACCAGTTCATCAATTCCAGCAGCAACCAGCGCGATGACGCCTACGGCGGCAGCATCGAGAACCGGGCACGGCTGCTGCTGGAGGTGGTGGACGCGATCGCGGCGGAGGTGGGGCCCGCGCGCGTTGCCGTGCGGCTGACGCCCATGGGACGCTTCATGGGCATGGGCGATGTGTCGCCCGAAGAGACCTTCGGCTATATCGTGCGCCAGCTCGATACCCGTGGCCTGGCCTATCTGCACCTGGTCGAGCCGGCCATGGTCGGCACGGTCAGGGAAGAGCACGCCGATCCCCGCTGGGACGCAATCATCCAGCAGTTGCGTGGGGCCTACCACGGTGTGCTGATGCTGGCGGGCGGCTACGGGCGCGACAGCGCAGAGCATGCGCTCGCCAGCGGCCGCGCCGACATCATCGCCTTTGGCCGCCCGTTCATCGCCAATCCCGACCTGCCTGTCCGGCTGCGCGGCGGCCTGCCGCTGAACGCGCCCGATGCCTCGTCCTTCTTCGGCGGCGGCGCCGGTGGCTACATCGACTATCCGGCCGCGGCGTGAGCGCGGGGCGTGCGGGGGCTTGGGCCGCAGGCCCGATTGTGGTCAGTCATACCAAGGTCTGATTTCCCTAAACGCATACGCTAGCCGACCCGTCCTGATGGACAGCGGCATAGGCAATGCGGCACACCTATGATGTTGACAAGGCACGGCGCCAGCAGGGACGCTTCGCGGTACYGGAGCATCCGGGCGGCGGGCAGCGGGCAGCGGGTGTGGCGGGGGCTGGCCCCGCCCTGCCGTACAGCGTCTCCTCCTTGCCGGGCCGCGCCTCCAGCATCCCCGGGGCCGGCCGGCTTTTCTTCACGCCGGCTTGCCGCCATCGGGTGCGCCCGGCCTAGCCTTCGGCGTGGCACACGCCCAATTTCTGCGCCATCAGTACCAGATCGGCAAAGGTGCGCGCCTTCATCTTGCGCATCGCCTGTCCGCGGTGGATCTTCACCGTGACCTCGCTGATGCCAATCTCGCCGGCAATCTGCTTGTTCATCAGCCCGGAGACCGCCAATGCCATGACTTCCGACTCGCGCGGCGTCAGGGTCTGGAAGCTGGCGCGCAGCATCTGGAGCCGGCGCATGCCCTCGCGCCGCCGCCGGTCTTTCTCCAGCGCCACCGATACCGCGTCGAGCAGGTCCTGGTCGCGGAACGGCTTGGCCATGAAGTCTTCGGCGCCGGCCTTCATCGCGGCCACGGTCATCGCGATATCGCCGTAGCCGGTCATGAAGATGATCGGCACGTGGATACCCAGCTGCGCCAGGCGCGCCTGCAGGTCCAGTCCGCTCGGGCCGCGCAGCCTGACATCGAGAACCAGGCAGCAGGGCACGTCCGGCATCTGGTACTCGAGCAACTCCGCGGCCGAGCCGAACAATGCAACATTCATGCCGACCGAGCGGAACAGATTGCCGAGCGCGCCGCGCAGCATGGCATCGTCGTCGACGACCAGCACCAATGCGTCGTCCCGAGCGCTCGGCTCGGCGGGCTCCAGGCTTTGGGATGTCACGATCTGCTTCTCCATTCAGCGTCAAAAAAGACCGGCAGGCGCTCGGCCATGCCGGTTGCTGTCCGGGGCTGCGCGGCATCCCCGCCTGGAATCTACGCCACTGTCTCGCCTTTGTATTGTCAATTTGTGCCGCCGGTTTTGTCTATTGTTGTCTATTGTTCTTTAACCCGTGGTCGACACAATAAAGTTAGCTATCAGGCGCCTTGTGATTACTGCGCCCGCCCTGCCGGCATACACCCCGACGGCAGCCGACTAATACGAACAGACGATAGTGATTTCCTCCGGGCAAGTTTAGCCTTCGCTCGGGTTGCTTGCGCAGAGAGATCCAGCCTCGCTCCCGCGCATCACGGTCGCGCCGCTGCCGCGATCGGGCGCCGCAGCAACCCACCGGGAATCGGCCGTCTGCCGCCAGTGCCGCGTCATGTCTGCACGATCCCGACAACCCAACCTCAGGAAAGAATCATGACCAACGCCAAGCTAGAAGTGCTGACCCCGCAAAACAGCCAGCTGATCTTCATCGACCACCAGCCGCAGATGGCCTTCGGCGTGCAGTCGATGGACCGTCAGGCGATGAAGAACAATGCCGTTGGGCTGGCCAAGGCCGCCAAGATCTTCAACATCCCCACCACCATCACCACCGTGGAGAGCGAGTCGTTCTCGGGCTTCACCTACCCCGAGCTGCTGGACGTGTTCCCCAACCAGAAGACGCTGGAACGCACCTCGATGAACTCGTGGGACGACCAGAAGGTGCGCGACGCGCTGGCCGCCAACGGCCGCAAGAAGGTCGTCGTCGCCGGCCTGTGGACCGAAGTCTGCAACACCACTTTCGCGCTGTGCGCGATGCTCGAAGGCGACTATGAGATCTACATGGTGGCCGACGCCTCCGGCGGCACCAGCAAGGAAGCGCACGACTACGCCATGCAGCGCATGGTGCAGGCCGGCGTGGTGCCGGTGACCTGGCAGCAGGTGCTGCTCGAATGGCAGCGCGACTGGGCCCACCGCGACACCTACGACGCCGTGATGAAGCTGGTCAAGGAACACTCCGGCGCCTACGGCATGGGTGTGGACTACGCCTACACCATGGTGCACAAGGCCGAGCAGCGCACCGCCACGCCGCACGAATCCATCGCCCCGGTGCCGGCCCGCTGAACGCGGCCAAGGCCACGGACCAACCACCCATACACCTCGGTCAGACATCGCATGAGCGCGCAATCCAATACGCAGGACACGGCCCGGAGCCCGTCGCGGCGCAAACTGCTGGTATCCGGCGCGGGTACGGTCGGCGCGGCCGCCGTCGCGGCGCTGGGCAGCACCGCCGCGGTCGCCACCGGCAAGCCGCAGGCCCACGCCGCGTCCCACCACACGCCAGGAGCACACAGCATGGACACCATCACCACCAAGGACGGCACCCAGATCTATTACAAAGACTGGGGCGCGGGCCGCCCGGTCGTGTTCTCGCACGGGTGGCCGCTCAATGCGGACGCCTGGGACGCGCAAATGCTGTTCCTGGTGCAGCACGGCTTCCGCGTGATTGCCCACGACCGCCGTGGCCATGGCCGCTCCGGCCAGCCCGCCAAGGGCAACGACATGAATACCTACGCCGACGACCTGGCCGCGCTGATCGAAGCGCTGGACCTCAAGGGCGCGGCGCTGGTCGGCCACTCCACCGGCGGTGGCGAGGTGGCCCACTACATCGGCCGCCACGGCACCAAACGCGTGTCCAAAGCGGTGCTGATCGGCGCGGTGCCCCCCGTCATGGTGAAGTCCGCGTCCAACCCCGGCGGCCTGCCGATGGACGTGTTCGACGGCATCCGCAAGGGCGTGACGGAGAACCGCTCGCAGTTCTACAAGGACCTGGCGATGCCGTTCTTCGGCTTCAACCGTCCCGGCGCCAAGGTCTCGCAAGGCACCATCGACGCGTTCTGGGCACAGGGCATGACCGGCGGCATCCTCGGCCAGTACCTGTGCATCAAGGAGTTCTCGGAAGTCGACTACACCGAGGACCTGAAGAAGTTCGACGTGCCGACCCTGATCCTGCATGGCGACGGCGACCAGATCGTGCCGATCGACGACTCGGCCAAGCTGAGCGCCAAGCTCGTCAAGAACGCCACGCTGAAGATCTATCCGGGCGCGTCGCACGGCATGTGCGTGATCAACGCCGACCAGGTCAACGCCGACCTGCTGGCCTTCCTGTCCGCCTGACCGGATGCCGTCCCGCGCCCCGATGCCGGGCCGGGACGGCCTGGCTTGCCCTTACCCCTGTCACTGACCCGCCGCCAGCCGGAGTTTCGCCATGACCGCATCCAGCACGCCCGACCTTATCCTCGTCAACGGCAAGTTCGCCACGCTCGACCGCGCCAATCCGCAGGCCGAAGCCGTCGCCATCAGCGACGGCAAGTTCGTCGCCGTCGGCACCCGCGCTGAGATCATGCAACTGGCCGGCAACACCACGCAGGTGGTCGATCTGCAAGGACGCCGCGCCATTCCCGGGCTGATCGACAGCCATATGCACATCATCCGCGGCGGCCTGAACTACAACATGGAACTGCGCTGGGACGGCGTGCGCTCGCTGTCCGACGCCATGCGCATGCTCAAGGACCAGGTGGCGCGCACGCCCGCGCCGCAATGGGTGCGCGTGGTCGGCGGTTTCACCGAGCACCAGTTCGCCGAGAAGCGCCTGCCGACCATCGAGGAGCTGAACGCGGCCGCGCCCGACACGCCCGTATTCATCCTGCACCTTTACGACCGCGCCATCCTCAACGGCGCGGCGCTGCGCGCCGTGGGCTATACCAGGGACACGCCGAATCCGCCGGGCGGGGAGATCGTGCACGACAAGGCCGGCAACCCCACCGGCCTGCTGCTGGCCAAGCCCAACGCCACCATCCTGTACGCCACGCTGGCCAAGGGCCCCAAGCTGCCGCCCGAGTATCAGAAGAACTCCACCCGCCATTTCATGCGCGAGGTCAACCGCCTGGGCGTGACCGGGGTGATCGACGCCGGCGGCGGCTACCAGAACTACCCCGAGGACTACAACATCATCGAGGCGTTGCACAAGGAAGGGCAGCTTACGGTGCGCCTGGCCTACAACCTGTTCACGCAGAAGCCCAAGGACGAGCTGAGCGACTTCAGCGGCTGGTCCAGGCAGATCAAGCCGGGCCAGGGCGACGACCTGTACCGCCACAACGGTGCCGGCGAGATGCTGGTCTACAGTGCTGCCGACTTCGAGGACTTCCGCGTCGAGCGGCCCGACATGCCGCCGTCCATGGAAGGCGACCTCGAACCGGTGATCCGCCTGCTGGCCGAGAACCGCTGGCCCTGGCGCCTGCATGCGACCTACAACGAGACCATCTCGCGCGCGCTGGACGTCTACGAGAAGGTGGCCAGGGATGTGCCCTTCGACGGCCTGCACTGGTTCTTCGACCACGCCGAGACGATCACCGACCGCAACATCGACCGCATCGCCGCGCTGGGCGGCGGCATCGCCGTGCAGCACCGCATGGCCTACCAGGGCGAGTATTTCGTCGAGCGCTATGGCGCGCGCGCGGCCGAGGCCACGCCGCCGATCAAGCGCATGCTGGAGCGCGGCGTCAAGGTCGGCGCCGGCACCGATGCCACGCGCGTGGCCTCGTACAACCCGTGGGTCTCGCTGTACTGGCTGACCACCGGCAAGACGGTGGGCGGGCTGTCGATGTATCCGCAGGCCAACCTGCTGGACCGCGATACCGCGCTGCGGCTGTGGACCGAGGCCAATACGTGGTTCTCCTCCGAGGAGGGCAAGAAGGGCCAGATCAAGGCCGGGCAGCTCGCCGACCTCGCTGTGCTGTCCGCCGACTACTTCGGCGTGCCCGGGGACGAGATCCAGGACATCACCTCGGTGATGACCGTGCTGGGCGGCAAGGTGGTGTACGGCGACGGCGACTTCGACAAGCTCGCGCCGGCGCTGCCGCCCGCGATGCCGGACTGGTCGCCGGTGCGCCGTGGGGGTGGCTACCAGCCGCGCCCGCAGGCGAAGGCGCTCGCGCTGAACACCGCGTGCGGCTGCGCCAGCGCCTGCGGCGTGCACGGCCACGGCCATGCCAGCGCCTGGACCGCGAGCGTGCCGGCCGCGGATGAGAGCACCTTCTGGGGTGCGCTCGGCTGCTCGTGCTGGGCCTTCTGAAGCAGGGAGACCCGACATGAACCGCCCCGCTTCCGCATTGACCCCGGCGGCCAGCGCCACGCGGCTGCCGTCCTGGCTGCGCTGGCTCGCGCTGCTGGCGCTGTGCGCCGCCTACCTGCAGGGTGGCCTGGTCAAAGCCATGGACTTCGCCGGCGCCATCGGCGAGATGCAGCACTTCGGCCTCGCGCCGGCGGTGCCGCTGGCTGCCGCGGTGATCGTGCTGGAGCTGGGGGCGTCGCTGATGATCCTGTCGGGCTTCTACCGCTGGCTCGGCGCGCTGGCGCTGGCCGTTTTCACGCTGATGGCCACCTTCCTCGCCAACCGTTTCTGGGCGGCGCCGCCGGCCGAGCAGTTCATGCTGGCCAACGCCTTCTTCGAGCATATCGGACTGGTCGGCGGCTTCGTGCTGGTGGCGTGGGAGGACCTGAACCGGCGCGCCGCCGCGCGCACGGCATGAAGCGCGACGGCCGCCTCCACTTGCCTGTGCTGCCCGACATGGCCAGGCCGGCGACCCACACTGAACACTGAATACTGGAAACGCGATGAAGCTCTATCTCATTTCGCTAGGCGCCGGCATCCTGGTCGGCATCATCTACGCCCTGCTGCAGGTCCGCTCGCCCGCGCCGCCCGTGGTCGCGCTGATTGGGCTGCTGGGCATGCTGATCGGCGAGCAGGTGGTGCCGCCGATCAAGCGCATGCTGGCGGGCGCGCCCGTTACCGCCGCCTGGTTCCACTCCGAATGCGTACCCAAGATCACCGGTGTGCCCGCGCCGACGACATTGACCGCAGCCCGCGAGGACACGCGGCCAGCGCCGGACAATGCATCGGAGTCGCGCTAAGGCGCTTGCTCTTGCTACGGCTGCGGTACCGGCAGCGTAAAGCAGAACGCCGCGCCCGGGCCCCCGGGAAACTGCCCCGCCGGCAACGCGGCCCGCGCCGGAGACTCGGCCCAGATGCAGCCGCCATGCGCCTCCACGATCGAGCGGCAGATCGACAAGCCCATGCCCAGCCCTTCGCTGCGGGTGGTGTAGAAGGCCTCGAACAGCTTGTCGATCTGCCCTGCCTCGACGCCCGGGCCGGTATCCTCGACGCGTAGCAAAGCCTGGCCGTCGGCTTGCCGCGTGGTGCTGATCCGCAGCTCGCGCTGCCCCTGGGCGCGGGACGACATGGCCTGGATGGCATTGACCAGCAGGTTGATGATCACCTGCTGCAGCTGGATGCGGTCGCCCAGCACCTGCGGCAGCCCCGCCGCGTATTGCTGGGCAACGGCGATGCCGTGGAACTCGGCCTGGTGCCTGACCATCAACACGGTCTCGTCCGCCAGTTCGCCCAGGTGGAACGGCTGCCGGCGGGAATCGTCCTTGCGCGCCAGCGCGCGGATGCGCCGGATCACCTCGCTGGCCCGCAGCCCCTCGGCGATCATGTTCTCCACCGCATGGCGCGCTTCGCCAAGATCCGGCTCGGGGCGGTTGATCCAGCGCAGGCATGCGCCACCGTAGGTCACGATGCCGGTCAGCGGCTGGTTGACCTCGTGGGCAATCGACGCCGCCAGCTCGCCCAGCGTGGTCACGCGCGACACGTGCGCCAGCTCGGCCTGCACCCGCTGGCGTTCCTGGTTCTGCCGCAGCAGTTCGGCATACAGCCGCGCATTTTCCAGCGAGATGGCGGCCTGCGAAGCCAGCAGGGACAGCAGGTTGATCCGGCGTCCGGTAAACAGCGCGTCGGCCAGGTTGTTCTCCAGATAGAGCAGCCCCACCTGTTCGCCCTGCTTGACCAGCGCCAGGCAGGCCACCGAGCGCACGCTGCGCAGTTGCACGTCCGGGTCCTGGCCGAACCTGGCATGCGACTTGGCGTTGTCAAGCACGAAGTCCGAGCGCGTGGCGAGCGCCGCGTCGACGACGGTGCGGGGATAGGCAGCCCCGGCCGGATTGAGATAGACCGCGATGCCCGCCCGCTCGGTGCGCGCCTGCGCGGCCAGCCGCAGCGCGCCGTCCTGCCACAGGAACAGCAGCGCGCGCTGCGCGGCGGCCTGCTGCAGCGTGGTGGTCAGCAGCGCCTCGATCAGGCGGTCGAGCTGCATCTCGCCGGCCAGCACCTGCGTGGCCTTGATGGCGGTGTCCAGGTCCAGCTGCGCGGCCGGCCCGATGTAGGTGGCGGGCTGGGCGGCGGCGGCGTGGGGGCGGTCCGGCGTAGCGCACACCGTGCCCATGCCCGAGGCGTCGAACGCGCGCGCGCACGCCTCGAGCTTGTCCACCTGCCCCTCGGCGCCCCAGCGGCCGTAGGCATCGCTGGCCCTGCGCAGGTAAGCCATGGCCGGCGCCGTCAGATCCTGCTCGAAACAGCAGCGCGCGCACAGTTCGTAGGCCAGGGCTTCGTCATGCAGCAGATCCTGGTCCCGCGCCAGCCGGGCGGCCCGCTCGTAGTGCCGCATGGCCTGTAGCGGATCGCGCGCCAGGCGAGCAGCCTCGGCCTCCAGGATGCCAGCGCGCGCGCCGAAGTTGGCGGGATTCTCCAGCGCCCACGCGCTCATCTGGCGCCGATGACGATCGAACGCGGCCAAGTCCGCGCCGCCTTCCTTGCCCGGGTGCCGGCCGGCCGCGCGCGGCAGCCACGCCAGCGACAGCGCCGCGAAGAAGTGGTAGTCCGCGATCTCAAGGAAGTAAGGCGCGGCCCACAGCATCGGCTCGGCCTTGCCTGCCGCCTCCAGCGCGCCGCGGCAGTCATCCACGGCAAAGCAGGCCTGCAGCTTGCGGATCCAGTAGCAGCAGGCGGCCACCGCAAGGCGCGGATCGGCCTGCAGCCGCGCCTCGATGTCATGCGGGCCCGGCGCGCCGGCTTCCGGCACCGCCCAGCCCGGCACCCTGCCCCGCAGCACCGCCACATACCTGGCCTGCGCGTCCAGTATATCGACCACGCGCCCCAGTCCCAGGGTGCGGGCGAAGGCAAGGCCCATCTCGATCTTCGCCTCCACGCCGGCCAGCGGTTCGCCGCAAGCCAGCAGATGGGTCACCAACTGGTTGCGGCTGTAGGCGGCGAAGTTGAAATCGCCGCTCTGCCGGCCCTCATCGAAACTGCGCTCGATCAGTTCCCGCCCGCCGCGCACTGGCTGGGTCCAAGGCAACAGCAGCGCGCCGAAGCACATGTGGACCTTGGCGCGGAAGCGGCCCATGCCCTCCTGCGCCACCAGCGCCAGCCCGACCTTGCCCAGGCGGTAGCCCAGTCCGTAGTCGCCCAGGCGCGGCCCGAGCGTCATGCCAAGGTGCACGTAGCCGATGCAGGAGGCCTCGTCGTTGCCGTGTTCCAGGCTGATGATGGCTATCCAGATCGGAATCAGGTCGCGCAGGTTGCGGTCCATAAAGGAGGCGGGCGACATCACCTCGGTCAGCACGCTCAGCGTGGCGCGCCAGGCCGGATCGTGCATGCGCGGCAGGCTGGCCAGCGCCTCGACTGGCCTGCCGCCCAGCAGCAGGAGGAAGCGCCGGTATTCCCGCTCCACCTGCCCCTGTGCCTGGGGCTGGAAGTCCAGGCCCATCGTGTGGATGAAGGCCAGCCCCACCTGGACGGCCTGGTCGGACTGGTCGAGCGCGGTGTGCACGGCGACCCGCAGCCGCGTGATGGCCRCCAGCTCGGACGGCGTGCGCGCCCGCGCGCCCAGGTCCTGCAAGGTGGCCGCGGCGGCGGCCAGCCGGCCGCCGACGAACTCGCACTCCGCGCGCCCCATCGCCAGGGCCAGCGCCAGGGCGTGGTGCGTCTCCCAGGCGCCGTCGGGGAGCAGCCGCTCGCCGGCCGCGAAGTAGGCGCTGGCGGCGCCATAGGCCGTGGTCTTCATCGCGCGGTGGCCGGCGTCCTGGTTCAGCGCGGCCGCCTCGATGCGCTCGCCGGCGTCGGCGATGACACCGGCCGCCAGGTTGAACTGGTCGACCGCCTCGAACAGGGTGCTGCTGGCATCGCGGTCCAGCCGCTGCGCCAGCCGGCGCGCGAGCCTCAGGTGCAGGGCGGCGCGATCGGGTGCGGGGATCGCGCCATAGGCCGCCTCCTGGACCCGGTCGTGGGTGAAGTGATAGCCGTCGTCGACGGGCACCACAAGGCCCGCGGCCACGGCATGCGACATCAGGCTGGCGATGCCGGCCTCGCTGGCGTCCCACGCCTGGGCCGCGGTGGCCGAGGAGACCGCGCTGCCCAGGCAAGACAGCGCCGTCAGCAGCGCCCGCGTTTCGCGCGGCAGGCGCTGCAACGCCTCGGTGAGCAGGCCCAGCACGTCCATCTCGGCGTCCGGGGTTTCAGGGGCCGCGTCCGCGCGCAGCAGGTCCGAGCGGTGGAGCGCGCGCAGGTACTGCAGGAAGAACAGCGGATTGCCGCCCGTCTTCCGATGGACCAGCTGGGCGATGGCCTGCGCGCGATCGCCGCCGCAGCGCAAGGTGTCGGCCACCAGCGCGGTCAGCGCCGGCGCGTCCAGCGGCGTCATCGCCATCTCGCCGCGCAGTGCGCCTTGCTGGCGCAGCGCCGCAAGCCACTCGCCGGGCGCGCCGCCCTCGACGGCATCCGTGCGGCAGGTGCCGATCACCAGCAGGGGCTGCTGCAGCGGTGCCCGGCGCAGCGCGCCGAACACCTCCAGCGATTCGCGGTCGGTCCATTGCAGGTCGTCGAGCACCAGGACCAGCGGCGGCGCCACCGATCCGAACACGCCGAGCAGGCGGCAGAATGCCTGCAGGAAACGTGTCTTTGCCTGGCCAGTGCCTGCCTCGCCGGCGCGCGGGCGAGGCGGCAGCCAGGCCGCGAAGGCCGGCGCCAGCGCGACGAACATCTCCCCGTCGTCGCCAATCGCCGCGGCCATCGCCGCGGCCCAGCCCTGCTGCCGCGCGCCGGGCGAGGCACCGGCCTGCCTGGCGAGATCGGCGCAGATCTCCGCCACGGCTGCCAGCGGCGTACCCCGCTGGTGCTGCTGCGCCTTCGCGCGCGCCACCACGCCGCCTTCGGCCTCCAGCGATCTGCCGAAGGCCTCGGCCAGCGCGGATTTGCCGCTGCCGGCGCAGCCGGTGACCAGCACATAGGAGGCCGCGGGCGCTGGTCCGCCCTGCTCGGTGGCCTCGCGATACAGCCGGCGCAGTTCGTCCAGCGCATGCGCGCGGCCGTAGAGCCAGGTCGGCGAGGCAAAGCCGGCCAGGTCCGCGGGAACGCCATCCGGCAGCGCATCCAGGCTGCCCCGGGCCTGCCACGTATAGAGACAACGCCGCAGTTCGGCCGCCAGCGCGGCAGCGCTTGGGTAGCGCTCCTCGGGGGCTTTGGCCAGCAGGCGCATCACCATGGCCGAAAGCACCCCCGGTATGCCGGCATTGCGTTCGGTGGGCACCACCGGCTGGCGCGCGAGATGGCTGTGCACCCAGGCGACCGGTTCGCTGGCCTCCAGCGGCAGCGCGCCGGTCAGCATCTGGTAGAAGGTCACGCCCAGCGCGTAGAGATCCGCGCGCGCGTCGATCGCGGACTCGCCGCGGCCGGCCTGTTCCGGCGCCAGATACGCGAGGGTTCCCGCCAGCATCCGGGATGCCGCCGGGTGCGCGGCGCCGGGCGAGGCCACGGCGGCAATGCCGAAGCCCGCGATCCAGGCGCGCTGCCGGTCCGGCGCGACCAGCAGGTGGGCGGGCTTGATGTCCAGGTGGACCACGCCCGCGTCGTGCATGGCCGCCATCGCCTCGGCCACCGCGATGGCGATGTCGAGGAAGGCGTCCGTTGCCAACGGCTCGCCCAGCGACAGTGCCAGCGGCAAGCCGCCCTGGTCCGCGGCCACCAGGGCCGGCCGGCCATCGTAGCGGGTCAGGGCAACCGGCACCGCTGCCCACTCGGGCCGTAGCAGGTGCTGCAAGGCGTACTCGTGCTCCAGGCGCCGTTGCACCGCGCCCGCATTGGCGGCCGAACCCGCCAGCGTGACCAGCACGGACGCACATCCGGCGGCGGTCCCGCGCAGCAAGGCGATTTCGCCGTCCAGCAGATACTCGAACTGATAGTGGCGCAACGGATTCATCGAACCTTGAAAGGCATCATCGAAGCTGGGAGCGGTCTGGCGCAGGCTAAACGGCGCATGGAAGTATACCGCGCGGGCCCGGCTTCTCCGCCGCGCAGGAAGGCGTCGACAGAGGCGGCCATCCCATACCTTGGTATTAGCCGCGGCGGCCAGTGCGCCGGCCGGATCCGCACAATACCACCGTATGATTCCACGGAACGCGCCGGCGCGTTATCCTCGAGACAATCGATGGGAGTCGTTCGCCAGCTTCGTCATCGCTCATGACAACCGAGGAACACCGTGTGACAGCCACCCCGGTGATCGCCATCGTCGACGACGATGCTTCTGTCCGGCAAGCCCTGGGAAGCCTGCTCCGCTCCTTCGACATGGTTGTCGAACTCTACGCAAGCGGGAACGAGTTGCTGCAGTCCCACGCCCTCGATGCCGTCTCGTGCCTGGTCACCGACGTGCAGATGCCCGCGATGAACGGCTTCGCGCTATGCGAGGCCCTGCGCATGCGTGGGCTGTCCATCCCCGTCGTCTTCATGACGGCGTTCTCCGAGGAAAGCTACCGGCAACGCGCGGAGGCGATCGGCGCCATCTGTTGTCTCAGCAAACCCTTCATGGACCCCGAGATCATCCAATGCATCGAGAATGCCCTCGCGCGCGGCGCGGCCAGGACGCCGCAGGAAAGGCGCTGACGATGTCCGGCAGCGCGTTGACCCTGGCGCACGGCATGCGCCACGAGCGGCTGGCCCTGGGCCTGGCCGGTTTCTTTGCCGCCGCTTCGATCCGCGCCGCCGACACGCTGCTGCCGGCGCTGTCGCGCGACTTCGGCATTTCCGCCGGCATGACCGGGGTGGCGGTGACCAGCTTCATGCTGGCCTATGCCGCCTTCCAGCTGATCTACGGGCCGCTGGCCGAGCGTCACGGCAAGCTGCGTGTGATCGCGTTCGCGCTGCTGGCCTGCGCGGCGGCCAATCTCAGCCAGTCGCTGGCGCCGAGCTTCCCGTGGCTGGTGGTGCTGCGCGCCATGGCCGGCGCGGCGGCGGCCGGGGTGGTGCCGATCTGCCTGGCGCGCCTGGGCGATACCGAGCCGCTGGCCTCGCGCCAGGGCCTGCTCGCGCGCTACTCGGTGGCCACCATCTGCGGGTTGATGACGGGCCAGTGGCTGTCCGGCCTGATCGCCGACACGCTGGGCTGGCGCGCCGCCTTCGTGCTGCTGGCGGCGGGCTTTGCCGTCGCGGCCGCCGTGGTGGCCAGGGCGGCCCGCCACGACGAAACGCCGGCCCGCTGGCGGCAGGCCAGCCCCGACCTGCGGCCCAGGGCCGCCGCCCTGCTCCAGTCCGCCTGGGTGCGCCGGGTGCTCTGCATGACGCTGCTGCTGGGCTTCGTGTGCCCAAGCGTGTTCGCCTTCGTGGCGACCCATCTGAAGTTCCACTTCGGCTTGTCGCTGGCAGCGGCCGGTGCCATCACGGCCATGCACGGCATCGGCGGGCTGCTGTATGCAGGCCTCGCGCCGGCGCTGATCCGCCGGCTGGGACGCTGGCGCCTGGCGTGCCTGTCGGCCGTGCTGCTGAGCGCGGGCATGGCCTGCGTCGCGCTCGGGCAGCACTGGCTGTGGATCGCCGCCGGCTGCCTGGCCGGCGGTTGCGGCTACTACATCGTGCTGAACGCCATGCAGACCATCGCCACGCAGATGGCCCCCACGCAGCGGGCCAACGCCGTCGCCCTGTTCGCGTTCTGCCTGTTCGCGGGCCAGGGCCTGGGCGTGCTGCTCGCCGCGCGGCTGGTGGACACGGCTGGCATCCCGGCGCTGTTCGGCATCGGCGCGGTCCTGGTGCTGCTGCTGGTGCTCGAGATATCCCGGCTACTGCGGCGGCGCCCGGAAGCCGCCCTGCCCTGACCTGGCTTCAGCCCGGCGCAGCCAGGTGCCGCGCGCCGGGCGGCGTGGCGCCACGGTGGAAACCCTGCACGCGGGTCTGGATCGCCTTGTCGTTCATGGTGTGGCGCTCGTGCTGGCGCAGATGCTCCAGCCACGACTCCACCAGGAAGGTTTCGATGAAGCGGCCGGGCGCGGCCAGGTCCTCGTAGACGCCCCAGGACAACGCGCCGCCGCGGCGGCGGATGCGACGCATCTCCTGCACGGCCTTGGCAAACTCCGCGGCCTGATCCGGTGCCACGTCGTACTCCACGCAGATCATCACCGGCCCCCGGTCGTGCGAGACGTCCAGCGTCCCGGGATGCAGGTAGCCCGACGGCGCCAGGTCCAGTTCCGGCGACACGCCCAGGCGCCAGCGCAGCGCCGTGGCACTGGCCAGGGCCAGACCCGCGGCTGCGATCACCAGCGCAGAGGGAATGCCGAGCAGCCCGGCCGTCTTTCCCCACAGGGCGCTGCCGGCGGTCATGGCGCCGAAGAAGACGGTCAGGTAGGCCGCCAGCGCGCGCGCCTTGACCCAGCCCGCCGCGCTGCGCTGGGCAGCCACGTTGAGCGTGGACAGCACCGCGATCCATGCCAGCCCGGCGAACAGCAGCGCCGCCGCCAGCAGCCAGAAGTGGCGCACATAGGCCAGCGCCAGCAGGCTCAGCGCGAACAGCAGGCTGGCCAGCACCATCAGGCGGTCGGCCGGGATGCGGCGTTGCAGCCTGGGCAGCAACAGCGCGCCGCCGACCGCACCCAGGCCGATGCTGGTCAGCAGCAAGCCGTAGCCGCCCGGGCCCAGGCCCAGCTCCCGCCGTGCCACCAGCGGCAGCAGCGCCCAACCGGCGCTGCCGAACAGGAAGAACGCCACCGCCCGCACCAGCACGATCCGCAGCAGTGGCGCGGCCTCCACGTAGCGCAGCCCCGCGCGCACCGCCGAGAAAAAATGCTCCGGCGGCAAATTGCGCCGGGCAGGCTCCGATTTCCAGCGCACCAACACCAGCACCACGCCCGACACCGACAGCGCATTGAGCAGGAACACCGCCGCAGGCCCGGCGAACGACAGGATCAGGCCGCCCAGCGCGGGCCCGATGGCACGGCTGATATTGATGCCCAGCGAGTTCAGGGCGATCGCCGGCGGCAGGTCGGCCTTGGCCACCAGCTCTGGCACGATGGCCTGGAACGGGGGCGAGCTCATCGCCGCTCCGGTACTCAGCAGGAACGCGGCAAGCAGCAGGATATGGGCGTTGACCAGGCCGGCGAGCGCCAGCCCGCCCAGCACCAGCGCCACGGCCAGCGTCCACAGTTGCGCGAAGATCAGGTAGCGGCGCCGGTCCACAATGTCGGCAAGCACCCCGGAAGGCAGCGCGAACAGGAACATCGGCAGGCTGCCCGCGGCCTGCACCAGGGCCACCATCAGCGGGTCCGGGTCGAGCGACGTCATCAGCCAGCTGGCACCGACGTCATTCATCCAGGTGCCCACGTTGGACGCCACGGTGGCAATCCACAACATGCGGAATGTGCGGTGCCGCAGCGGGCTCCATGGAGAACCGGCGGCGCCGGCTTGGGATTCGGTCATGGGTAGGTGGCTAAGTTTCCGGGGCCGCTGCCCCGTCATGTGGCCGACGGCCGGAAGCACTCGCTGGCGCGGCCGGCGGCGATGCCACCGGTCGATGGCCGCATTGTGCGAACACCGTCACGGCCCGTCTACTCATACCATCGGACAGTGGCGTCCAGCGCGGGCACCACCTATGATCGGGCACCGGACTGATCCAACCCTCGGTTGCCCTGCAGCCCCATCACCGAATGATCCTGTCCGTGGCGCGCGCGCCGCCTCACCTGGCCAGCCGCGCGCCGGGCCACAGCCGCACCAGCAGCCCGCCGGCCGCGCTCGCGGTGGCCAGCGCCGCCACCCCGCTCCAGCCCCAGCGCGACAGCATCAGGCTGCCCAACGCCGCGCCCGCCGCCATGCCGGCGAACATGCCGACGAACAGCACCGCGTTGAGGCGGCTGCGCGCGCCCGGCTCGATGCCGTAGATGATGGTCTGGTGCGCCACCAGCGCAACCTGCACGCCCAGGTCGAAGCCCACCGCACTGGCCACGATCAGCCACAGCCGCACATGCGGCGCCAGCCACGGCGACAGCAGCATGGCGGCGAAGGATAGCGTGGTCAGCGCGGCGCCCAGGCGCGTGACCAGCTCGGGGCCGCGCCGGTCGGCGATGCGGCCGGCCAGCGGCGCTGCCAGCGCGCCGGCGGCGCCCGCCAGGCCGAAGGCCCCGGCGCTGGCGCTGCCCAGGTGAAAGGGCTCGCCGTGCAGCATGATGGCCAGCGTCGACCAGAACGCACTGAAGCCGACCGACAGCAGGCCCTGCGCCAGCATGGCGCGGCGCAGCGCGGCATGGCTGCGCCACAGTTTGAACAACGAACCCAGCAGCTCGCGGTAGGCCAGACGCGTGGTGGCATGGAAGTGCGGCAGCCCGCGCCATGCGGCCAGCCCGATCAGCGCGATGCTGGCGGCCGCGCCGGCGAACATCGCACGCCAGCCGAAATGCTCGGCCACAAAGCCGCTGACCACGCGAGACAGCAGGATGCCCAGCAGCAGCCCGGTCATGACGGTGCCCACCACCTTGCCACGATGCGACTCCGGCGCCAGCGTGGCGGCGGCCGGCACGATGTCCTGCGCCATGGTCGCCGCGATACCGATGGCCGCGCTCGACGCCAGCAGCAGGCCGATGCCCGACGAGGCCGCGCCGGCCAGCAGCGCCGCGGCCAGTATCGCCGCCTTGATCAGGATGATGCGGCGCCGGTCGTAGCGGTCGCCCAGCGGCGCCAGCAGCAGAATGCCCAGCGCATAACCCAGTTGCGTCAGCGTGGGCACCATGCCGACGGCGCTGTCGGAGGCGCCGATGTCGGCGCCCAGCACACCCAGCATCGGCTGGCTGTAGTAAAGCGATGCCACCGACAGCCCGGCACCGGCGGCCAATAGCAGCACGAGATGCCCAGGCAGTTTGTCGCTGGCTGCGCCGGGCGTGGCAGATGTGGCGGCGGGCGCGGACGCTTCGGTGACGGGCGCCTGTGTGCCGGGGTCGGCAGGCGTGGACGGCTCGGCGGCGGTGACCGCCAGTGCGCGTGTGGAGGGCATGATGTTCAACCTCGGTTTGGAAGCAGTGTCGAAGGGCGTTTCTGCGGTCAGGGCTGGCAAGCGGCCCCGCAGGCGCGGCCGCCAAGGGGGCGGTGTTGCACGCACGGTACGCAAGGCGAGCCGGCCGCGCTTTTGCGCGCGTGCTGCTTTTGTTCCGTTTGCACGGCCGGTGCGTTGCGGGGCGGCCCGGCCAGACGCTGAACGCCCTCAGCAGCCAACCCTGCGGCGCCAGTTGCCGGGCGAAACGCCGAGCACCCGCGAGAACGCGTGGGTGAAATGGCTCTGGTCGGAGAAGCCGCAGGCGGTGGCCACCTGCGCCAATGGCAGTGCCGTGTCGCGCAGCAGTGTGCGGGCGCGCTCCAGACGCAGCGCCATCAGCCATTGATAGGGGGCCTGCCCGGTGGTATCGCGGAAGGCGCGGGTGAAATGGCTGCGCGACAGCCTGCAGGCATCCGCGATGTCCGCGATGGACAGGTCGCCGTCGATCTGCGCGGCCAGCATCTCCTTGGCCATCGCCAAGCTGCGTTGCGACAGCAAGCGGTTGGTCTTGGGCGTGGCGACCCTGGCATTGCCATAGTGCTCGACGAGATAGGTGCCGATGGCGAATCCCAGCTGGTCGACGAACAGCCTGCTGGCGTTCTGGGGTTGGCTGAGCACCGGCACCGCCGCCTGCGCCAGACGCGCCAGCACCTCGTCCCGCTCACCCGCCGCGCCGCGCAGCCCCCGGACGCGCGAACGGCCTAGTTCCCCGCCGGTGCGTTCGATGAAGGCACGGGAAATATCCAGCAGGATGAAATCGAATTGGCCATAGAAATCGGCCTTGTAGTCCTCGTCGAAATTCCGTATGTAGATGGAGCCGTTCTCGAAGTCATGGGTGGTCGCGCGATGTGCATGGAATATCCGGCGGCGATGTCCCGTGCACAGTGAAATCCCCACCAGGAACCCGCGATCCGATGCCGGGGTGGACACCTGGCTGGCATTGCCGCTGGCCGAGGTCTTGCGATGGAACTGCATCTCGCTGCCGGCGAGCGTCTGATCGTTGCGCAGCGCGGCCGCTGCGCAACCGAATGCGTCGGTCGCGGAGGCGGCGAGTGGAGTGGGGGCGCCTGCGTTTGCGGACATAGTGTTTTGGGTGAATCAACCTGCAAGCTGGCAATCGCCTTGCCGCCCGCGGCAGCTGAGGGCGCGCCAAGAATAGCAGAGCCCTCCTGCATACACGTGAATACTTGCATGGCGGCATGCGGTGATGCGCAGTCCGTTCCTCACACGGATTTCCCAGGTGCCTGCCAGGCACCTGCAGGGGCGTACGGCCCCGTGCAATCAGGCAACGCTGGCCTGACTGCTCGCGCAGCCCTCTCATACTTTGGTCTGGGCGCCACAGACCACTCGCTGATTGTTGGCGGTCAACACGGCTCCTACCATGCAACCCGAGCACAGTGCCTTCCCGCCGGCTGCCAAAGGTCCCGATGCATGGGATGCGTGCCACGGGCCTCCATCGACACCAGGACTACCGTAATGAAATGGCGTCTCTTCCCGGCAGGGCAAGCATGAAACGCCGGCCTGTCATTCTCGCCGCGGCAGGGGCAGCGGCGGCTGCCCTGGTGGCCGCGGCCTGCATCATGTGGGAGCCGGCCATCGCGCCGATCCCCGCGCCGGCGCCCTCTTCCTTCGACCGGGCGCTGACGCTGGAGGGCGCCCGCGTGGTCGCGCTCGGCGACTGCGCGGTGTGCCATACGGCCAAGGGCGGCCAGCCCTTTGCCGGCGGCCTGCCGCTGGTCACGCCGTTCGGCACGATCTACGCCACCAACATCACGCCCGACGTGGAAACCGGCATCGGCAACTGGTCGCTGGACGCCTTCGCGCGCGCCATGCGGCACGGCATCGCGCGCGACGGCCACCAGCTCTACCCGGCGTTCCCATACATCCACTTCACCAGGATGTCGGACCGCGACATCGAGGCAGCTTATGCCTACCTGATGCGGCGCGAGCCCGTGACCGCCAAGCCACCCGCCAATGCGCTGATCTTCCCGCTCAACTTCCGGCCCCTGGTTGCCTTCTGGAACGTGCTGTTCCTGCGGCCGGGCGAAGCGCAGCGCGATCCCGCGCAAGACGAAGCCTGGAACCGCGGCCGCCTGCTGGTGGACGGACTTGGCCACTGCGCCGCCTGCCACTCGCCGCTCAATGCGATCGGCGGGGAAAAAGGGGGCCTCGCCTTCGACGGCGGCGTGGTGGACAACTGGGAAGCGCCGCCGCTGAACCACCTTGTCAACGGGCCAGTGCCCTGGACCAAGGTGCAGCTCGCCACCTACCTGCGCACCGGCATCTCCCGCGCGCATGGCGCGGCAGCCGGCCCGATGCTACCGGTCACACTCGAACTGGCCACCGTGCCGGAGGCGGACGTCGATGCCATCGCGACCTATCTGATGTCGCTGCAGAATCCGGCGCCCGCGCCAGCCGTGGTGCCGGTGTCGGCGGCCGCGCCTGACCAGTCCGCCATCGCGCGCGGCGCGACGCTGTTCACCGGGGCATGCGCCGCCTGCCACGGCCCGGGTTCGCCGATGCAAAGCGTGGGCGGGCGCCCCAGCCTCCTCACCAGTTCCGCGGTCAACGCAAGCGCGCCGCGCAACGCCATCCAGATGATGCTGCAGGGCGTGTCGTGGAACGGCGAGGACGCCATGCACTACATGCCTGCGTTCGCGCAGGCCTTCGACGACCGGCAGCTTGCCGACCTGGCGGCCTACCTGCGCGCCACCTACTCCCGGCAGCCGCCGTGGACCGGCGTGCAGGACACCATAGCGAACCTCAGGAAAGGGGACGAAGCGAGATGATCAAGCTCACCGTCAACGGCGCCAGCCACCAGTTGGACATCGATCCGTCCACGCCTCTGCTCTACGCACTGCGTGACGAACTGCACCTGCACGGCGCCAAGTTCGGCTGCGGCCTGGGCCAGTGCGGTGCCTGCACCGTCATCGTCGGCGACCGTCCCGTGTTTTCGTGCCTGATGCCAGTGGCATCGATCGGCAGCCGGCCGGTGCGCACCATCGAGAGCCTGGGCACCGCCGACCGGCCGGGCCCCTTGCAGAAGGCGTTCATCGACCACCAGGCGGCGCAGTGCGGCTACTGCATCGCCGGCATGATCATGCGCGCGCAGGCCCTGCTGGAGGCCAACGCGCATCCCACCGAGGCCGAGTTGCGGGCGCACATGGAACCCAACCTGTGCCGGTGCGGCACCCATATGCGCATCCTGGCGGCCATCCGCGCCGTGGCCGGCACGCCCGGCGCCGTGCGCCCGGGCGGGGTCAAGGCCGAGGGCAACCAAAAGGGTGCGCAATGAGCGGCGATGACGGCGACGTCGACCCGGGCCGCCGCGCCTTCCTGGTCTCGGGCTCGCTGGTGGTGGGCTTCACGCTGCTGCCGGGCCGCAAGGCCATGGCGCAGACCGTGCTGGCCGACGAGGGCGCGGCCGTGCAGGTCGCGCGGCAATACCAGGCGCTGGCGGGGAGCCTGAAGACCAACCCCTATCTCGACGCCTGGATCAGGATCGCACCCGACAACCAGGTCACGGTGTACACCGGCAAGGTCGAGCTGGGCACCGGTGTGCGCACCGCGCTGCTCCAGGTAGCGGCCGAGGAACTGCAGATGGTGCCCGCGCTGATCACCTTCCTGACCGCCGATACCGGCCGTTCGCCGGACGAAGGGCTGACCGCCGGCAGCCACACCATGGCCGACAGCGGCAGCGCCCTGCTCAACGCCGCGGCCCAGGTGCGCGGGCTGCTGACAGACGCGGCCGCGCGGCAGCTGCGTGTCGATGCGGCGTCGCTGTCGGTCGGCAATGCGCGCATCACGGCTCGCGACGGGCGCTCGCTGTCGTTCGGCGAACTGTTGCCAGCGGTAAACCTGCACCGCGCGGCAACACCCGCCTCGCCGCTGCGCGACCCGAAGTCGTTCTCCGTGATCGGCACGTCGATGCCCCGGCTGGACATTCCCGGCAAGGTCACCGGCAAGCCGGGCTATGTCCAGGACCTGGCCATGCCGGGCATGGTGCATGCGCGCGTGGTGCTGCCGCCTGCCTATGACGCCGCCCTGCTGTCGGTCGACGAGGCCGCGGTCAAGTCCATGCCCGGCGTGATCGCCGTCGTGCGCGACGGCAACCTGCTCGCCGTGGTGGCCAGGGGCGAATGGCAGGCGGTGCTCGCGCAGCGAGCGCTCGGCGCCGCCTGCCGCTGGAGCAAGGGGCGCCCCCTGCCCCGCCCCGCCGACGTGAACGCGCAGCTCAGGCAGATCTCCACGCAGCACATCGAGATCGCCAACACGCGAGGCGCAGTGCCGGCAGGCGCCAGGACGCTGGCCGCCACCTATTCCAAGCACTACCTGATGCACGGATCGATCGGCCCCTCGTGCGCCGTCGCGCAGATGCAGGACGGCGTGCTCACCGTATGGACCCACTCCCAGGGCGTCTACCCGCTGCGCGACGGCCTGGCCGAGATGCTGTCGATACCCAAGGACAAGCTGCGCTGTATCCACATGGAAGGCTCGGGCTGCTACGGGCACAACGGCGCCGACGACGCCGCGGCGCACGCCGCCTACCTGGCCCGCGCCCTGCCCGCACAGCCGGTGCGCGTGCAATGGATGCGCGACCAGGAGAATCTGTGGGACCACTACACGCCAGCCATGGTCACCGAGGTCAAGGCCTCGCTCGATGCCGGCGGCCATATCGCCGGCTGGGACTATGCGCTGTGGAGCAGCTCGCATAACGAGCGCGTGGTCAACGCGGGCCAGCTGCTGCCCGCCACCCAGCTGGCCAGACCCTTCGTTCCCGCGCCCTCGGTCCCGATGCTGCAGCCCGAGGGCGGCGGCGACCGCAACGCGATTCCGCTCTACCAGCTACCGGCCTCGCACATCGTCAATCACTTCTCGCCGACCATGCCGCTGCGCACCTCGGCGATGCGCTCGCTGGGCGCGCACATGAACGTCTTCTCGATCGAGAGCTTCATGGACGAGCTGGCCGCTGCGGCCAGCACCGACCCCGTGGCGTTCCGGCTGCGGCATATGAAAGACCAGCGCGCGCGCGACGTGATCCAGCTCGCCGCGGCCAGGTTCGGCTGGCCCGGGCGCGGCCGCAAGCCCGGCCGCGGCGTCGGCTTCGCGTTCGCCAGGTACAAGAACCTGRTGGGCTACGTGGCGATCGCGCTGGAGATTTCGGTGGTGCGCGACACCGGCCTGGTGCGTCTCGAGCATGCCGAGGTGGCCGTCGATTGCGGGCAGATCGTCAATCCGGATGGCGTGCGCAACCAGATCGAGGGCGGCATCCTGCAGTCCGCGAGCTGGACGCTGTACGAGCGGCTGCGCTTCGACACCGGCGGCATCGGCAGCTTCGACTGGAGCACTTACCCGATCATGCGCTTTTCCGCCGTGCCCACCACCATCAACGTGCACCTGATCGACCGCCCCGGCACGCCGTTCCTGGGCGTGGCCGAAGCGGCGATGGGGCCCACCGCGGGCGCCCTCGGCAATGCCGTGTTCGATGCCACCGGCAAGCGCCTGCGCGACATGCCGCTGGGCGGCGAGCGGCTGCGCAGCGAAATCGCGCCGTAGCGCGGAGCTTGCCACGCCCTGTGCACCAACCGGTGCCCGGCCCCTGAACCTCAACGCCATGACCACCATGCCCACGTCCAGACCTTGCCGCGCCGTCGTGATCGGCGGCTCCCTCGGCGGCCTCTTTACCGCCATCTGCCTGCGCGCGATCGGCTGGGATGTCGATGTCTTCGAGCGGTCGCCGCAGCAGCTCGACAGCCGCGGCGGCGGGCTCGTGCTGCAGCCCGGCGTGCTCGACGCGCTGGACTTTGCCGGGGTGGCGCACCCGCCCGGCTTCGGCGTGCCGTCGAAGGACCGCATCTTCCTGGACCGCGACGGCGTGCTCCGCTGCATCTACATGCCGCAGACGCAGATCGCCTGGAACGGGCTCTATGCCCTGATAAAGGGCGCGCTCGATCCGGGCGTGATCCATGCCGGCGAGGAACTGGTCGCACTGGCCCACGAGGCCGGTCACATGACGGCCCGCTTTGCCTCCGGCCGCACCGAGCGCGCGGATCTCCTGGTCGGCGCCGACGGACCGCTGTCCACGGTGCGGCAGGCGTTGCTGCCCGGCGATGTGCCCGCCTATGCCGGCTATGTCGCCTGGCGCGGCGTGCTGCCCGAGGCTGCGCTGGATGCGCGGGCCCGGTCGCTGCTGGTCGACGCCTTTGCCTTCCAGGACGGCCCGGGACAGCAGATGCTGACCTACCTGATTCCCGGCGAGGACGGGTCGGTCCGTCACAACGAACGGCGCCTGAACTGGGTCTGGTACCGCGCGCTGCCTGCCGGAGAACCGCTGGCGGCCGTGCTGCTGGACCGCCATGGCCGACAGCACACGCATTCGCTTCCCCCGGGCGCCGTCAAGGATGCCGATGCCCAGGCGCTGCAGCTTGCCGCGGCGGACGACCTCGCGCCGGTCTTCGCCGCGCTGGTCGCATCGACCCCCGATCCCTTTCTGCAACTGATCCAGGATTACGCGGCGCCGCGCATGCGTTTCGGCCGCGCCGTGCTGCTCGGCGACGCCGCCTTCGTGGCGCGACCGCATACCGGCGCGGGCGCGGGCAAGGCGGCAGCCAATGCCGTGGCCCTGGCGCGCGCGCTGCAGGCCGGCGGGGACCGCATCGACGACGCGCTCGCGCTATGGGATCGAAGCCAATGGGCCGCGGACAAGCGTCTGGCCGAGTGGGGCATCTCGCTGGGCAGGCGCATCATGGGCGTGGTGCAGCCTGCCTAGCCGGCGCGGCGACGCGGCTCAGCGCGCCGGCACCGGCGCGAGCGACGCGTGGGGCGTGGCGGTGCGCTGCGCTGCCTTGTGCACCATGGTGTAGGCGTAGTCCACGCCCATGCCGTAGGCGCCGGAGTGTTCCTTGACCAGTTGCATCACCGCGTCGTAGGTGTCGCGGCAGGCCCAGTCGCGCTGCCATTCGAGCAGCACCTGCTGCCAGGTCACCGGCACCACGCCGGCCTGCACCATGCGCTGCATGGCGTAGTCGTGCGCTTCCTTGCTGGTGCCGCCGGACGCGTCGGCCACCATATAGATCTCGTAGTCGCTCTCGTTCATCGCACTCAGCGCGAAGGTGGTGTTGCAGACCTCCGTCCACAGGCCGGCGACGACGACCTTCTTGCGGCCGTTGGCGGCCAGCGCGTCGCGCACCTTCTGGTCGTCCCACGAGTTCATCGAGGTGCGTTCCAGCGTCGGCTGCTCGGGGAACACGTCCAGCAACTCGGGGTAGGTGTAGCCCGAGAAGGAATCCGACTCGACCGTGGTGATGGTGGTCGGGATGCTGAAGATCCTGGCGGCCTTGGCCAGGCCCACGGCATTGTTCTTCATCGCCTGGCGGTCCATCGACTGCACGCCGAAGGCCATCTGCGGCTGGTGGTCGATGAAGATCAGCTGGCTGTTTTGCGGGGTCAGCACCTGGAGTTTCGAATTGGACATGATCTGCGCTCTCTCATTGAAATTGGTTGAACTTCATGGGGCGGGGTTTTTTGTCGCCGCGCCGTCCATTGATCGAACTATACGAGAGCATCCGAGGCGCTGATGAGCGGAATCATGGATTAATTATTCAATTATTTTGATGTTAATTCCAACCCGAAAAGCGAAGGTAGCGGGCGCCGGTGCCATGACCCCGCGGGCAAAGGCTTTTCCCATCTGCCGCCGGATCGCGGTGGCGTATTTCCAGGCCAGCGGCTGGACGTCCTACGACCATCGTATGACGTTGTCAGACTAAATCAGGTCCCGGGCAACCCGATGTACGTCTGGTTGCACGGCGCCTGGTGGCGTACCTTGCTGATAGCGCCACGACGCAGCATGCGAGGCCCATCGCGCCACCAGGCAAACCAACATGAACGACCTTCTGACTCCCGATCTCGACTCAATCAGCGGCTTGGCCTTGACGCCGACACGCATCGTGCCCTCCGCCCCGGCCTGCGCGGATGGTCCCATCCGCGAGGAACGCCAATGGCGCTGCGCGCCCCGGCGCGGCGACGCCGGTGCCCGGCAGTGGGACCGCGTACCGGTGTCGCGCTGGACGCACACCGGCGCCACGCCGCTCGAGGTCAGCCATGCGGGACACGACAGCGAGCACTGCATCGGGCTGAGCCTGCGCTCGATGTCGGTCAGCTTCGCCTCGGCGGGCCGGCAGGTGTTCGATGGCCGCATCGCATCGGGCGCGGCGCAGATCACCGCACCGGGTGTGCCGGTCAATGCGGTCTTCACCTCCGCCAGCGACGTGCTGCATCTGTTCGTCTCGCAGGCAGTGCTGGCCGAGTGCTACGCCGACCAGTTCGGGCACGCGCATGCCGGCGACATGCTGCTAGGCGACCCGCGCCTGGTCACCAACCCGACCATGGAACGGCTGGGCCAGGCGCTCGCCCTGGCGCATTCGCAGGATCCCGGGCTGGGCCGCATCTTCTGCGACAGCGTCGGGCTGGCGATCGTCTCGCGCATCGTGGCCGGCCACTTCAACCGCGTCGCCGCCGATGCGCGCGTGCCGGCCAGGCTGCCCGCCTGGCGCTTGCGCAGGGTGGTGGAATTCATCGACGCCCACTTGTCGGACCCGATCGGCCTGGCCGATATCGCCGGCAGCGCGGGCCTGACCCGGATGCACTTCGCTGCCCAGTTCCGCCGTGCCACCGGCCTGCGCCCGCACGAATACTTGCTGCGACGGCGCATCGAACATGCGCAGGAGTTGCTGAGGCATGCCGACGGCAACGTACTCGACGTGGCCCTGCGCTGCGGCTTCCGCTCCCAGGCGCATTTCACCACCGTGTTCAAGCGCTTCGTCGGCGATACACCCTATTGCTGGCGCGTCAAGACCGGCAAGACTGCGAAGGCCGGCTGAGCCCCCGCCCATGACGCTGCCCACGATCCTGTCCGCTTCCATCATCCGGAGCTGAGCATGCCTGCGCACCCGAATCCCGCCACATCCCCCACCCCATCCGCGCAGGCGGACCGCCCCGACCCGTGGGGCAGCGCCATCGGCCTGCTCCGTGCGCGCCAAGCCTGCCAGCTGTACGCCGGTAGCGCCTGGCCCGATGAGGAAGACCCCCGGCACCGCCGCCACACCGCCATCGTCAGCATCGTGGAGCGGACCAGTTCCACCTTGGCGGTGATCAGCTGGCGTGATGCCACCCATTGCCGCTACGGCGCCCAGATCTGGGCTGCGGTATCGGCGCGCGAGGCTGGCGTGTGCGCCCTCAGCGGCCTCCCCATCGCCAAGGGCCAGGCGGTCTACCGCCCGCGCCCCTGCCGGCCACCGGCGCGCAACGCCGAAGCCATGATCCTCGCGTCGGTGCTACATGCGGCCCGTCCGACCGCCGACACGGATGCCTGGGCGGCATGAGGCAGGCAAGAGACGACCATCGACTTTGCTTTGAATTGAGGGGCTTCGGACTTTCGTGTGGGTAGTGCGTGCGGGTGCGAGTGGCCTGCAGCAAAACGCTGGTTAGCTCCCCTCTCCCATGAAATGGGAGAGGGGAGCTACGGCGGTGCTGGAGCTAGCCCAGCGATGAATCGACCCACACGAAAGTCGGATGAACCTGAATTGAAGGCGTCACCCATGACGATCGCTATCGCACCGGCAGCCCCGTCAGCCAGCCCCCGTCTGCTGCCCCTGCCTGCGCGCGGCCACGATGGCATCGTAGCGCCGCGAAACGCCAAGCTTGGCGAATATCTGCCTGAGATTCCACTTGACCGTCAACTCGCTGATATTCAACGCCAGCGCGATTCTCTTGTTCGACATCGACTGCTCGAGCAGCCCCAATATTTCCCGCTCCCGCCTGGTCAGGTCCGACAACGCCGTCAGGCCATCCTGCGGCGCCGCCGCGACAGTGCGATCGGGCCCGGCGGCGGGCATGGCAAGCGGTATCCCCCGCAAGCCGGCAAGGTAGTCCTCCTGCGCGCAGTCCCTGCGCCGCGGCAGGCAGCCCAGCAGGACGCGAACGCCCTTGCCTTCGTCGAGCAGCGTGCGCACCAGGCCAAGCCGGTAAGCCGTGGCCACCGCCGGCTCCATGCATGCCATCACTTCGTCGCGCCGCCCGAGCGCATCCAGCGCCAGCGCCTGCAGCAGATCGGTGGTGACCATCAGCCCCTCCCTGCCCAGTGCCGTGGCCGTGGCGCGGACGTCGTCCAGCGCCAGCAGCGCACCTTGCGCCTCGCCCATGTCCAGGAGGAGCCTGGCACGCGACAGCGCTGCGATCGCCACGATCTCGGCCGCGCGCGGTTCCGCGCCCGTCTGGTCATGCGCCAGGCCGTCGAGCGTGGCCTGCAGCGACTGCGCGTGCCGCCAGTCCCCGCCGGCAAGCACGATCCGCTGCCGTTCCGCCACCATATGCGCCATCCCGCGCCAGATGCCACGGCTGCGGAAATGCGCTTCCATATCGCTCAGGAATGCCATGGCCTCGTGCGGCAGCCCGCCAAGCACTTGCAGGCGCGCATGGCACAGCGCGGCGCGCAGCGCCACATCGGGCGACGATAGCTTGAGCATGTCGAGGCGATCCGCCAGCACCTGCCGTGCTTCCTCGGTCTTGTCGCGTTCGTACAGGACCACGGCCACCGTTGCCGCGCAGTAGCAGGCACTGACCGAGCGGCGGCCATGGTGGCGTTCCGCCTCTGCGAGCGCGTCCGTGCCCATGCGCTCGGCTTGCAGCGCATTGCCCTCCAGCAGGATCGCGCTGGCGGCGCTTGCCCTGGCCATCAGCGCCAGCTCGCCCGTGCCGGTACGCATCGCGCTTGCGGCGGCGGAGCCCAGGATATCCCGCGCCTGCGCGTGGCGGCCGCGCGCGGTCAGGCTGCGCACGGTCAGGCCAAGCCTGATGTGCTCCAGCGCCGGATGGCCCAGCGCGACGTTTTCCAGCGTTGCCAGGGTGCCGTCCAGCAGCGCCACTTCGTCGCGCTGCATGGCGATCACGGCGCGCAGCAGCCTGCCATGCCGCGACCCGCCGGCGCCAGCCCTGACGGCTTCCAGGGCGCTCAGCCATTGCTCGGCTTCGACGGGCCGCGCCGTCACCGCGCTCGCCCAGGCGGCGAGCAGCAGCAGGCGCGGATGCGCCGCCAGCCGGGCGGGAGGCACCATTTCGGCCCACTGCCGGAAGGCCCGCAACTGGCTCACGCTGGGCAAGGCCGGCATCGAACACTCGATCAGGCGGACAACGGCATCGAAATCCTCGCTCAGCAAGGCATGCGGAATCGCCTCGGCAAAGCGCCCTTGCTGCACGAACCATCCGGTGGCGCGCCGGTGCAGGCCAGCCACGTCCTGCTGGCCGCATGCCAGGCGCTGGCTCAGGAATGCCGCGAACATGGGATGAAAGCGGTACCAGCGGGCCTGGTCGTCCTCCTGCGCGGGCAACAGGAACAGGCCGCGCGCGTCGACAGCGGCGAGCAGCGCGTCCGCATGCTCCGAGCCCGTGACATGGGCGGCCAGCGCCGCATTGAAGCGCGGCAGCACCGACAAGCCTTGCATGAAGTTGAGCAACTCCGCTGGCAACCCGGCCACGACGTCTTCCGACAAGTAGGCGTGCAGGCTATCCGCATCGGGCGCCAGCGCGCGCAGGCGCACCGGATTGCGCTGCCCCGCCTTCAACGAGGCCGCCATCAGTTGCAACCCGATCGGCCAGCCGGCACAAAGCGCATGGAGCCGCGTGGCGGCGTCCAGGCCCACGCGCGCATCGAGATGCGCCTGCAGGAAGGCAAGCGTTTCCCGGAAGGAAAATGCCAGGTCCGCGCCGCCGACTTCACCTAGCTCCCCCACTGCGCGCAGACGGCCCAGCAATAGGGCTGGTGCCTCGCGCGATGCCATGACGACGTGGAGGTTGGGCAACCGTGCCTCAAGGATGGCCTGTAGCAAGGCACGGCTGGCGGGATGGCTGGTCCGGTCGGACTCGTCGATCATCAGGTACAGCTCTTCGCGCGCGCCGGCCAGCGCCTGGATATAGCCGGCAGCCAGCGATTCCGGGGCCGCCAGCGCATCGTCCTGCCATGGCGGCGCGAGCCGCGCATGCTGCAAGGCGGCACGCAGGCTGGCGCGGAACACCTCCGGCGCTTCATCTTCGGCGTCCAGCGAAAGCCACGCTACGCTGGCGCCCTCCCCGATCAGCTTCTGGCGCCACTGCGCCATCAGGATGGTCTTGCCGAAACCCGCGCCGGCAGTGATCAGCACCAGCTTGCGCTGGCGCGCGTCGTGCAGGCCGGCAAGCAGGTCTTCGCGCGGGATCGAGCGGCTGCCAAGGCGAGGCGGCGCCAGCTTGGTAGTGGGAGCAGGTTGATACCGTTCCATCGAAATTCGGCTCTCGGCAATGCGGGCCAGGCGGTGCGAGAAAAGGACCGCCGGCCTGTCCCGGTGGATATCGGGTGTCCGGACGTGGCGCGTGGGCGGGAGAACGCGCGCTTCGGGGATTGCGCGAAATATATACTAGCCATGCATGGCGCAAGCCCTGGTTTGGGGCCGCCCACCTGATCCGGGTGGCTGGGCGACTGCCCGAGCGAGGCAAGAGCGGGATGCATGCGGAGCACACGCCGCTCCGGCGCGCCGGCCGAATTGCGCCGGGCCGCCTGTACAATGCATCACCATTTCGATTGACATCGACGCTGGCCGGCATGGCCAGTGCTCGGAGACAAGAAGGCACCGGTCACCTATGCCGCAAAGCCCCTCCTCCCCCGGCGCTCGCCCGCCTGCCAGCGCGGCGCCGGAATCCACCAGCAATACAAAGCACCAGCCGCCACGCGACACGGTCAGGGTTCTGGCGCGCGAACGCGTGCTTGCGCAACTGACCGAGGCACGGCGCCGCCGCGCGATCGTGCTGCAAGGCCCGGCCGGCTGCGGGAAGACCGCCACGCTGCTGGCGTGGCGCCAGGCGCTGCTCGCACTAGGCTTCGATGTTGCCTGGCTGACCCTGTCAGCCGACGACAACGAACTGGCGCGCTGGCTCGATGCCCTGCTGGGCAGCCTGGCCCAGGTCGATACCGCGATGACACGCGAGGCGGCGTTGCTGGGCGGCCGCGGGATGGATGCGGAAGTCGTCGAGCGCACCGTGCTGGCGCTGGTGCAAGGCATCGCCAGCCATCCGCGCGACCTGGTGCTGGTGCTCGACGAACTGCACCATCTTGCCGACGCCCGCGTGCACGAGTCGCTGCAATGGCTGCTCGACTACGCGCCGCCTAACCTCCATATCGTGCTGGCGTCGCGCGGCAACGTACCGCTATCGCTCGGCCGCCTGCGGGACCAAGGGCTGGTGCTGGAACTGGACCAGCGCGACCTGCGCTTCACGCTGGCGGAATCCGGGCAATTCCTGAAGGCGCAACTCGGCGATATCAGCGCGCGCGACGCGCGCCAGCTGCACGAACTGACCGATGGCTGGGTAGCCGGGCTGCAGCTGTTTGCCACGCACTGGAAGCGGCGCCGGCAACACAGCGGCGCGCAGTCCGGCGCCGACAGTTTCGTGCGCGCCAATGTGCAGAATGCCGGCGCCTTCGCCGGCTATTTCGAACGTGAAGTGCTGGCGCGCCTGGCGCCCGCCGAGACGGAGTTGCTGGTGCGCGCGGCGGCATGCCAGCGCTTCAGCGCCTCGCTTTGCGTGGCGCTGAACGAGCAGGCGCAAAGCTCCGCCGATGTGGTCGCCCTGCTCGCCCGCCTCGACAACGACAACCTGTTCATCGCGCCCGTCGACGGGCCCGACCGGGAAACCTGGTATCGGCTGCATCCGCTGCTGCGCGAAACCCTGCTCCAGCGCTTCGGCGCGCGCAGCGAGGCACAGCAGCGCGCCGTGCATGCGGCCGCCTGGCACTGGTTCCGCGCGCACCGTTTGCTGGAAGAAGCCGTGCGCCATGCCGTGCTGGCGGGAGAAGCCGACGCGGCCGCGGATCTCGTGCAGCAATATGCCGGCACGCTCACCGCCCGGGGGGAGTTGCGCAAGCTGATCGGGCTGATGCGCCTGCTGCCGGCCGAGCAGATCGAGGCGCGCATCAAGCTGCGCCTGATGACCCTGCAGATGCAGATCTTCGCGCGCGACCTCGACGCCTGCGCGGTGAGCATCGAGCGCCTGCTCGCCGACATTCCCGAAACCGACCTGGTGGCCAGTTACCGGCTCACTATCCTGCGCTTCGGGCTGGCCGTGCAATGCGACGATACCGATGGCGCGCTGGCGCTGGTGCCCCGGCTAATGCAGGCGCCCGCCGACGCCGAACCGGTCACCCTCGGCGCGCGCAACAACCTGCTTTCGTGGCTGTACATGCACCTTGGCGAGTACGAGCGCGCGCGCCGCATCCAGGCCGAGGCGCCGCCGCTGCTGGCGGAAGGCGCGCCGCTGCTGGGCACCAGCGGCGGCAGCCTGAACGGACTCTGCATGGTCGGTTTCAGCTTCGCCCTGGAGGGCAAGATGATCCAGGTCGAGCGCATCTGCCGGGACATCCTGTTCGAGGCGGACAAGGCCGGCAGCGCCGCGGCCGAACCCGGCTACTTTGCCGCCGCGCTGCTTGGCGAAGTGCTCTACGAACAGAACGACATCGCGGGCGCGCGCCGGCTGCTGGAAGACCGCGTGGACGTGCTGGAACGCGTGTCGATTCCCGACTCGGTGCTGCGGGTGCTCCGAACGCTGTCGGCATCGCACTGGGCGGCCGGGCATCAGCTCGATGCGTTTGCCTACCTGGAGCGGCTGGAAGAGTACGCGGCGCAACGTGGCCTGGATCGCTTGCTGGCCCATAGCCTGGGGGACCAGGTCCAGCGCCATCTGTCTTGCGGCGATCCGGACGCCRCGCAGGCCGCGCTGGCGCGCCTGGAGGTCATCGATGCGCGTCACCCGCACGCACAGCCGAGCGCGCTCGATGAGATCCGGGTGGTGGCCGAACGCGCACGCATCCAGATGTGCCTTGCGCATGACGACCTTGCCGGGGCGGCGCAGCGCCTGGCGCCGCTGATCGCCCTGTGCGATGCGCGGGGCTGGCAGCGCCAGGTGGCGCAGTTGCAGTGGCAAAGCGCGGTGGTCGACTTCCGGCGCGGGCTGCCGGATGCCGCGCGCGACCAGATGCTGGCGGCCTTGCGCCGTGGGCACCGGCTTGGGCTGGTGCGCAGCCTGCTCGATGCGGATCCGGCGGGGCTTGACCTGGTCGGTGAGATCACACTGGGGCAGGCGGCGGACCCTTTGCTGGCTTTTTATGTCGAACGCCTGCGCTCCGCGCGGGAGGCGCTGGGGGGTGCCGTTCCGGACACGTCTCCTCTCTCCTCCGATGGGCAGCCGGCAAATGCCGCCGGCATGGAAGGGTTGAGCGAGCGTGAGGCCGATGTGGTGCGGTTGCTTGGGCAGGCGCTGCCCAACAAGAAAATCGCGCGGACGCTTGGGCTGTCGCCGGAGACTGTGAAGTGGCACTTGCGGAATGTTTTTCGCAAGCTTGGGGTTAGTAGTCGTGATGAGGCTGTGGCTCGGGTTCGGGATATGGAGTTGGGGGGTGGGGGGGGTTAAACCGTATGTGATTTTTGGGGGCGGCGTTGGTTTTTGCACCCAACAGCGTACGACATCCCCCTGCGGGGGGCAGAGCAATCAGGCTTGTGGGACTCGGTGGTTGCGTCGTACGGCCCTGTGTGTTGGCTAGCGTGCCCAACCGGCTCGAAGGGCATCGCAATGGCATCACCCAATGGTCACGTGGTGGGGCCCCTGATTCGCTTTGCTCGGTGCCCCTTCCCACATCTGCCGTTCGCGATGTGCAGCGCCGCGATCCTACCTGCAGTAGTGGTTTCGTGGTTTTGTCTCTAACGGTAGCCGCCCGGTCATTTGATGCCCTGCTGTACCGGCGCTAGCGGCACCTTGCTATCAACGCCCTTGGTTTCGTGGTGGGCATCGCGGACCGGTCCGCCGAGGGCCGCGCTTGCATAGCGGCGTTGGCATCTTGCACCCAAGTGCGTACGACATCCCCCTGCGGGGGACGCCGGTCACTCTTCTTTGCCTCGGCAAAGAAGACTAACGAGAAGAAAGCCGACCCTGCCGGGGGCAGAGCAATCAGGCTTGTGGGCCTCGGTGGTTGCGTCGTACGGCCCTGTGTGTTGGCTGGCGTGTCCAACCGGCTCGAAGGGCCTCGCAATGGCGTGCCCCATGGGTTTCGTGGTGGCGCCCCTGACCTCGTGTGCAGTGCCCCTTCCCACATCTGCCGTTCGCGGTGCCGAGCGCCACGATCCCGCCCGCATCGGTGGTTTCGTGGTTTTGTCTCTGGCGGCAAGCGTCCAGCCATTTGATGCCCTGCCGTACCAGCGCGAGCGGCACCTTGCTATCAACGCCCTTGGTTTCGTGGTGGGCATGGCGGACCGGTCCGCGAGGGTCACGCTCGAACATCACCGCGCCTGCTCTCCGAGACAAAACCACGAAACCAGCCACACCCGAAACGGCGCAGACCCTCGCACCGCGAACGGCAGATGTGGGAATGGGCACTGCACACGAGGTCAGGGGCACCACCACGAAACCCATGGGCATGCCATTGCGAGGCCCTGCAAGCCGGTAACGGCAGATACCAGCAGAACCGCTGCCCATACGACGAAACCAGCACCCTGCGCACCCGCGATTGCTCTGCCCCCGGCAGGGTCGGCTTTCTTCTCGTTAGTCTTCTTTGCCGAGGCAAAGAAGAGTGACCGGCGTCCCCCGCAGGGGGATGTCGTACGCACTTGGGTGCAAAAACCAACGCCGCCCCCCCAAAAACCCCACCCCCCGGCAAACACAACGGTTCCCCCCACACGCGGCCCCAAAAAAGCAAAGCCACCTAACGCGGGTGGTTATATCCCACCCCCTCTTAGCGTTACCGTAACGCCATACCAAAACCCACCCCCCGGGACCCCAAAAAAACAACCTGCTGACGCGCCCCACCCGCATCCAGCCCAGGAGACAGCCCCAATGAAC
>NZ_JBFTSG010000043.1:0-79113 GCF_056399885.1 Cupriavidus sp. 01L45 | reverse complement strand
CTGCGCAAGGGAAACTCACTCGACGTATTTGCCGGTGACCAGCACTGCTGGGCCAGATTCTATGAGGGTGAACAGAAGCGCCTGGCTTACCTGAGTTTCAATTGCTTTGCAGGGGACTTCGACGGCATCCGGCGACAGCTTGCGGATTGCGGTGCGACCTTTGTAACCGATGTGCCGTTCGGCAGCGAGGAGGGGGTGTGGTTCTTTGACGTGGATGGCAATCTGGTCCAGGTCAAGGTCGGTCCAAAAACGTCCCCGAGCGCGAAGTCCACAGTCCGCATGGAAAGCGCGCCGGCAGGTAGACGCGGGGCGGTGGTCAGGAGCCAGGTGCGGAGAGTCCATCCGCGACGCCTTTCGCACGTATTGCTGTTTTCGCCTGGCGTGCCACGCGCGCTGGATTTCTATCGGAATGCGCTGGGCTTGCGCCTATCGGACAGATCCGATGATGTGATCGCCTTTACCCATGCCCCATACGGCAGCGACCATCACTTGCTTGCCTTTGTGAAGAGTTCCGCCAAAGGCTGGCATCACGCGGCATGGGATGTCGAAAGCGTCGATCAGATAGGACAGGGTGCCAGCCAGATGGCCAACGCGGGTTACAAGCTGGGCTGGGGCACCGGACGCCATGTACTCGGCTCAAACTATTTCTTTTATGTGCTCGACCCCTGGGGCTCGTTCTGCGAGTACTCGGCGGACATCGATTACATCGCCGCGGGGCAGTCGTGGCCAGCGGGCGATTTCCCGGCCGAAGACTCGCTGTATCAATGGGGACCCGCCGTCCCGGATTACTTCATTCGAAACACGGAAGCCTGAGTTGAAACAAGGCAGAGGACGGCGAGCTGGCACCGGTAGACAGGCGCCTGCTGTTTTGCTTCGCTCAATCTGTTCCTTCTGTCGCAGAGGGCCTCAGGCCCCGCGTTGACGGAAACTGGGTCTGGCTGGCTTCAGAAATATATTTGCATTTGTACTTTATTTATATCGCTCGGCGGTGCGTTATGGCCTCGACTTCTTGGGAGTTTGAATATGAAATTGACAACGTTCCTGCTGGATGGCCAGCAACGTATGGGCATGGTGACCACGGAGGGCGTATTAGCCTTGCCTGTGGCAGCAGGCAACGATATTGGCGCGTTGATTGAGTCAGGCTTGAGCGCAGACCAACTACGCAACCTGTATGCCGAAGCTGCACCGGTGCCGGACGGCAGTCGGCTGACTTATCTACCGCCTGTTGTCAGTCCCCGCAAGATTCTTTGCGTAGGACTTAACTATGCCGACCATACCAAGGAGTCGCCTTACGATCAGCCGGACTACCCGACGCTGTTCCTGCGCGTGCCAACCAGCCTGGTGGGGCACGCGGGTGCCATTGTGCGACCAATGGTGAGCGACTCGCTGGACTTCGAGGGCGAGCTGGCTGTCGTGATCGGAAAGGGCGGCAAGCATATTGCGAAGGAAGCCGCGCTGGCGCATGTGTTCGGGTACTCGATCTTCAACGACGGTTCGGTACGAGAGTACCAGTTCAAGTCTCCCCAATGGACGGTTGGCAAGAATTTCGATGCAACGGGTGGCTTCGGGCCGGTGCTGGTGACCGCGGATGAATTGCCGCCGGGCGCGGCTGGTCTCAAGCTGGAGACGCGGCTGAACGGGCAGGTTGTCCAATCCGCGAATACCTCCGACATGCTGTACGACGTGGCTTCGCTGATCGCGATCATCAGCGAGGCGATCACCCTCGAGGCTGGTGACGTAATCGTAGCCGGCACACCATCCGGTATTGGCTGGGCGCGTAATCCGAAGCTGCTGATGCGCCATGGTGACGTGTGCGAGGTCACGATTGAAGGCATCGGCACGTTATCGAATCCCGTCATCGACGAACAAAAGCAATAAGGTCTTTGAGCATGAAATCCGAGGAGACAAAATTGAAGACGATCGAAGTCCCCGTTCTTGTCGTGGGTGCCGGACCGGCGGGCCTGGTTTCCACGGCACTGCTGGCCACCTACGGTGTCCGGACACTGACAATCACCAAGTACCCGGGCACCGCCAATTCGCCTCGCGCTCACATCACCAACCAACGTACCATGGAGGTGTTTCGCGACCTGGGCATCGAAGACCGCGTGCGGCAGTTTGCCACGCCGAACGAGCTGATGAGTAACAATGTCTGGGCGACCAGTTTCGCGGGCACGGAGATCGCGCGACTACAAACGTGGGGCAGCTCGGAGCAACGCAAGGCGGATTACGCGATGGCTAGCCCGTCCCAGATGTGCAACGCACCGCAGCATCTGCTTGAGCCCGTCATCCTGGACTGCGCACGAGAGCGTGGGGCAGAGTTCCTGTTCAATACAGAACTCATTCAGATCTCCCAGAACGACGATGCGGTCACGGCCATCCTGAGGGACCGAGACACGGATGAGACCATGCAGGTCAAGGCGCGCTATGTCATTGGCGCGGATGGTGGCGCTAGCGTAGTGGTGCCCCAATGTGGATTCGAGATGGAAGGCCAGATGGGGCTCGGGGCTGCGGTCAATTGCTGGCTCGAAGTGGATCTCGCCAAATATTGTGAGCATCGTCCCGGTGTGCTGTACTGGATGACCCAGCCCGGCAATGACTATTGGGTGGGAAGTGGCACCTACATCTGCGTGCGCCCATGGAACGAGTGGGTGCTGCTATTCATGTACGATCCCGCCGATGGCGAGCCCGACCTCAGTGAGCAAGCCATTATCCGGCGTGCCAGGGCTACCATCGGTGATGACTCCCTTCCCATCAAGGTAAAAGCTGTCAGTAAATGGCAGATCAATCATGTTGCAGCCAGGGACATGCGTAAGGGCCGTGTCTTCATCGCCGGCGATGCCGCGCATCGACACCCGCCCGCCAACGGTCTTGGCACCAATACCTCGATCCAGGATGCCTTTAATCTGGCCTGGAAGCTTGCGTATGTGATTCGTGGCGGTGCGGACGACGCATTGCTCGACAGCTATTCCGCCGAACGACAGCCGGTCGCCAGGCAAGTGGTTGACCGCGCCATGAAGTCGGTCCGCAATATGCTGCCGATCGCACAGGCGTTAGGATTCCAGCCAGGCCAGAGCGAGGCCGAAGGTTGGAAGAACATCGATGAACTCTTCGGAGGCACGGAGCGGGGACAGGAGCGGCGCCGCGCACTGCAAGAGGCGGTCGAGTTGCAGAACTACCAGTTCAATTGCCACGGCGTGGAGCTTGGCCAGACTTACCAGTCGGCAGCGGTAGTGCCGGACGGGCTGCCGCGCGATCCCTTTACGCGAGATCCCGAGCTCTACTACCATCCGACCACCTCGCCAGGTGGGGTCATTCCGCACGTGTGGCTTGAGTATCACAAGGAGCGTGTCTCCACGCTGGACCTGGTTGGACACGGTCGCTTTACCCTGCTGACCGGTGTCGGTGGTGGCGCCTGGCACCGCATCGCCACTGCCATTTCGAAAGAAACCGGAATCGAGATCGAGGTGGTTAGCATAGGCGGCCCGAACTGTGATGCGCACGATGTCTACGGTACCTGGGGCAAGCTGCGCGGTATCACCGACTCGGGCGCGATACTGGTACGGCCGGATCGTTTCGTCTGCTGGCGGCAACAACGGCATGGCGCCAACTCCGAACGGGAATTCGCCGCAGCAATGCAGGGCATCCTCGGCCGCTTGTCGGATTCCGGGGTCCACTGCCACGCCGCATAGCGCACCCCGCGGCTGACCCAAGGCCGCTGGCAGGCGCGTTGCGCCAGCGGCCTTCGTTCGAATGTATCGGGAACAGCGAAGTCCATGCTGCGTTGGCCATCGGCAACACAGCGGCCGCGACCGCGGTGATAGTCGGGATGTCTTGCTTGCATTGCGACCTGCTCGTCTCGCAAAAATATATAATGGCTCATACTATCTATCATTTTGCGAGGCGATACTGTGCCGAGAGCTAAGTCAGCAAAGGCAGGCGCCGAGGAAGTTGCTGCCGTTGCGGCGGAAACGCTGGACTTGGGGGGGCGCACCTGGGCGTCCATTCTCGAGCAGACCGTCCGTGAAGACATTATCAACGGCAAATTGCCCGCCGGTAGCAAGCTCCGCCTGAAGGAGTTGGCTGAGCGCTACCAGGCAGGTGTTATTCCGCTAAGAGAGGCACTGTCTCGCCTGTGCACGACCGGATTCGTATTGGCAATCGATCAAAAGGGCTTTCGGGTAGCGGAGTTGTCGCCGGAGGAGCTTCTGGACATCACCCGTGTCAGGCAGCAGATCGAAACCAGCGCACTCCGGGACGCGATCGAGACGGGAGATATCGCTTGGGAGGGAGAGGTCGTTGCCGCGCATTATCGCCTGACGCGCATCCCGATGGTTCTGCGTGGACAGGATGGAGCGCTGAATCCCGAGTGGGAGGAGGCCCATGCCGCCTTTCATGAGGTTCTGATCGCAGGATGCAAGTCGCCATGGATGCGCCGGTTTTCGACAGTGCTCAGGGACCAGACGGCGCGTTACCGCTTTATTTCTCTCGCTGTGCCCAAGGCTGAACGAGGCCGGGATGTGGCGGCGGAACATAAGGCAATCGTCAATGCCATCGTCGAGCGCGATGCCAACAAAGCTTGCAGGCTTCTTTCCGATCATTTCCAGGCGACCACGAACCTGGTGCTGAAGTTCCTCCAGCAACCGAAAGCCAAGTCGGCGCCGGCGCGCAAGCGGAGCACATCGGTGGAACTGGGGGGCTGACGCCGTTTCGGCCGATCTTCGCCAGTCGTCTTCTGCGGTAGTCCGCCTCATTCCTGTCTTGCCATCGTTTTCCGCGATGGCGCTTTCACCAAAGATTGCTTTACAGCCGCCTCGGGTTCTTTCACCCTCCATGGCTTCCACCGCGCACGTAGCGTAGGTGGAAGAACAGGGACATGCCCTGTATGGAGACAGAACTTGAAGAACACGACAAAACCAGTTTGCCGCCTCTTTGGCGCGGTGGCTTCCCTGAGCCTCTCACTTGCCTGCGGCACGGCGGCGGCCAGCGGCTATCCCGGCAAGCCAGTGACGCTGATCGTTCCCCAGGCCCCTGGCGGCGCCAATGATGCGGTGGCACGAATTGTCGCGCAAAGGCTAAGCGCAAACCTAGGGCAGCCTTTCATCATCGACAACCGGCCGGGGGCGGGCGGGAATATCGGGATTCAGCTGGCGGCAAAGGCACCACGCGATGGCTATACGCTGCTGCTGACCGTGGGCAGCTCGTACACGATCAATCCGTCGCTCTACAGGAAGATTCCCTTCGATCCCGTCAAGGACTTCGAGCCGATCACGCTAGTGGCTACGGCCCCCTATCTGCTGGTCACGAATCCTGCGTTTCCGGCGAGATCCGTCAAGGAGTTGATCAGTCTGGCCAAATCCAGGCCGGGCAAGCTCGACTACGCGTCGGCGGGGAATGGCACGCTGAATCATTTGCTTGGGGAAATGCTGAAGGCAAAGGCGGGGATCGATCTTGCGCACGTACCATATAAAGGCGCTGCTGCCGCGGCTACCGACGTGGTCGGTGGCCAGGTCCCGATCACGTTCGGCAGCCTGCCCGGCGTGATGCCATTTGTGAAAACTGGGCAGCTGCGCGTGCTTGGCGTGGCTACGGAGAAGCGTTCCCGGCTCGTGCCCGAGGTTCCGGCAATCGCAGAAACCGTTTCCGGCTACGGAGCCGTTTCCTGGTATGGCCTGCTTGCGCCAGCGGGCACGCCGAAAGATATCCTCGCGAAACTTCACGCGGAGACCGTGAAGGTGCTCAATAGCAAGGATGTGCAGGACAGGCTGGCGGTGCAGGGAGCCGAAGCTACTTCCGACACGCCAGAGCAGTTCCGGGCCTTGATCATGGATGAACTGGCAAAGTGGGCAAAGCTCGTCAAGGATTCAGGGGCCCAGCTGGATTGAGCATTGTGGCATTAGCGTGGACAGATGCATGTGCTGTTTCTGGCCGCGTGCCAGGCGCGCTATCACCAAGGTGGCGGCGCCGGCTCAAAAAACGATAGCCAGCTACGACAGAGTTCCCGGCGGCGGTGCGGAATTCGGCGCTGACATTCTGATCATCGTGGCAACGGGGAATCGCGAACACGTTCCCCTTTTCTGGCTGGCGGATTGTCCTTGATTGAGGGGGTATCTTTTACTAGGCTCGACACATCAAGTTGCTAGGAGGTGGGTGACCTGTCGAGCTGCATGCCGGTACCGCGCTCTCTGGCATTGAAAGGCGGTTCAACAGGTGTGTGCCCAATCATGGCACCCATGGCAAAACTGCCGCATTGGAGACTAGTATGACCAGCGAAGCGATACGCGATCCGAAGAGTGATCACCTTCTCACCCCGCAGAATTCAACCTTCATCATCATCGATTACCAGCCGGTGCAGGTTAACTCCATTGCCTCGATGGATCGTCAGCTCCTGATCGACAACATCGTAGGCACCGCGAAGATGGCAGTGGCGTACGGGTTGCCGATTGTCCATTCGACGGTGAATGTGAAGACCGGGCTGAACAAGCCGCCAATCCCGCAGATTCAGAAGGTGCTCGGCCACCTGCCGACCATCGATCGCACCTCCATCAACTCTTGGGAGGACACGGAGTTCAAGGAGGCGGTAAAGGCAACGGGGCGGAAGAAGCTGATCATGACCGCGCTGTGGACAGAGGCGTGCTTATCCTTTCCCGCACTGGATGCGCTGGAGGAGGGTTACGAAGTCTATGCGGTAGTGGACGCCGTTGGCGGAACCTCTGTTGCGGCGCATGAGGCCGCGTTGCGGCGGATCGAGCAAGCGGGCGGCCAGATGATCAGCTGGACGCAGATGCTGTGCGAACTCCAGCGCGACTGGGCCAGGTCGGATACGGTGCCTGCCTTCATGAATCTCTTCATCGAAACGGGGGGAAYGGCCGGCATCCAGTTCGCCTACGAGAAGAAGGATTAGTATCGGCCCGGTTTCGGCCGCCGTGCCTGGCGGACCGTTTCATTGGTTCAGGGTGCAGGGGGGCTTAGCGAGTTCGTGGCCCCCCTTTTGACGCGCCTGCCATGTCCCGGCCCGATAGCGGCACGGCTGCATGCTCTTGACGGCACGACGGAGGGAAAGATGGACGATTTCTTTGTATTGGTAAGCGTATATGCGAAGCCGGGGCGCGAGGCGGATCTCAGGGAGAAGCTGAAGGCTCTGGTGGAGCCATCGCGCAAGGACCGAGGCAACTTGCGCTATGAGCTATTTGAACAGCAGGATGATCCGAACCGATTCGTCTTCCTAGAGCATTGGGCGAGCGAAGAGGCCCAGGGAGAGCATCACACGCAAGCCGAACATATACGCCGGTTCGAGGAGCACAAAGGTGACTTGGTGGAGCGTGTCGAATTGTTCTACAAGCTGAAGCTCGTTTCCTAGGCATGCATGGCTTGGTATCGCGACCCTCGGAACGGGCGCGCTCTATTTTCCGCCGCCGTCGGCAACGACGGTGACGGTACACGTGGTCCCCATGGCAAGGCGGAGATCGTCAGGGGGAGCATCCAGATGGATGCGTACGGGCACGCGCTGCGCCAGCCGGATCCAGGTGAACACGGGATTCACGTCAGCCAACAGATTCGCACTGGTAGGGTTGTCGCGGTCGGCAATGCCTCGTGCAATGCTCTCCACATGTCCGCTTAACGGATCGCCACCAGATAGCAGCCTGATCTCGACTTTCGCGCCTACGCGCACCTTCGACAGTTTGGTTTCTTCGAAGTAGCCGTAAATCCAGTAGGAGTGCTTGTTGATGACGGCCATGCGAGCCGACCCGGCACTCACGTAATCGCCAGCATAGAGATTCAGGTTGGTCACGTATCCGTCTACCGGGGAACGAATCTCGCTTCTTTGCAGATTCAGCTTCGCGGTATCCCGGGCTGCCAGGCTTGCGTCGTAGTTCGCTTTCGCTTGCTTTTCCTGGGCACTGGTATCTTCCCGGCTTTCTACCGAGATGACCGAACTATCGAGGTCACGGCGCCGGATAGTCTGCTGGTGCCGCATGTCCAGCTCCGCCTTGCGGGCCTGGACCTGTGCTTCGGCCTGGGCGAGCGCCTGCCGGAAGCGTTCCTGATCGATCACGAAAAGCAGGTCGCCTTGATGCACCTCCTGGTTATCCTTCACGGGCACGCGGGAAACCAGGCCGGAGACATCCGCGGCGATATTCACCACTTCCGCGCGGACACGGCCGTCACGCGTCCATGGTGAATACATATAGTGTGTCCAGAGACTGTAGCCGAGTACGATCGCCGCAGTTGTCAATAGCAAGGTGACAAGCAGACGCAACAGGAATTGCATTTTCAATTTCATGTTCCTGAATGATTTTGATCCGATTGGCGATTGCCCAGGGCGGTAAACTCAGTCCCATAGCATCAGGCCGATGCCGCTGAACATGCACACGAACAAGGCCGCGCGAAACAGTGCGGGATGCCACACCAGGCGATAGAGACCAATGCGTGCGAACAGGTAATCGACCAGCAGGTAGAGCACCACGCAAGCCAGGAATACCGGCAACAAAGTCGGCATCAGGACGGATGACAAGGCGATTTCACGAGACATGGGGCAGTGCTCCGGCTTCGCTCATTCCTGGCTCGCAGACTTTGTCTCATCAAAGCCGCCGCCAAGGGCTTGCATGAGACGTGCCCACGCATCGAGGCGGCTGGCCTGCACCAGCGCGAGGCTTTGCTGCTGGCGCCTGAGTTCGTTCTCGGTGTTCAGTACGTTGAGATAGTCGGTGAACCCGCTGCGGTAGCCCTTCTCAGCGAGCCCGTACGCCTGCTTTGCCGACAGTAGCGCCTCCTCGATGCCGGCCTGCTGCTGTGTGAGCGACTGGAGGGAGATCACTTGATCCGCCACGCTTTGGAAGGCGGAAAGCACTGCTTTATTGTAGCTCTCGACCGCGAGGTCGTAGTTCGAGGTTGCGGCGCCATAGTTGCCCTGCCTTCTCCCACCGTCAAAGATGGGCAGCGAGAACGCGGCGCCAACGTTGTGTCCGATCGCGTCGTTGTTGATGAACGTAAAGAAGTTGCCGAAGGCCGCGGAAGCCAGGCCCAGGCTCGCCACGAGATTGATGTTCGGGTAGAAATCTGCCTTTGCCACCTTCATGCCTTGCGCTGCCGTTTCTACGCGCCAGCGTTGCGCCACGATGTCGGGCCTGTGTCCGACCAGTTCCGCCGGCAGCGTGGCTGGCACGGCAATCGGCGTTTCCAGTACCAGTTTTGGGCGCTGCAGCCGTTCCCCCGCGCCCGGGCCGTCGCCGCTGAGCACCGCAAGCTGGTTCTTGATCAGCGCGATCTCCCGTTCCGATTGTTGTAGCTGCGCAAGCAGGGCAGGGATCGGCGTGCGCGCCTGGCTCAGTTCCAGTTGGCTGGCCAGGCCGCGGCTCCCGCGCTTGCGGATGATGTCGTAGATATTGCTTTGCCGCGCAAGCATCGCCTTGTTCACATCCCAGATCGCATACTGCAGGGCCAGTTCCACATAGGCAAGAACCACGGAGGTCTCCAAGTTCAACTGCACGGCGCGGGCATCGGCGGCGGCCGCTTGCACATTGTCGATGGTGCCCTGCAGCACGGCCCGGTTCCTGCCCCAAAGGTCGAGGTCGTAGGAGAGATCGATACCTATGCGGTTGTTCCACGTGGTGTGGCCGCCAATGGGCTGCGGGGTGGACAGGCGGGGAAACCGCGTCCGGCCGAATGAACCGCCACCGGTGACGCTGGGTTCGACTGCGGCGCCGGCAATCCGGGCCTGTGCTTCGGCAAGCTGGCTTCTCGCCAGCGCGATTCGCATATCGGGACTGCCTGCGACCGCACGTTCTACCAGCGCATTCAATGCAGGGTCACCCAAGCGGTCCCACCAGGCCTGCTGCGGCCAGCCCGCGTCCTGCTGCGTTGCGTGCAAGGCGGTGCCGGCATCGACCGCGGTGGCATCGATCAGGGTGGATGACGGGGCGATGCCGCCTGTATTAGCGCAACCGGCGAGGGCGCAAGCGCAGGCACAGGCGCAAATCAGGGATCTAGCTGGCACGGCGAACACCCGCATGATTCTGTCGGTGGGAGGCCAGGGCGCGCATGCTTGCATCAGGCAGCTTCGGCACCAGTGCCCGGAAAGGCATTGACCAGGGGGAGGGCATCGTCCAGCAGCGACAGCCTGACGAAGTGCAGGAAGGCCCGGACTTGCGACGGCCGCGATCCAGGCTCGCCGCTTGCCGGATTGCTTGCCGTTCCGGCTGTCTGTTCAATGGCGCTTTCGACGGCGCGCAACGCGACCTCATGAGTCTGCGGCGAGGGTGCAAGGAATAGCGCGGAGATCGCCGCCAGCATGCTGTCTTGTTGTTTTTTCCATCTCGCTGGCATGGCCTCCCTGGCCGTCGCTTCACGAATACTGATCACGCCAAGCCCGATCTCCAGCGCGGCGAAAGACCATCCCAACAGATCCGCCTGGCTGGCGCGGCCAGTCACCGGCCGGGTGCCGGCGTACTGCACGAAATCGCGGATATTGCTCTCGAAGGTCAGGCGCAGGCCGTCGAGTGCGCCATGGCACGCCTCTCTTGCCACCAGCTTGCGCAACTGATGCAGATAGCGCTCGGCCAGCCAGTGACCGCCCTGGGGGACGATGGTCGCAAACGCGAGCGACGCTATCGCAATGCCAAGCAGCGTGGCAAGGCCTGAGTCCAGATAGCTGGTCGGGTTGTAGACGGTCGGGTTTGTCAGATTGCTGAGGAAACTGAAATAGATACCGAATCCCAACCCAATCGTCGCGGTTTTCGGAAAGGTACCGAGATAGCTGCCAGCCATGATGAACGGGGCGATCCAGACCGCGAGCAGCAGGAACCCGTCGAGGCGAGGCAGGATGAAAAAGTTGAAAAACAGGCCGGCCAGCCAGGCCGCCGCACAACCGATGAGCATCTGCCGGGCAACGGCGGTCGGCTGGGGCATGACCGAGTAGAGCGCGATGGCGATGGCAGCGGCGATGACTGCCGAGCTGCCGCCGTTCCAACCCGACGCAATCCACAGCCACGAGCATGCCAGGATGGCTATCGCTGCGCGCAGGCCGGATGCCAGGGCAAAGGCGCGATTCCCCGAGTACAAGAGTTTGTGCGGCCGTTTGCGGGGGCGCCCCGTGACGAATGTGCGGGCTGTGCGCAGGGCGATATAGTGCTCGGTATAGGAGAGCAGATCGGCCGTGGCTTCGTCGAGTGCTGTCGCACCCGCGGCAAACCGGTCCGATGCCGGCGGCGGAGCATCGGAAAGCGCCGCCGAGGCGGACGCGATGCTGCCGGGCAGCTCGGCCTTCAATGCCAGCAATCTGGCATGCAGGCCGCGTACCTCCGCCAGGCTTAGCCTGGCGCCGTCCGAGGGGGACGGCAGGATTCTGGACAGCGAGTCGAAGAGGGCATCGAGTGCGCCTCCGGCCCGATGATCTTCGGTCTTTTCGATGCGTGCGCGCAGTTGGTGAATAGTGTGAAAGCGCGCAATGGCATCGAGGAAATCGTGATTCAGGCGAACCATCAGGTCATTGTTCGCGCGCAACTCCGGATCCTCGAAGACCACCGCGCTGCGCAAGTTCTCAAGCTGGGCGCGTTCGCCCATCAGATGCAGGTGTGAAAGTCCAAGCGCGGACGGGGATTGCCTGCCGTGCAGGGCCTCGCGGATGAAGCCGACAAAGGTGGTGATATGCAGCTGGCCCGCAGCCAGCATCATCGTGGCGACCCGCTGTGGGAAGATCAGCGCGCTTACCAACCCTGCGCAAAGGATCCCGATCGATACCTCGCTAAGGCTGACAATCACGTTGTCAAAGATCGCATAGGGATTGTTGATGGACGGAACGGCGGCAATACACGTCGCGTAGCCCGCGAGTACGAATCCATACGATTGATAGTTCCGGTAGTAGGCAGCCCCGCAAACACACAGCCCGGTCCAGACGGACAAGCAGAGCAGGAATAGCACGCGTTCTTGCGGGAAGGCGAAGAACAGCAGCAGGGCGGCCAGATTGCCAACCAGCATCCCCAGGGCACGGTAGAAACCTCTTGCCAGCACCATGCCGCTATGCTGATGCATCAGCAGGATGACCGCTGAAACCATGGCAGTGCGCGGCGAGGAAAGCTCAAGCCGCATCGAGAGCCACATGGCAAGGACCACGGCAAGCGCGGTCTTGGACGCGTGCACCAGCCGTCCCCGGTCCGCCTGCCAGTATGTCCGGACGGTATTGGCGAATGATGCGCGCTCTGGCGCTAACGTGCTGCCGGATGTCTTTGCCATTGCACTTGGGTCAGAGCCTGACGAGGGTGGTAAAAGAGCGCAAACGCTGGTGTTCCCGCAGTTTCCGGACTGGTGTCATCATAGTCGAGCACGAGGTGCGCCGGCGTTCTGCTCGACCGAACACGGTGTTCTGCCGGAGAGGTCAGTGCCCCGGGGTCACGGCACCTAGTGTCCGGCAAGATGATGGAGGCTGTGCATCTTGTCCTGGAGCCATTGCAAGACGCTGGATTTGCCGGCATGGGCAGGCGGTTGCATGTTGCCGAAGGCGCTGTTCGATTCCTGCCGCTGGGAAAGCAGCTGGCACATTTGCGATCCCACTTCAGGACGGGATTGAAGTACCGGTGTGAGATCCGATTTATCGAGCCGGTAGAGGACCACGCCGGTAATTGCCTCAATGGTCACCTGCATGGCAATGCCCGCCAAAACGCCAGGCTCGCCGAACGCTTCACCCGGTCCGAGGCGGGCAGTCTCCAGGCGCTCGTTTCCGCGTGCAATTGAGACGGAGAGCACACCCGAGTCCACAAGGAGCATGTAGTCCGTGACATCGGAACTTGTCACAACCGTCTGGTGCGCCTGGTATTCATGCCGCGACAGGCGTTCGGCAAGCTGGGAGAGTTCGTCCGCGCCAAGCGCCTGGAAGATGCTCACAGTCGAAAGCAGCCGCTGGCGGCGATCGGTCGCCGGGGTGCCTGTGTTGGGGACCGCGAGCGGACGGAGATTGACGTCGACGGATGCGAGGTGCCGATGCGCGAGATCGAAGAGTTGATTCGTGGCCAGTCTCTTATTGGCGATATCCTCGACGTAGCAGGTAATTTCATATTCGATCGAGTTGGCGCCGGCCTGTTTCACCATCACCGATGGCGCGGGCTTTGCCAATGCGACTTTGCAACCTAGAACCGCGCGCTCCAGCGCTTCCACAACCACATTCGGGCGGGCTTCCGGTGTGACCTGGATGGATACGTTGACACCGTGCAGTTCCGAGGGCCGGCTGATATTGGTGATCTTGGCCCGGGCAGTCACGTTGTTGGGGATCACCACCAGATTCCCTTGGGCGCTTAGCAGATGGGTGGCGCGCCAGTTTATCTCCAGCACCTTGCCGTCCACGCCATCGATGGAGACCCAGTCGCCGAGATGGTAGGGCTGTGTGGCGTTCAGTACGAGTCCCGAGAACACATCGCTCAAGGTACTTTGGATCGCCAGGCCAACAATGATGGCCAGGGCGCCCGACGTCGCCAGCAAACCGCTCACAGGAAGCTCAAGCACGTAGGCGATGGCCGCCACGGCCGCGGCAACGAAGATCAGCGCACCCAGCACGTCCTGGAACAGGCGCTCCTGGTGCCAGGCCTTGGGCATGAAGAGCGCGTCCAGGAGAATGGTGAGGGCGCGGGCGCCGAGCAGCCACCAGATGATCTCCAGCGCCTGTCCAAGGAAATGGCGAACCGGCTGTTCAGGCGACGGTGCTGCATCGAGCGGGCTCATGCCGCCATGGAGAAGCACGGCAGTCAGCAATGCAAATATTGCCAGCCGGGCGGCAAGGCGCAGCCGCTTGTAGCCGGGTTCGATGAGGCGCCAGGCGAGAACATCGCATAGCACCAAGCCAACACCCAGGCAAAGAGGATCCAACAAATATTCCATGGCGAGACCTTGCGTACGGATGATGCCAATTCATGCAGCCATAACAAGCCGTCCCTGGAAAGTGAGGCAAGAGGCTGGCGCGGTGTTTCCAATCAGAACGGGAGCAGGTACCGCAGCACGATCTTGCTGCCCTCCGGGCGATTCCTGGCGCCCCATTCCTTATATGCATTCAAYAGGATCTGGTACGAACTTCCTTGGTATAGCACCCCCGGGCCAGCCCCGAAGAGCCGTTCCTTGGAGTCCAACTGGTACTTGCCATTGATGCGATCCTCGCTGAGTTGTTGCAGGGCATAGCCAGCGATGCCGATCCGCCATTGCTTGGAAACAGCATAGGAGCCAGAGAGGTTTAGAGACAGCGCGTCACCGGCCTGCACGGAGTCTGCGTTCAAGGCCGGGGATGGCTTGGTGTTCTTGCCGCTCCACTGGTAGTTGAGCCGGGCACTGATCTCGAACTTATCGGTGGGCATCAGCGTGAAAGCATAGTAAGGCGCGACCGTCCAGGCATGGCTTCCAGCGTTGGCGAGCGCATTGCGGTTGTACTGCCCGGTTCGCGCCGAAAAAAGCAGATCGAACCGCTGGAAGAAGGGCATGCCAAACAGCGTCTGGCCCGTCCATTGAACCAGGAAGGGGCTGAACTGGACGTCGCCGGCGGCAAAGTTGCTATCTTCGAGGCCGGGCCCGACTTTCAGGTTGGCATAGACAAGCGGAAGCAATATCTCGCCGCCAACATGTCCGCCAAGCACCGTGATATTGGGGGATATGTAGGCAATATGCGGAACGATGGCAGCTACCTCGATGCGCGGGGCCCCCGGACTGGCGTTGCCGGCGTCGTCCTTGAGGGTCGTGGCGTGGTAGTAGCTGGAGCCAACTTCAAAAAGGAAGCCCGGCCCTGCGATGCCGTCCAGAAAGCTCGTGTTGCCGAGATTCATCGGGGGCAGTGTCACAGCGTCCGCCAGGGCGGCGGATGACAAAAAGGCGCAGCAAAGCAGCGGCAGAAGCTGGCGCGTAATTTTCATATCACAACCTGTTGATGTGTGATGGCGCCCGCTTTGACGCCAAACGAGGGATAGTCGGCAGATGCTGGCCGAGAAGGGACTCTAGGCTTGCTGGAACAACGGCGACGGCTTCGCCACCGGCGATGGAGGGAGCAAGCGGCTATCGCAACCGATTGTCAGCGGAGCTAGTGAGCACAGGACGCGCGTCGAGCGCGTTGACGTTCGCAATGCGGCGCTGTGAGCTAACCAGGCCCCGGCATTCGGGAAATGCCGATCGGCAGCTATGACCTTAGGATCAAAGCAACGGCAGACAGAATGAGCGCGTCGAGTTCGCCTTCGGTGGGGCGGTAGTCAGTCGCCAGCGCGCGGTGCAATGTGCCGGCGATCACGATGCTGTGGAATGTCTGGGCGGCGATCTCAGGTGTTGCGACCAGCGTGGCCCCCGCAGCCTCATGCGTTGCCAGGAAACTGGCGATGTACGTGCAGGAAGCCTTCGGGCCGCGTGTGTACCACGCATCGCCCAGTTCAGGGAACCGGCGGGATTCGGCGATGATGAGCCGCAGGAATGCGAGGTGGCGCTCTTCCAGCAGCGACTGGAGGAAACTGTGCGCAATCTTCTGCAAGCCCTGCGCCGCGCTGCTGTGCGAGAGGTCCAGGCACTCGGTTTTCTCCAGGAATTTGTCGCAAAGCATCTCTACAACAGCGACGAATAGCCCATCCTTGCCACCAAAGTAGCTGTAGACATTGGTTTTTGAGCCGCCACACGCCTTGACAATCTCGTCGAGGCTGACGCCGTCGTAGCCGTGATCGAGAAACATGTCGGCGGCGATGGTCAGAATCAGCGCGCGCTTATCTTCCCCCCGGCGCGTCAAGCGCAGAGGCGACTTCGCGGAGGTTTTCGTCAACGTGCTCTGTTGTGGGTCCATTGAGTAGCAAGGTGGTTAAGAGGCCAAGCGCCAAAATCGCGACCTGATGTCTCAGGTCCTCTGCAGTCTATCAAATCGAAGATCCAGGGCCTTGCGGCAGTCCTGCGCCGCTCAGAGCATTCAACGATACCGAACCCTGTCTTCCAAACCGAAGAATACCATACGGTACGGTTTTGTCTATAGTGTGCTCCAAGGGCGTCACCACTCAGGTCGAAAGAGTGCATCTGGCGTGGTTCCCGTTCTCTTTTTGGTTTTCAAAGGAGCAAGTGCAATGAGAAAGGCAATGATTGGCGCGGCCGTGATGCTGGTAGCGAGTTCAGCCGCGCAGGCGACTGTGCGTTCTCCCGACGTCTTTTTGGATGGTGCGCGCAGCAGTCGGCTCGAAGCACCCCAGGTGGCAACGCAGGACTTCCCGCGGCACGGCGGACTCGTCGATGAGCAGTTCCGCAAGGTAGCGGTGCGCAAGGCCGATCCCTATACCGAAGGTGCCGCCCGCCCAGTTGATCCCTTCACGGATGGGGCCATCCGGCAAGTTGATCCGTTCACGGACGGTTCGCTGGCAAAGATCGGCAATGCGGAGCCATTCACGGACGGAGCGTGAGCGATGCCTTGGGCGAATCTGCCGGGCTATGTGCGGTTCGCCTGTCCTCGTTCAGGTGGCTTGCCAACTGCTAGATCCCGCCCTAGAATTCTTCGCATATCGCTATTATTTGCGCCTACCGCAAAAAAGAAAGAGGAGATGATATGACAATCGAGCAGATAAAGCAGGCCCCGGCTGGCCGTACGGCCATCGCCGAGGTGGATATCCACGGGGTTTCCGTGCATGGCAAGGACCTGAGCCAGGAACTCATCGGCAAGGTCGGCTTCACGGAGTACTTCCTGTTTCTCCTTACCGGGCGGATACCTGACCAAGGACTGGTGGCGGTCACTAATGCCTGTCTCGTCGCCATCGCCGAACATGGCCTGGTGCCGTCCGTGCAGGCTGCGCGAATGACTCTTGCAGCTGCCCCGGACGCGCTGCAGGGCGCGGTCGCGGCCGGCGTCCTTGGCTGCGGCTCCGTGATACTGGGTGCATCGGAAACTGCCGGCCTGATGCTCAAGGAAGTGCTGGCGGGCAGGGAGGTTGGTTCCATTGCCGAAAGCGCGCACTCGGTGGTCCGGGCCTTGCGCCAGGCGCGCAAGCCGCTGCCGGGCTTTGGTCATCCCACGCACAAGCAGGGCGACCCGCGCGCGCACCGGCTGCTGGCGTACTCGCGCGAACTAGGCCTGGCGGGCGAACACGTCGCCGCGCTGGAAGCGGTCGCCGAAGCGGTCCCGGCGCACTATGCCAAGCCATTGCCCATGAACGTGTCCGGGGCGATCCCGGCGGTTCTGCTGGATGCCGGATATCCGGCCGGCGCCTTGAAGGGGGTGCCGCTGCTGGCCCGCGTGGCAAGCCTGATCGCCCACCTGCAGGAAGAGCAACGGCAGCCTATTGGCTTCATCCTGGCCGATGCCGCCGAACACGCCATCGCTTTTGACGGCATCCCGGCGAGGGCAGCATGAGCCATCCTCATTCCGTCGGTAACCCGGCGATGATCACCCCGCTGGAGGTGCTCCGGCAGTACCGGGCGCATGACTTCACGCTCCCGGATTTTCTCGCCGCGCGGGTCGAAGCACATCCGGACAAGCCCGCCGTCCTGTTCGAAGGCGAGTCCTGGACCTATGGGCAGCTGGAAGCGCGGATTTCCCGCGCCGCGAACTGGCTGGCGCACGATATGCGTGTGCGCCCCGGCGACAGGATCGGCATCCTGTCGGCCAACCATCCCTCCACGGTGGTACTGATGTTCGCGCTGGCGCGGATCGGCGCCAGCATGGTGCCGGCGAATCCGGACTACCGGCTGGACGAGGCGCTCTACGTGCTCCGGCACGCGCAGGTCTCGGGCGTTGTGTGTTCCCCGGCCACCTTCGAAACCGCGGCGGCCGTCGTCGCCGAACTTGGCGAGAGTGTCTGGCTGCGTGCCAACGAGGCCGGCCAGCACGCGGTGCCCACGCTTGAGGAATCGATGGGCGCCGGCACGCCGGCGCAGGCACCGCCGGGCACGGGCAACGCGACCGATACCGCGCTGATTATTTACACCTCGGGCACCACCGGTTTCCCGAAAGGCGCCATGCACAGCCATCGCGGCTATGTGCTGACCGCGGAGGCATTCGTTGGCCGCCTCTACCTGCAGCCCAGCGAGCGGGTGATGTGCGTGATGCCGTTGTTCCACATCAATGCGCTGATGTACTCGGTTGGCGGCGCCTTCGCATGCGGCGGCTGCCTAGTGCTGCTGCGCAAGTTCTCCGCCTCGTCCTTCTGGCGCTTTGCCGCGGAGAGCGGCGCGACCGAGGTCAACCTCGTGGCTGCCGCCGGCAGCATCCTGGCGCGCCGGCCGCGCGAGGAGTTCGTCCCCGGCCACCGCATCACCAAGATGTTCATCGCGCCGCAGACGCACGAGATGGTCCGCGTGATGAAGAACGAGTTTCATGTGCCGCGGCTGATCGAGTGCTATGGCATGACCGAAATCCCGGGGGTGATCGCCAACCCCTTCAATGGGCCGCACAAGCTGGGGACGATGGGCCTTATCTCGCGTCATCCCGATACCAGCATCGCGGCACCCGAAGCCCGCATCGTCGACGACGAGGGAGTTGACGTGGCCCAAGGCGAGGAGGGCGAGTTGCTGATCCGCACGCCCACCTTGATGCAGGGCTACTTTCGAGACGCCACACAGACCGAAGCCGCGTTCAAGGCCGGCTGGTTCGCCACTGGCGACCTGGTGCGCCAGGACGCCGACGGCTACTACGTCTTCGTCGCCCGCAAGAAGGACGTCATCCGGCGCAAGGGCGAAAACGTGTCCGGCGCCGAACTCGACCGCATTTTCGGCGAGCATCCCGCGGTCGAAGAAGCCGCGGCCGTCGGCGTGCCGGCCGAGCTTGGCGAAGAAGAAATCATGCTGGCAGTGCAGCTCAGGAAGGGCCAGACGGTCAATCCGGCAGCCCTGGTTGCCTGGGCCAAAGACCGGCTTGCCGCGCACAAGCTGCCGCGCTTCGTGGTGCTGGTCGACGCCATTCCCCACACGCCCACGCATAAGCCGGCCAAGCACAAGCTGAAGGCGGATTCGACCCTGCTTGCGCGAGCCGTCGACCTGGCCGGCGGCGCCGCAACCCGATAAACCGAGACGGAGACAACCATGAACATGCAAGACAATCCCACCCTGCAACGGGCAATCGGCGCGATGTGCGAAGGTGCCGCAGGTTCCGATCCGGCGCTTCAGGCTCGCTTCGCGGTGGCGCTTCGCCACTTTCACGCCATGCTGGACGAATTGCGCCTGACGGACCAGGAGCTCTATCGCATCGTGGGCTGGCTGGGCAAGGTGGCGGCTCAGGATGAACTCATCATGCTTTGCGACATGATGGGCATGACCATGCGGGCGCTCGATCTGGCACGCTCCGACGATCAGGCCACGCCGCAGAACGTGACCGGCCCCTTCCCGAAGGATGGCATCGCCGAAGGCCCCAATCCTTGTTCGCTGGCGACGGACGAAGAGCCCGGCCAGCGTCTCGAGCTAAGGGGGCAGGTGCGCGACGCGGTGACCGGCCGCTCCATCGCGGGGGCGCAACTCATCGTGTGGCAGCCGAACCAGTTCGGCCGCTATGAAAACGAGGACGATTCCCAGTCGGCAGACAACCTGCGCGGCAAGCTGCGCTGCAACGCGGATGGCGGTTTCAGCATTCTCACGGTGCGGCCAGGCGGCTACATCATCGGCCGCGAAGACACCGAAGTCGGCGTGCTGATGAAGCGGCTCGGCCGCAACCGCCAGCGCGCTCCGCACATCCACTATCGCGTGGTACATCCCGGCTATCGGATGCTTACCTCGCAGGTCTATTTCGCCGGCGATCCCGCCAATCCGGTCGACTGCATCTTCTCGACCATCGACGACCACATCGTGGCAGTGCGCCCGCACCCCGAGCGCGACAACTACCAACTGGTGGAGCTCGATATCGCCATGGAGCCCGAGGCGGCAAGCTAGGCGCGTGCCGGTGTTGCCCGGCTCAGGACGCCGCCGAAATGGAGTGCGCGAGGGCGGGCGCTCGCTGTATCGCCGCCTCGATCGAGGCGGCGGCCTCGCGCAGCGCGGGCAAGCGGGTGGAGAGCAGTTCCTCCATGCTGGTCCGTTCGGCTTCGGTCGAGCAATTGATGGCGGCGATCACCCGCTGCTGCGGGTCGCGCACCGGTACCGCGATCGACAGCACGCCGATTTCCAGCTGGCTGTCCTGTGCCGCGTAACCCTGCTCCAGTGCCTTGGCCAGCGCCGCCCGCAGATCGTCCGCTTCGCTCAGCGTCATCGGGGTGTACTTCTGGAACGGCGCCTTGGCGAGGACGGCGTTCTGCTGCCGCTTCGGCGCGTGCGCAAGCAGCAGCCGCCCGAGCGAGGTGCAGTGGACCGGCAGGCGGTAGCCAACCGAGGCGCGATACGCGATGCGGCGGCTGCTTGGCACGTGCGCAAGATAGACCACGCTGTCGCCGTCGAGGATGGCCAGCGAGACCGAATCGCGAAAGCGCTCGGCCACCTCTTGCAGGAAGGGCTGCACGATGTCGCGCAGGTTCATGGAGCGGAGGAAGGCCGCCCCAAGCGACAGCACCTTGGGCAAGAGCAGGAATCGACGCCCGTTCGCGCCGATGTAACCGAGCGATTGCAGCGTCAGCAGCGCGCGGCGTGCGGTGGCGGGGCTCATTCCCGTGGCCTGGGCGACTTCGCTCAGCGTCATTTCGGGTTCGCTGTCGGTGAACGCCTGAATGACCGCAAGGCCTCGCGCCAGGGCCGCGACATAGTCGCGGTGGCCTTCTTCCAGTTTGGGCTGCGCGTCCTCGTCGGCCGCGGCAGTGGGTTTGGCGATTGGTTTCATGCGCGTATTTTAGCCACAAGACAGCCGCCATCGGCATTCCGGAGTACAAGATCATGGTGAGGCTCGATCCAACGTCATTGCGGCTCTTCGTCGGTATCCTCGAAGAGGGCTCCATCTCGGCTGCCGCCGAACGCGCGCATCTTGCCGCGGCGGCGGTAAGCAAGCGCGTCAGCGAGCTGGAGCACTGTCTGGGAACGGCGTTGCTCGTGCGCAGCAACAAGGGGGTGCGCCCGACGGCAGCGGGGGTGGAGCTGATGCACCTGGCGCGTGGCGTCCTGCACGACCTCGACGATATTGCCGTTCGCATGCGCGACTATGCCGGGGGCCTGCGGGGGCGAGCCAGGGTATTCGCCAATATCTCCACCATCACGCAGTTCCTGCCGGCGCAACTCAAATCCTTCCTGGCGGCCTATCCGCTGATCGACGTGCACCTGGAGGAGCGCATCAGTTCCGCGATTGTGCGGGCCGTGGCGGAGAACGCCGCCGATATCGGCATCTTTACCGCCGGGGCGGCGGGGGCGGAGCTGGAGACCTTTCCCTACCGGCGCGACGAACTGGTGTTGATCGTGCCGCAAGGGCACGCGCTTGCCGGCCGGCAGTCGGTGGCGATACGCGAGACGCTGGATTACGACCACGTGAGCCTGCACGCGGGCAGCCATATCAACCTGCAGCTGATCAAGGCCGCCAGCGAGGCGGGAAGGGCGCTCAAGCCGCGTATTCACGTGCCGGGCTACGACGCCCTGTGCCTGATGGTGCAGGCCGGCCTGGGCCTGGGCATCCTGCCCAAATGCAGCGCCGCGCCATACCAGCACACGCTTGGCATCCACACCATCAGGCTGGACGAACCGTGGGCGGAGCGCCAGCTTGTGATCGGGGTACGCGCGTACCAGGGCTTGTCCGTGGTGGCGAGGCTGCTGGTCGACCACCTTCGCGAGGCGCCGTAGCCGTGCCGGCCCTGCCATCGCGTTTTGCGATGGCGCGCTCGCCAATGGTTGCTTTACGGCTCGCGCGACTTCTTTCAACCTTCAGTACCGCAAGCCACCAGGCAATAGTGGCAGACAGGAGTTCGATACAGCCATGGCCGAAGCCAACAACGACGACAAAGACAACGTCAACGACAAATCCTCCCTCCGGGGCATCCGGGTCATTGAACTCGGTTCGCTGATCGCCGGACCATACGCGGGCAGCCTGCTGGCCCAGTTCGGTGCCGACGTGCTGAAGATCGAGCCGCCTGAGGAGGGCGATCCGCTGCGCAAATGGCGCAAGCTGTACGAGGGCACCTCCCTGTGGTGGTACAGCCAGAGCCGCAACAAGAAATCGGTGACGCTGGACCTGCGCTCGCCCGCAGGCCAGGACATCGTGCGCAAGCTGGTCGCCAGTGCCGATATCGTGATCGAGAACTTCCGGCCGGGGACGCTCGAAAAATGGGGCCTCGGCTGGGAAGACCTGCGCCAGGTGAATCCGGCGCTGATCATGGTCAGGATTTCCGGGTACGGTCAGACTGGTCCCTACAAGGACCGGCCGGGCTTTGCCGCCATCGCGGAATCGATGGGCGGGCTGCGCTACGTCTCGGGCTATCCGGACCGGCCGCCGGTCCGCTCGGGCGTGAGCATCGGCGATACGCTGGCCTCGCTCTACGGCGTGATCGGCGCGCTGCTGGCCATGCATCACTTGCGCGCCAACGGCGGCGAAGGCCAGTTTATCGACGTGGCGCTCTACGAATCGGTCTTCGCCGTGATGGAGAGCCTGGTTCCCGAATACTCGATGCTCAAGCATGTGCGGGAGAGATCGGGCGCCAGCCTGCCGGGCATCTCGCCTTCCAATACCTATCCCTGCAAGGACGGCCACTACGTCATCATTGCCGGCAATGGCGACGCCATCTTCAAGCGCTTCATGACGGCCATCGGCCGCGGCGATCTCGGCGAGGACCCGCGCCTTGCCCATAACGACGGCCGGGTCGCGCATAACGCGATGCTCGACGAGGCCATCGCCGAGTGGACATCCTCGCATGACCTGGAAACGGTGCTCGCCACGCTGGGCGCCGCGGCCGTTCCCTGCGGCAAGATCTACACGGCCGCCGAAATCTGCACCGATGAGCACTATCGCGCCCGCGACATGATCGAGACCCACATCCTGCCGGACGGCGTGCCAGTGGAAATGGCGGGAATCGTGCCCAAGCTCAGCGAGACTCCGGGCAAGACTCAGTGGCTCGGTCCCGCGCTGGGTGCCCACACGAAGGAGGTGCTGGCATCGCTCGGCATCTCCGGCGCCGAATTCCAGGCATTGCGCGACGCCGGCGTGGTCTGAACCGCCAGCCGGCACGACAGGAGAAAGTCATGTGGTTTTCAAACGCCCCGCAGCGGGTATTCATCAACGAGGTTTCGGTACGGGACGGCTTCCAGATCGAGCCAGAGTTTATTCCGACCGGGCAGAAGATCGATCTGATCGACCGGCTATCGGCAACGGGACTGGCCAAGATCGAGATCACTTCCTTCGTCTCGCCCAAGGCCATTCCGAATCTGCGCGATGCCGAAGCGGTCGCCAGGGGGATCCGGCGCCATCCGGATGTCACCTACGCGGCGCTGGTGCCGAACGCGCGCGGCTGCGAACGGGCGCTGACTTGCGGCATGGACGAGATCAATCTGGTCATGTCGGCAAGCGAGACGCATAACCTGGCCAATATGCGCATGACCTGCGCGCAGTCGATCGAGCAGTTTCGCGGTGTGATGCAACTGGCGCAGGGAGCGGCGCTGCGGGTCAGCGGCTGCATCGCGACGGCCTTCGGCTGCCCGTTCGAAGGCGACATCGCGCCCGAGCGGGTGAAATGGGCTGCCGAGCAGTACCTCGGCATGGGCATGCACAGCATCACGCTGGCGGATACCACCGGCATGGCCGATCCTCGCCAGGTGGGCGCACTGGTGGCGGCCTTCCGCGCATGGTTCCCCGGCGTGCCCTTGACCTTGCACTTCCACAACACGCGCGGCATGGGACTGAGCAACGTGCTGGCGGGACTGGCGGCGGGGGTGACCAGCTTCGACGCGTCGCTGGGCGGGCTGGGCGGCTGCCCGTTCGCGCCGGGCGCCACCGGCAACATCTGCACCGAAGACCTGGTGCACATGCTGGAGTCGTCCGGCGTTGACACCGGGGTCGACCTGGACCGGTTGCTCGGTGTGGCGCTCGGCCTGCCGGCCCTGGTCGGGCACGACATTTCCGGGCAGGTCGTCAAGGCCGGCAAGCGCACCGACCTCCATCCCAGGCCGGCCTGGCTGGAAACACGATAGGCCGGCAGCGCAATCCAGCATCCCTTGGCAAGGCCCGCGCGCGATCTGCGCCTGCGCGGGGTATTACGGAGACCAACATCATGCTTGAAGTCAGCCAACCGGCCAGCCTGCTCGACAAGCTCTGGGCCAGCCACGTCATCCACGAGGAAGCCGACGGGCCCTCGCTGATCTATATCGACCGGCACCTGGTGAACGAGGTGACCAGTCCCCAGGCCTTCGAAGGCCTGCGCCTGAACGGGCGCAAGCTCTGGCGCGCCGCTTCGGTGCTTGCCACGGCCGACCACAATGTGCCGACCACCGCGCGCGCGCAGGGCATCACCGATCCTGTGAGCCGCGCCCAGGTGGAGGCGCTGGACCAGAACTGCGCCGACCACGGCATTGTCAACTTCGGCATGGATGATCCGCGCCAGGGCATCCTGCACGTGGTCGGGCCAGAGCGCGGGGCCACGCTGCCCGGCATGACCATCGCCTGCGGCGATTCGCACACATCCACGCACGGCGCATTCGCTGCGTTCGCCTTTGGTATCGGGACCTCGGAGGTCGAGCAGGTGCTGGGCGCGCAATGCCTGTGGATGACCAAGCCGAAATCGATGCTGGTCAGGGTGGAAGGCGAGCTGTCGCCGGGTGTTTCCGCCAAGGATATCGCGCTCAGCCTGATTGGCCGGATCGGTACCGCCGGCGCGACCGGGCATGTGATCGAGTTCGCCGGCAGCACCATCCGCGGCCTGAGCATGGAAGCACGCATGACGGTCTGCAACATGGCGATCGAGGCGGGGGCGCGGGCCGGCATGGTGGCGGTCGACGAGACCACGCTGTCCTATCTCCGGGGCCGTCCGCTCGCGCCTGAAGGCCAGGCGTGGGAGACCGCCAGCGCGTTCTGGCGCAACTTGCGCAGCGACCCGCACGCGGTTTTCGATGCCATCGTGGAGATCGATGCGGCATCGGTCCGCCCGCATGTGACCTGGGGCACCTCGCCGGAAATGGTGGTGGCCATCGGCGAGCGTGTACCCGATCCCCAGTGGGAGCGCGATCCGGTCAAGCGCAAGAGCATGGAACGGGCGCTCGACTATATGGGCTTGCAGCCGGATACGCCGCTGGAGTCCATCCCGCTGGACAAGATCTTCATCGGCTCGTGCACCAACGCCCGCCTTGAGGATCTTCGCGCGGCAGCGCAAGTGCTGCGCGGCCGGCACATCGCCCCGAGCATCCGCCTGGCCCTGGCGGTGCCCGGTTCCGGGCTGGTGAAGTCGCAGGCGGAGGCCGAAGGGCTGGACCAGGTCTTTATCGCGGCCGGCTTTGAATGGCGGGAGCCGGGGTGTTCCATGTGCCTGGGCATGAACGACGACAGGCTGGCGGCCGGCGAGCGATGCGCGTCTACCTCGAACCGCAATTTCGAGGGCCGGCAGGGACCAGGAGGGCGAACCCACCTGGTGAGCCCGCAGATGGCGGCCGCGGCGGCGGTGGCGGGCCATTTCGTCGACATTCGCGCGCTTTGACAGAGGAGGTAACGATGAGAGCCTTTACCACGCTGGACGGACTGGTGGCGCCGCTGGACCGCGCCAACGTCGATACCGACGCCATGCTTCCCAAGCAGTTCCTGAAATCCATCAAGCGCAGCGGATTCGGTCCCTACCTGTTCGATGAATGGCGCTACCTGGATCACGGCGAGCCGGGACAGGACTGTAGCAGCCGTCCGCTGAACCCGGACTTTGTGCTCAACCAGCCGCGCTATCGGAGTGCGTCGGTCATGCTGGCGCGCGAGAACTTCGGTTGCGGCTCGTCCCGTGAACACGCGCCGTGGGCACTCGAAGACTTCGGCATGCGCGCCCTGATCGCGCCCGGTTTCGCCGACATCTTTTACAACAACTGCATGAAGAACGGTTTGCTGCCGATCGTCGTCGATGCGGCCGTTGTCGACCGGCTGTTTGCCGAGGTCGCGGCGACGCCCGGCTACCGCCTGCAAATCGACCTCGCCGGGCAGACCGTGACGACGCCGTCCGGCGAAGCGATTGGCTTTTCGCTCGATCCGTTCAAGAAGTACTGCCTGCTGAACGGGCTCGACGATATCGCGCTGGCCCTGCGCCATACCGTAAAAATCCGCGGCTATGAACAAGAACGGGCACGGCGGGAGCCCTGGTTGTTTGCCTGAATGAAAGCCAGCCGGCGAGCTGGATTCCAATACTGAATTCCAATACTGAAATGGATGGAGACACTATGCTTTGGCAAGACCACAAGCGGCAACCTGGCCGCGAAAATTCCCCTGCGCGCGGGAACAAGGATGCAAGGGCGGACGCAAAGACCAGCGGGCTTTCCCGCCACTGCAGGCACACGGGCCTGGCGGCCCTTGCCCTCGCATGGCTGACCGGGGCGGGCACGGCGTGGGCGCAGTCCTATCCCGCCCAGCCCATCAGGCTGGTGGTGCCGTACGCGCCCGGCGGCACCACCGACATCATCGCCAGGCAACTGGCCTATCGCATGTCAGAAAAGCTGGGCCAGCAAGTCGTGGTCGAAAACAAGAGCGGCGGCAACACCGTGATCGGCGCGGAAGCCGTGGCCAAGGCGCAACCCGATGGCTATACGCTGCTGCTGACGAATGACGCCACCTTTGTGCTGAACCCGGTGGTACTGCCCTCGCTTTCCTACAACGTATCGCGGGATTTCGCGCCGGTGGCCGCCATTGGCTATGTGCCCCTCGTCATGGCCGTGTCGGGCAGCTTGCCGGTCAATAGTCTCAAAGAACTGGCGGCCTACGCAAAGAGCCGGCCGGGCACGCTCAGCTACGGCTCGTTCGGTAACGGCAGCCAGCCGCACCTGATGGGGGAACTGTTCAACAAGCTGGCCGGCACCGATCTGGTCCACGTGCCCTACAAGGGCTCCGCGCCGGCGGTCAGCGATGTCGTGGGCGGCCAGATCCTCCTGACGTTCCCGGCGCTGCCTACCATCCAGAGCTTCGTCGGCGCGCGCAAGATCAAAGTGCTGGCGGTGAGCGGCGAGAAGCGGACCCGGGCCCTGCCGGATGTCCCCACATTTACGGAGGCCGGCTTCAAGGAGATGAATATCTCCGCCGTCTACGGCGTGCTTGCCCCAGCAAAAGTGCCCAGGCAGGTGGTGACCAAGCTGAACACCACCATTGTCGAGATCCTCAATGAGCGGGACTTCGTCGAGAAGAACTTCGCCGCGCAGGGGATGGTGCCGATGAAGTTCAGCCCGGAGCAGTTCTCGCGCTATATCGAAGAGCAGACGCAGCAGACCAGGAAGATCGTGGCGCTCTCCGGGGCGAAGGTCGACTAGCTGGCCGGTCTATAAGCGGCACATGGCCGCCGCGCCCTCGATCACTCTCTTTGCATAGGTAATAGGGAGTCGGCTGTTCCCGCATCGCGCCTTGCGGCCTCCTTCAGGCCGCAAGGCGCTCCCATGCCTGCATGGCTCGCGGCAGAGCCGGGATATGAGTCATCTCGATGTGGCCGCGCTCGCTGACGTGCTGGCGATGATGAGCGGGCATGCCGATGCGCATGACTTCCGCCCGTCTTGCCCGGGGCCGTGAGCCCGGGCCGATCCTTCAAGGCCATCGGGTCAATCACTAATAATAGAAACGGAGCAGACATGAGCTACAGAGCAATCCATCTACGGATGCCCGGGAAGGCGATGGCCGCCGTCATTGCGGGCACGGCATTCACATGCGCGGTACAGCCGGCCCTGGCCCAGCCGAAGCCGGGCGGCGAGCCAATCCGTATCGGCGCGCTGTTGTCGACGACCGGCGGACTTGCCGCCGTGGGGCTCGCCGAACGCGGAGGCGCCCTGTTGGCCCAGAAGGTGATCAATGGCCGCGGCGGCATCCAGGGACGCCCGCTCGAGATCGTGTTCGAGGACGACGGGTCCAGCCCTGACTCCGCGGTGGCCAAGGCGAACGCACTGATTTACACGCACAAGGTGCGCGCCATTGTGGGGCCCACGGGAATTGCGCAGACCGTCGCCATCGGCAGCATCACGCAGCCGCAGAAACTGCCCGTATTCGCCTTTTCCGGCCTGGGGCCGGCGGTGGAGCGCGAGCGCACCTGCGTCTTTCATATGACGCCCTCGCAGGAGCTCAACGCGCGCGCCGTGCTCTCCTACGCCCGCGACAACGGCCTCAAGCGGATTGGCGTGCTGCATGACTCCGGCTACGGCAAGTGGTGTGGAACAGCATGAAGAACCTGGACCGCGAGTATGGGGTCAGCTTCGTGCAGGTGGAGAAATTCGAAATCGCCGCGACCGACGTGACGACCCAGGCGGCCAAGGTGAAGGCAACCACGCCCGATGCGCTCATCATCATCTCGACCTCGCCCGCGCCGTTCCGCAATGTGCGCCAGTTGAAGATCGGCGTGCCCATCCTTTCCGTGCACGGCACCGCCACCTACGAGACCGTCAAGGCGATGGGCGATGCGGCGGACAACATCATCCACCCGGAGTTCGTGGTGGCCGAGGACCCGCTGCCGAACCAGAAGGCGTTCGTCGAAGCGTATCGCAAGGAGTACGGCAAGCTGCCCAAGCACTTCTCCGCGGTCGCGTGGGACGCCGTGATGGCGCTGGCCGACGGCCTGAAGACCGCCGGCGCGGACGCGCCGAACGACAAGCTCTGCAGCGCACTGCGCAAGCCATACCTGGGCGCCACCACCGGCTATGACTTCTCCGCGTCCGACATGGGCGGCATGACGCTTGCCGGCTTCACCTACTCGCGGTTGCAAAAGGGCCAGTTCGTGCGCCTGGGCTACACGGCCGCCAAGCCATAGCGGGATACCGGTAATCTGAGAGGAACCACGATGTCCATGAGCCTCACCATCCAGGCGGTCCTGTCCGGGATCACCAATGGCTTTGTCTACGCGCTGATCGGCGTCGGCATGGCAGTCATCTACAAGGGCACCCGCATCGTCAACGCCATGCAAGGCGAGTTCGCCGTGGTCGGTGGACTGGTGGCGGTGTTCGCGCTGCAGGCCGTCGGGCTGCCCTACGCGCTGGCCATCCCTGCTGGCATCGCCGCCGGGGCGGCCAGCGGCCTGGTCATCGACCTGCTGTTCGTGCGGCCGATGACGCGGCGCGGAGCCACCGAGGAAAGCTATCTGCTGCTGACCATTGGGCTGGCCTTCACCTTGTCCGCCGCCGCGCTGTATGTCGGCGGACGCGATTCGCATCTGCTGCCGGGCATCGGCGGCGACGGCGTGGTCGAACTCCTCGGCGCCGTCACGCTGACGCACGCTTTGTCCCTGATCGGCATTGCCGCGCTGCTGGTTGGCCTGCTGCGCCTGTTCTATACCAGGACGCTGACGGGCCTGGCCATGACGGCCGCCTCGCTCGATCCCGACGGGGCCACCACCACCGGCATCAATGTGCGCCGGATGCGGTCCCTGACGTTCCTGCTTGGCGGCGGGTTCGGCGCTATTGCCGGCATCCTGGTCACGCCGCTGATCGCCATGAACTACCAGATGGGCATCGGCCTCACGTTGAAAGGCTTCGCGGCCGCCATCCTCGGCGGGCTGAGCAATCCGCTGGGCGCCGTCGTCGGCGGGCTGATGCTTGGCCTGATCGAATCGCTGGCCGTGCTGGGCTTTCCATCGGGCTACCGCGATGTGATCGCTTTGTCGATCCTGATCGTCATCATGATTCTGCTTCCCAACGGCATGCTTGGCCGCGTGGGCCGCAAAGGAGGATAACCATGAACTACTCGCGTGCGCTGGTGCTCATCGCCCTGGTGCTATGGGCGGTGGCCGGGCAGATGCTGTCGCGGCACTACCTGGATATGCTGACTTCGCGGCGATCCTGACGGTCGGCGGACTGGGCGTCGGCCTGCTGCTCGGGCAGTACGGCATCGTCAACCTCGGGCAGGCCGCGTTCTATGGCTTTGGCGCGTATGCGTCGGCCTACTGCACCACGGTACTCGGCTGGCCGGCGCTGGGCGGGTTCGGCGTCGGTCTGGTCTTCAGTGCCGTGCTGGCTGCGATCATCGGCACGCCGGTGCTGCGCCTCGGCGGCTTCTTTCTCGCCCTGGCTACGCTTGCGGTGGGAAGCATCGCCAATGTGCTCTTCTTCGAGTGGGACTGGCTGACCGGCGGCACGCTCGGCATCGGCGGCATTCCGAAGCTGTCGCTGTTCGGCTTTATGCTTGACACGCCGGAGCGCTACTACTACTTCATCTGGCCGCTCGCGATCCTGCTGCTGTGGCTGGTGGACAACCTGGTCAAGGGCAGGCCGGGCCTGTCGATGCGAGCCATGCGCGACGCCGCGCCGGCGGCCGAAGTGCTGGGCATCGACATGCGCGGGCTGAAGACGGCGATGTTCGTGCTGTCCGCCATGCTCGGCTCGCTGGCGGGTTCCCTGTTCGCGCACTACGTGTCGTTTGTCAGCGTGCAGAGCTTCACCGTGGAGCGATCCATCGTCTTCTTGCTGGTGCCGGTCGTTGCCGGTGCGCGTTCTGTCTATGGCGTGGTGCTGGGGGCGCTGTTCGTTGCCCTGGCGCCGGAGTTGCTCAGCGGCCTGGGAGACTTCCACCAGGTGCTGTTCGGTCTGGCGCTGGTTCTGGTCGTGACCCTGATGCCGGGTGGGCTGGTGGGTGCGCTGATGCGCGCCCGGTCGTGGAGGGCGGCGCAATGAATGCTCCCGTGCCTGATTTCAGAACCGGCGCGCATGCCGTGCACGCCGCCACGCCGTCCTTGCTGACGCTCGAAGGCGTCGCGCACAGTTTCGGCGGCCTCGACGTCCTGCGCAACGTGAGCTTCGAGGTGCCCGCGGGCCGGATCGTCGGCCTGATCGGTCCGAACGGCAGCGGMAAGACCACCTGTTTCAATATCATCTCTGGCTTCCTGCGCCCGAAGGGCGGCAGGGTATCGCTGGCGGGGCGAGAGATCACCGCCGATTCGATCCAGCAGCGCAGCCGCGCCGGCCTGGTCCGGACGTTCCAGACGCCCCAGGTCTTCGAGCACATGACCGTGCTGGAAAACCTGATGGTGGGCGGCTACAAGGCGACGAGTTCGGGCGTGCTGCAAGCCATGCTGTGCACCCCGAAGTCCCGTGCCGAACTGGGCGCAATGCGTGCATCCGCACAGGCTTGCTGCGAGAAGTTCGGCCTGGCACGGCTGCAGGACAACCTGGCGGGAAGCCTTCCTGCCGGGCAGCGCCGCATTGTCGAACTGGCGCGCGCCTGCATCGGCAATCCGCGCCTGCTGCTGCTGGATGAGCCGTCCTCCGGTCTCAACAGCGACGAGATCGAAACGCTGGCAGCGTGGATCGCACGCCTGAACGAGGAGGGCATCACCATCCTGCTAGTCTCGCACGATATGGGGCTGATGACGGCTTGCGACACCGTGCACGTGCTGTATTTTGGCGAGATCATCGCCACCGGGGCGCTGAATGAGGTGCAGGCCGATCCGCGTGTACGTGAAGCCTATATGGGAGTCTGACGATGCTACAGGTAAGAGGCTTGCGCGCCGGCTACGGGACAGTGCCGGTGCTGCACGAGATCGATATCGATGTGGAGCAGGGCGAGGCGGTTGCCGTAGTGGGCGCCAATGGCGCCGGCAAGACGGCACTGGTGCGGACCCTGTCCGGCCTGATCAGGCCGATGGGCGGCAGCATTGTCAAGGATGGCCTCGAGATCAGCCGGGTGCCTGGCTACCGGCGATTCGAGCACGGCATCGCGGTGGTGCTGGAGAACCGGAACCTGTTCACCGAGCTGTCGGTCCATGACAACCTGCGGCTTGCCGAGCGCGCCGGCAAGCGTGCCAATGGCGGCAAGACGCGCTTTTCATTCGACGAAGTCTGCGATCTCTTCGCGATCCTGCGCGAGCGCGGGCAGTGCGCGGTGGAACTGCTGTCCGGCGGCCAGCAGCAAATGGTCGCGATCGCCCGCGCGCTGTTGCTGCAACCCGACTTGCTGATCATGTATGAACTGACCACCGGGCTGGCGCCCAGGATCGTCAAGGAGATACTGGCGGTGCTGAACCAGTTGCGGGCGCGCGGCATGAGCATCGTGCTGGTGGAGCAGAGCGTGGCGATTGCCTCCGAGATGACCGACCGGGCTTACGTCCTGTCGGTGGGGCGCGTCATCCATGAGGTTCGCCGGGGGGAATGGAGCGCGGTGTTGAACGACAAGACATTGATCATAGCCTACCTGCAGGGCTGATGCCCGGCAATTTACTCATCAGTCAGAAATATAGCGGACAGATGGATGTCTGAAGAATGAGCGCACGAGCTTCGGGTTGCGTCCAATTTGTGCAAGCTGCTCGTGAATTCGCGGGCCCAGCTTTTCGCCTTTTTGCAAAGGACGTCGCGCGACGCCGTTGCGCTTGACGTGACTCCACACCAACTCATCCGGATTGAGGTCCGGTGCGTAACCGGRCAGGAAATGCAAGGTTAGTTTGCCCTGCGTACTGGCGACATAGTCCTTGACGATGGCTTTCTTATGCGCTGGCAATCCGTCGACGATCAGATGTACCGCCTTCTTTCGATTGAACATCAGCTTCTTGAGCAGCATGACGAACAACTCGCCGCTGAGCCCGCCTTCGTACATCGCAAACCAGAAGGCCCCCTTCGAATTGACGGCGGACGCCGCGCTCATGCTTTGCCGCTGGCCCGGCCGCTCGACAACGGGCGTTTCGCCGCGCGGCGCCCAAGTCTTGCCATGCACCGAGTCAGCTCGAAAGCCCGATTCGTCCCAGAAGAAGATATCCGCCTTCTGCTCGCGAGCCTGCCTGGCAACGGCCGGATACGTGTCGTGCCGCCAGCGATCGATTGCCTCCGGATCGCGCTGGTAAGCGCGCTGAAGTGGCTTTTGCGGCGTTAGGTTCAGGCGAGCCAGCATCGCACCGATCGATGCCAGACTTAGCGTTACGCCGAACTTCTTCTGCACCAGTTCGCGAACCAGATTGCGTGTCCACAGGCCGAAATCGAACCCATACTGCGTCGGATTCTTGCCATTGATCCATCGCAGCACCCGCTGCTCCTGCGTAGGCGTGAGCGTGCGCGGGCGACCCGTGCCTTTGGTCGAGCGCAGCGCCCGTACACCGCGACCGTGCGCCTGGGCGCGAATCTTGTATGCCCACGACCGATTCAATCCGAACGATGCCGCGACATCATCCGGATGCTCGCCCTCGGCCATGCGTTGCACCGCCAGGATGCGCATTTCTTCGAGCGTGTTGTGAGCCAGACTGCGGCCGTCATGTTTCATGAACGCCCCCTTAATAATCTATCGTTCAAGCATAGACTACTTGTCCGCTAAATTCCTGACTTATGAGTAAGGAGATGACAGCATGGAACACACAACGGCCGTTGCGCAACTGAAGCTGGCCGACGAAGCCCGGTACCGCGCCATGCTTGCCGGCGATATCGCCGCGCTGGAAGGCCTGCTGGCCGAGGAGCTTACCTACACGCATTCGTCCGCGCTGCGGGAGGGCAAGCAAGCGTACCTCGCCTCGCTTGCGAACGGGCGGGTCAGGTACCTGGACGCCCGCTTGAGTGATGTGGAGCAAACTATTTATGACGACATGGCGGTGATGCACGGCATGGTGGTGATCGAGGCCGTCGTCGATGGCGTCGAGCGCACCCTGGACAACCGATTCCTGAGCGTTTGGAAGCATGGCGGCAGTGCCTGGCAGATGGTCGCATGGGCGTCAACGCCCGTGCCGGCACGTGCGGCGTGACAGGTTCGCCAGCCTGATCCGTCGGCCTGCCGTTTGCGCTGATGCAACAGCGTGTTCGATAACTGGAACCTTACCGCGGCGAAGTGCGGATGCTACGCTTCACTCCCCTGTCCGGGGAGTCTTCCCATATGGATTGCCGGACGCTTCGCTCCAACCTTGCCCAAGAGGAGTTCAACATGGCGCAAGCTACGCCGCCCACTTTCCCGAACGACGACATTGACACGCAGGAGACTGCGGAATGGCTCGACGCGCTCGATTCCGTCATCGCGTACGAAGGGACGGAACGCGCGCACTTCCTGATCGAGAAACTGATCGAGCGCGCGCATGGCGCCGGCATCTACCTGCCATTCAGCGCGAACACGGCCTACGTCAATACCATTCCCGTTGACGTGCAGGCCAGGAGTACCGGCGACCAGGACCTCGAACACCGCATCCGGTCGTATATCCGCTGGAACGCGGTTGCGCTTGTCCTGCGAGCAGCGCGCGACACCAATGTCGGCGGCCATATCGCCAGCTTCGCATCTGCCGCGACGCTGTATGAGGTCGGCTTCAATCACTTCTGGCATGCGCCGTCCGGCGAGCATGGCGGCGACCTGGTCTTCTTCCAGGGGCACTCTTCGCCGGGCTTCTATGCGCGGGCATTCCTCGAAGGCCGGTTGACGGAAGAACAGATGGACAACTTCCGCCAGGAAGTGGACGGCAAGGGCATCTCTTCCTATCCGCACCCCTGGCTGATGCCCGACTTCTGGCAGTTCCCGACGGTGTCGATGGGGCTGGGCCCCATCATGGGCATCTACCAGGCCCGCTTCATGAAGTACCTGCAAGACCGCGGCTTCGGGCAGCACGCCGGCCGCAAGGTCTGGGTGTTCAGCGGCGACGGCGAGATGGACGAGCCCGAATCCCGTGGCGCGCTGGGCATGGCGGGGCGGGAGCACCTGGACAACCTGGTGTTTGTCATCAACTGCAACCTGCAACGGCTCGATGGCCCGGTTCGCGGCAACGGCAAGATCATCCAGGAACTGGAGGCGGAATTCCGTGGCGCCGGCTGGAACGTCATCAAGGTGGTGTGGGGCAGCAAGTGGGATGCGCTGCTGGCGCGGGACAAGGCCGGCATCCTTGCCAGGCGGATGATGGAATGCGTGGACGGCGACTACCAGACCTTCAAGGCCAAGGATGGCGCCTACGTGCGCGAGCATTTCTTCAATACGCCCGAGTTGAAGGCCATGGTCGCCGACTGGTCGGACGACGATATCTGGGCGTTGAACCGCGGCGGCCATGATCCGCACAAGGTCTATGCCGCCTACCAGGCCGCCGCGGATCATCAGGGCCAGCCGACCGTCATCCTGGCGAAGACCATCAAGGGCTACGGCATGGGCGAGGCGGGCGAAGCCCAGAACATCACGCATCAGCAAAAGAGCATGCGCGTGGAAGCGCTCATGCATTTCCGTGACCGGTTCAAGTTGCCCCTATCGGACCAGCAGCTCGAAGCCTTGCCCTACCTGAAATTCGAGGAAGGCTCCCGCGAGCACGCATACCTGCATGCGCGCCGCAAAGCGCTGGGCGGCTATCTTCCATCCCGGCGCAGGCGCGGCCCGTCGCTGCCGGTGCCGCCCTTGTCGGCCTTCGACGCCCAGCTCAAGGCCGGTGGCGAGGGGCGCGAGTTCTCGACCGCGATGAGCTACGTCCGCATCCTGAACACGCTGCTGCGCGACAAGGTACTGGGCCGGCGCATCGTGCCGATCGTCTCGGACGAATCGCGTACCTTCGGCATGGAAGGGTTGTTCCGGCAGATCGGCATCTGGTCGCAGCAGGGGCAGACCTACACGCCGCAGGATGCCACGCAGTTGATGTTCTACAAGGAATCGAAGGACGGGCAGATTCTGCAGGAGGGCATCAACGAGGCGGRGGCGATGGCGGACTGGATTGCCGCCGCCACGGCGTACTCGACGCACGGCGAGCCGATGATCCCGTTCTTTATCTTCTACTCGATCTTCGGCTTCCAGCGCTTCGGCGATCTGGCCTGGGCCGCAGGCGACCAGCGCGCGCGCGGCTTCCTGCTGGGGGGAACCGCGGGCCGCACGACGCTGAACGGGGAGGGCCTGCAGCACGAGGACGGCCATAGCCTGGTCTGGGGCGGAACCATCCCCAACTGCATCAGCTACGACCCGACGTTCGCCTACGAGCTGGCTGTGATCATCCAGGATGGCCTGCGCCGGATGATCCAGGACCAGGAGGATGTGTATTACTACATCACCGTGATGAACGAGAACTACGAGCATCCGGCGATGCCTTCAGGCGCCGAGGCCGACATCCTGAAGGGCATGTACCTGTTCCGGCGCGGCGAGGACGGCAACGGTGCATCGCCCCGGGTGCAGCTGCTCGGCGCCGGCACCATCTTCCGCGAGGTCATCGCGGCGGCGGATCTGCTGCACCGGGACTGGGGCGTGCAGGCTGACCTCTGGGGTTGCCCCAGCTTTACCGAACTGGCGCGCGAGGGCAACGAGGCAACGCGATGGAATCTCCTGCACCCCGAAGCGCCGCCACGGCAGTCCCATGTCGAGCAGTGCCTTGGGCAGGCGCAGGGCCCGGTGATTGCCGCCACCGACTACGTACGTGCGCTGGCGGAGCAGATTCGCCCGTTCGTGCCGCGGCGGTACACGGTGCTCGGTACCGACGGCTACGGCAGATCGGACACGCGTGAACAATTGCGCCATTTCTTCGAAGTCGACCGCCACTGGATTGTCCTGGCCGCTTTGAAGGCCTTGGCGGATGAGGGTACCTTGGACAAGGCTATCGTGCAGCGTGCCATCGACAAGTATGAAATCGACCCTGGCAAGCCGTATCCGCTGCGCGCCTGATCGGGCCGCGGCTGTGGATCGCCTAGTCCGAATAGAGGAGTTTTCCATGAGCAATGTAACGACAGACAGCGCCGCTTCGCTGTCGCGCGACTGTCCGCAATGCCCCGGCCATCCGGTACTGGAGCGCATCCCGACGCGCGCGGCCCAGATCGGCGAGGGCTTCGTCATTCACCGCGCGCTGCCCAGCCGGCAACGGCGCATGGTCGGAGCCTGGTGTTTCCTTGATCACGCGGGTCCTGCCGAGTTTGGGGAGGGACAGGGCTTGCGCGTGGGTCCGCATCCGCACATCGGGCTGCAGACCTTCACCTGGATGATCGAGGGAGAAGTCCTGCACCGCGACAGCCTGGGCTATGAACAACTGATCAGCCCGGGGCAGGTCAACCTGATGACCGCCGGGCGGGGCATCGTTCACGCCGAAGATACGCCGAATGCAAGCGCAGGCCGGTTGCATGCCGCGCAGCTCTGGATTGCACTGCCGGACGCCGAGCGTCACCGGGAGCCGGCGTTCCGGAACTATCCCGACCTGCCGGTGGTGGATGCCGGCGGCTTCCGTATCACAGTACTGGTGGGGACGGCATTCGGCGAAACGTCTCCCGTCCCGGTGTACTCGCCGCTGGTGGGACTCGATCTCGCGGCCGCGGGTGCCGGGACGCAATCGGTGCCGCTGGATGCCGGCTTCGAGTATGCCGCGCTGACCCTGCGCGGCGAAGTGGAGATTGACGGGGAGCAACTCGCCCCCGGCACCTTGATGTACCTCGGCGCCGGCCGGACACACCTGAGCCTGCGCTGTGCCGGGCCGGCGCAATTGCTCATCATTGGCGGCGTGCCGTTCGACGAGGAAATTCTGCTGTGGTGGAACTTCGTCGGGCGCACTCAGGCCGAGATCGAGGCCGCGACGTATGAATGGAACCACAACGTCGAGCGCTTTGGCGAGGTCAGGGGCAGTACCTCGCCCCGTCTTGCCGCCCCCGATATGGCAGGGCTCCAGATCAAGGCCAGCCGCGGGCGCTAGCGAGCCGCCATGCATTTGCGCAACGTCCGACACGGTCAGAACGTGTAGCTGGCCGCGATATAGGTGAACGTTGTATTGTGCCCGCCCACTGTGCTCAAGGCCTTGGAAATATCCACATAGACAAGGCCGGCATTGAAGAGAATGTGGCGATTTACTTGCCAGACCGCATCGACTGAAAGCTGGCTGCTGCTGTACTGGCCCGGGTGTCCTGCAGTACCCGCGATCGGTATGCCCACGGAGGTGTAGACGGCATCGTGGGTTGTCGCCCGCCAGATGAAATCGCAGGCCAGCGTGAGCTTCAGGGCGGGGGTCGGGTGCAGGGTCAGCGATGGCTGTATATCGATCACGTTGGAGGCCCCAATCAGCCCGGCCTGATTGAAATACGCGAGCTTTGGAAAGAGTCCGTCGTATGTGCCAAGCGTTCCGTCGTGGGGGTTGCGGTCGCCGCTGCCCATGGTCGCCTTGACCCCGCCCCTGGGCTTCCAGTCGTAAGCCGCCAGCGTGTAGCCGGTATCGGTTGAAAATCCCCATGCCCGGATCTGTCGCTGGGAGAAGGATCCGAACTGGCCGAGCGCTTCCCAATCCCAGTCCCAGCGTCCGTGGTGGCCAAAGACGCGTGCGCCGATCGAGTGCCTTCGCTCCACGTCTGTGCCGGTGCTAAACAGCGCGTGGTCGTTCTCGAAACCAAGATAGTAGAGATCGAAACCGGAGTGGGGTATGACGCTGTCCGCTACCGTCGCGTAGGCGCCCCAGAACCCCTGCGCATGGTTGGGTTGATCATCGAAAACGCCGTCCCGCAACAGTACCGGGCGCGTGGCGAAGGCGTCGACGCGAACCTGGTCGACCGTTCCGCCCAGGCGGGCGCCATCGAAAGCGCGCCGCACATTCGGCGCGTCCCGGATCGAGATCAGGCGCTGTGCACCAAATGCCATTTCCTGACGTCCAATCCGCAGGAACGGGTCATCGGCCGGACGTTCCTTCAACGGAAACCGCACGTCAACGAAGGCCTGTTGCACGTCGAGCCGGTCACTATAGGGCGGCGCGGCGTTATCCTTGCCGGGCGCCAGCTGATTGCCAAGCTGCACGAAGCCGCGAACGAGTTTACCCGCATGCAGATCGGCATGGAGCAGGGCGCGATGCAGCAGGTAACTGTCACCCTGTTTGCCCGGCACGCCAAAATTCGCCGCCGTGTAATCTTCGAAGCGTTCCCGCACTTCGCCGCCGAGACTGATGAACCAGCCAGACTCGCTGATCGGAATGTACTTGACGGGATCCCAGAAGTCGCTCCGTCGGGCGGGGTCTTGCAGGTAGCTGTAGTCCTCGTCGTAGCGCATCAGCTTGTAGGCGGGCGCAGTGGCAGCCACCGGAGAAGACTGCTGGGCGGTGGCGCAGGTCATCTCCAGAGCGGTGGCCAGGGCGGCAAGCATCGCGCCAGCCACCCTCCCGAAGCCGGAACGGGTGGCCGGACGTAGCCGGCGACTTCGTTTTGGGAGCGCTCCCGTGCTCATGTCTTTCCTGACTAGCGACCCGTGGTTCGAATTCCGTTCGTCAGTTGGAAGCCTGCCGCTATGGCAGGATTTCGCTTATGAGCACAAGGTTAGGCTGGCCTTCGTACAGCCRCAAGACAATGATGCCGCCGGCTATTCCTGATGCCCCGGCTCCTCCCAGGGAGGTGGCGACAGTGATTGTTGCAGGAACAGGATAAGTGCCTTCAGCTTGTGCGAGACAAACGGGGTGCGTTGATAGACGGCAAAGATGCCGTCGTCCAGCGGCGTCTCGTTGGGTAGCGCATTGATAAGACGGCCCGCCCGAATGTCGTCGGCCACGATGAAGAGCGGCAGCACAGCCAGCCCCTGTCCAGATGTCGCTGCATCCCTCAGCACCTCGCCATTATTCGCGGTGAACTGACCCCGCGGCGTGACCACTCTCGGGGCGGACCGGGGTGTCGGACCCTGGAATGCCCAGATCTGGCCGGGCGGCGCGTTGCTATAAGTCAGGCAGGCATGGCGTGTGATGTCGTCCAGCGTCTTGGGAAGCCCCGCTCGTTGCGCGTATGCTGGGCTGCAGCAAACGATCCTGCGACTTGCCGCAAGCTTCCTTGCGATCATCGCAGTGTCGCCCAGGCGCGTCACCCGGATTGCCACATCAAACCGCGCGTGTTCGGTATCGACGAGTCTGTCGTCGAGATCGACCACCAGATTCAGTTTTGGATTTGCGGCTGCGAACCGGGACAGGAGTGGCGAGAGCCAGAGCGTACCGAAACTCATGGGAGCAAGAATTCGCAATTCGCCGCACAACTCTTGTGAGTTCTGAGAAATGGTCTCGGCCGCGCGCGTGAGCTGCGCCAATGCTGAGCGCGTCTCTTCATAGAATCTTGCCCCATTCTCCGTGGGCTGAACGCGTCGCGTCGAGCGTTGAAGGAGCAAAACGCCGAGCGTACGCTCCAGGTCACTTAATCGCTTGCTGATAACGGATTTCGACAAATTGAGGTGACGGGCGGCCCCGCTGACACTGCCTTGCTCAACAACCAACAGAAAAGCTTCAAGTTCGTCCGTTCTTAGCTGCATTCGAATGTATAGAGAGGGATGCGTCGGGTCCATAGGATACCCAAGGTCGATTGCGTTCAGCAATCGCCCCGATGATCGCGTGGAACCCGGTCCCCGGAGGGGGATTGTTCGGCATAGAAGAACGCCGTTTTCGGCAAGAGGCGTACGTAAAGGCGGTGTTCCGATGCTACTCTTCGCGTCCCGGCACGCACTCGCTGAAAGACGACCAGTCGGACTAGCGTGGACAGTGTTGTGCCGGGACCTGATTCCAAATGCACGACTGGTCAGCCTGCTGGCCAATCCGCTTCGCTCCGGCAATCCACATCATTGGTCCGGCGGCGGGGTGCATCCGAATGATTGTCCTCGCAAGCCAGGTGGCGGGGCTACGCAATGTGCCACGGCGTTGCCGCTGCGCAGAGAGCTGAGTCGTGCGCTTGCGGCACAGCGTTGATGTGCCGTCTGCTCTCGGCTGAAGCAGAGCAGAGGAGCAGGGAAGATGCACGAAGAGACGTCAAACATGGATGAATTGGCTGGCATACATTCGATTGACCATTTTGGCCTTGTTGTACCGGACCTTCGCATTGCAACAGAGTTCTTCTGGGCATTCGGCCTCGATGTAGTCGAGATTCCCGGCAGCAATCTGGAGTTGCGCGCTGGCGGTGCACAACGCTGTTGGGCCCGCATTTTCCCTGGGTGGTCGAGAACCTTGGGGTATATCGCGTTCCGCTGCTTTCCAGAAGACTTTGAGAGAATTTGTGCGCAGGTTGTTCGTGCTGGCGGTACTCCAGCGACGCCGTTCCCCGAAGCGCCACCCGACGGCTACTGGTTTCGTGACATCGTTGGAAATCTAGTCCAGCTACGTCAGGGACCCATCGATGCACCGGTGAAACTCGACCGAGGTGTCGTCTCGACAGCACTGCAACGCGATGCCGTAGCGAGGAATGTGCTGATCCGTAGTGACATCAGAGAGGTCCAGCCCTTACGTTTGTCTCATGTGATGCTCTTCGTGCCCCAGATGGAGGCGGTTATGGCGTTCTATGTTCAGGCCCTCGGCATGCGAATCACCGACAGCGCGGACGGGTTGGTCGGGTATATGCATACAAGGCATGGAAGCGACCATCACATAGTTGCCTTTGCGGCGTCCTCGGCAACGGGGTGGCATCACAGTTCCTGGGAGGTTCCGGACATGGACGACGTGGGAAGTGGTGCGACGCAGATGAGGGCTGCGGGGTTTTGCGACGGCTGGGGAGTTGGTAGACACATCCTTGGCTCCAACTATTTCTACTATGCGAGAGATCCGTGGGGTTCCTTCTGTGAGTACGCCGCTCACATTGACTATATTCCGGCGGGTGCCGATTGGAAGGAGCGAACCCATGCGCGAGACGAGATCTTGTACATATGGGGACCTGACTCGCCTTCGGACTTTACGGTCAATTCCGAGGTCTGACGATAGGTGCTGTGGGAGCGAGCTGCGGGTCTTGCACGGGAAGCGTGGGCCCATCGTTCACGAAGTAGGACTCTGTAGCCCGATTTGGCAGACTACCGGGGAAGCGGCATCTCCCCTATGCTTACCGCAAATGACGCGATTGAATCCAATCGCCCTCGGAGATTCACATGAAACGAGTCCTTGGCGTGTACAGCGCACCGCCCCGCCACTGGGTGGGGGATGGCTTCCCGGTGCGGTCGATGTTCTCTTACCAGACCCTTGGAAGACACCTTAGTCCGTTCCTGCTGTTCGACTACGCTGGGCCGGCCGATTTCACCCCTGCCGAGAGGCCACGCGGGGTCGGCCAGCACCCCCACCGCGGCTTCGAGACGGTTACGATCGTCTACAAGGGTGAGGTGGCACACCGCGATTCGACAGGGCGGGGCGGCGTCATTGGTCCCGGCGATGTGCAATGGATGACGGCGGGTGCCGGCATTCTGCATGAGGAATTCCATTCTCCGGCCTTCACCCAATCCGGTGGCGCGCTGGAAATGGTACAGCTCTGGGTGAATCTGCCTGCCAGGGACAAGATGACCGAGCCCGGCTACCAGGCTATCCTCGACCGGGACATTCCGGCCGTAACGCTCCCAGATGGCGCCGGGACGGTTCGAGTGATTGCGGGCGAGTATGCCGGTCACTCAGGCCCCGCGCAAACCTTCTCGCCGATGCATGTCTGGGACCTGCGGTTGAGGCAAGGCGGCAGCAACGAAATGTCGCTACCGGACGGTTGGAGCACGGCACTCGTGATCCTGCGAGGTGCGGTGCTCGTGAATGGCGATACGGTGGCCGGCGATGCGCAAATGATCGTACTGGACCGAGCAGGGCAGGACATATCGATCGAGGCCACTAGCGATACAGTCGCACTTCTCTTGAGCGGCGAGCCTATTGATGAGCCTATCGTGGGTTACGGTCCCTTCGTGATGAACAGCCAGGAAGAAATTGTCCAGGCCTATGCCGACTTCAACAGTGGTCGCTTTGGTCAGATGCAAGGATAGGTCCTGTTCTGCCGCCTCGGAGCGGCAGAACATTCTAAAGTTGGTGCCGATGCACCGTTCACCCCTCAAGGAGAAGCACGATGAGCACACCTGCGAACTTCAATGGGCAGCGCCCGGTTATCGATCCCAGCGATGCGGCCATGCTGTTGATCGACCATCAGAGCGGCTTGTTCCAGACTGTAGGCGATATGCCCATGCTGGAACTGCGGGCCCGTGCCGCTGCATTGGCGAAGATGGCCACGCTTTCCAAGCTGCCGGTCATCACGACGGCTTCAGTGCCGCAAGGGCCCAATGGTCCGCTAATCCCTGAAATCCATGAAAACGCGCCGCATGCCCAGTATGTCGCCCGCAAAGGCGAGATCAATGCTTGGGACAATCCAGATTTCGTGGCGGCGGTGAAGGCGACCGGCCGCAAGACGCTGATTATCGCGGGCACCATTACGAGCGTATGCATGGCCTTCCCCTCGATTAGCGCGGTCGCGGATGGTTACAGGGTTTTCGCTGTAGTCGATGCGTCTGGCACGTACTCGAAGATGGCCCAGGAGATCACGCTTGCCCGGGTTGTACAAGCCGGGGTGGTTCCGATGGATACCGCCGCGGTTGCTTCGGAACTGCAGAAAACCTGGCACCGGGACGATGCCATGCAGTGGGCCGAGATCTACACCAAGATCTTCCCGGCGTACCAATTGCTGATCGAGAGCTATACCAAGGCCCAGAACGTCGTGAAGGACAGCGAGGAGCTGGACTCGGCTCGCTGATCGTCCGTGGTGCCGCTGTGTGAGAGATCGTCACGTCTATCACACAGTTGGCCGCGGATTAGCCCAAGCACCAGGCCGGCACCGGATATTTGGCCCATTACCGATGCCGGTCTTCAACAATTCACTCGCTTTACGAGCGAGCGCTCCGCAGTCAACCCCAAGAGCACTTTTCTCGCGTGCTGGTGCCCAGCTTGATTGCAGGCGCCACGCCGCCGCCGACCCGTCGACTCGCGCCATGTTCGCTCCCTCGTTGGCCACACATCGGGAAGCTTCGTGAAGCCACCTTCCACGCGACCAACGACGCTCCTTCTTCCACGGACAGTATTCCATGCGATTACGTCGTTCCAAAAGTGGAACGCAGATATGCGCTGGCGGCATCTATTCGACCGCTTGCGCTGAAAGCATACTTCCGGATTTTCGCGCGGAGCCCGCCATGGAGGTGCGACGAACCTGGGGAGTGTTCGCCACGGCGATGAAATCCTCATGGTTCGTGTTCACTTTCAGCGCCGTGCAACGTGTCATCAAAAGCAAGAATTACTTTTCATGAGGCTTTAGTCATGCTTCGATCCGTCATCTTCATCATCCTGCTTTCCAGCGCGTTTGCCAGCGGCGCCGCGGGTGCCGCGCCCACCAGCGAGGACGCCTCGTGGTTCGATCCGGTTCGTCTCGGGGTCGCATTGGGTGCGGGAGATGCGGCTTCGATTGCACGCCTGGAGGCGCGCTGGAACTTGAAGAACGACCTTTGGGCGACGAGCTCGCAGTCGGTTCGGCTTCGCTTCGGTCTCGAGGCTTCCGTGGGTGGTTGGAATCCACATGGCAGCAACAGCAGMGTGATGGGCGATATCGGCTTTACACCCATCTTCCGGATTCAGGGATCGGGGCGCTCGGGTGCCTTCGCGGAGATTGGCGCCGGCATGCACCTGCTGTCTCGGACGCACATCTCGGACTCCAAGGTTTTCTCGACGGCGTTCCAGTTTGGCGATCGCATTGCCGCAGGCTACCGGTTTGGCGATCCGTTTGACTCGGAACTGGCGGTGCGTTTCCAGCATTACTCCAATGCTGGCATTAAGGAGCCCAACCCCGGTATCAACTTCTACATGCTCCAATACTCGGCGCGTTTCTAAGAGTAATGTCGTTGCCGATGCACTCGCGTACGACGACATGAGGAATGCGGCAGGCCGGCGCGGCGCGGCACTGCGACGATCGCTTCCGACTCTCCGTTTTCCAGGCGGACTGACGTCTATGCAGCCTGGCGCCATGGCAAGGTCTTGGACTTGGACTCCGGCAAATCGGCAGGGGTGGGTTGCGGCACAAGGTCTGATCCTGCGCATGCAAGCACCGTCGGGTCCATCGAGCCTTAGTTGCATTTGGACTCGTTCAACCTTGGTGACCATATACGCCGGCTCTGTCGCTGTAAGGGAGCGAGGACGAGAAGGCGCGGGACGCCCGAGGGCACAACTGACTTATGCTGCCAGCGAATAGAATTGCTCTGCAACGGACGGATTGCTCCCGTCGTGACACTGCATCTGGCCCTTGGCAATCATGTGCATGAACTCGATACCGCCCAACAGGATGCGCGCGCAGCGAAAGTCCTTGAATCCAAGCATTGGTCGGGTCAGGCGTTTGATGGCTCGGTGGTCCTGTTCGACAATGTTGTTCAGGTACTTGACCTGCCGGATGGTGATGGGGGTCTCTCGTTCGGCGTTAACGTCGTTCAGGGCCGCCAGGTTGGATGCGCTGCCGTCGATGGTCACCGTGTCAGGCTGGCCGTGGTGCGCGATGGCCTTCTCGAAAAACCGCCGTGCTGCGGCCTTGTCACGCTGGGCGCGTAGCAGGAAGTCGATGGTATTGCCCGCCTTGTCGACCGCCCGGTACAGATACTTCCACTGGCCGCGTACCAGGATGTAGGTCTCGTCCATGCGCCAGCTTTTGCCCACCGGGCGCTTGGAGCGACGAAAGATTTTTATTAGCACCGGCAGCAACTTCAGCGTCCAGCGGTGCACGGTCGAGTGATCAACCGAGATGCCACGTTCGGCCATCATCTCCTCGAGATGACGCAGGCTCAGCGGATAGGCGACATACCAACGCACGCAGGTCAGCATCACCTCCAGCGGATAGTGCAAGCGCTTCAATACCTTCGCAATCTCCGTGTTCATCACCACTGCCCAAATTGCCTGAATCCGATTCCGGATCATTCTACCGGAGGCTTATTGCGACAAATCCCGTCAGAGCGCCACCCGAGATCGCAAGATATTGCTTCCCAGCCCGCGCGGCCTGACGGCTGAAATCTTGCCATTGTGCAGTGCGTCAGGCCTCCGACTGGAAGTTAAGCCCCAGAGCCCGCAACCGCGACACAGCATCGGCATCAAATCCCCAGTCACGCAGTGCGGCGCCGCCGTACTGGCCACGCTGCGGCGCAGCGCCACGGATCTCTGACGGCGTGCCGAGAAAGCGCGGTGCAGGCGCGGGCTGCACCACGCCATCGACCTCGACAAAGCTGCCGCGGGAGCGATGGTGCGGATGGTCCGGCGCTTCGCTGAGGGTCAGTACGGGCGCCCAGCACGCATCGCTGCCCTCAAACACGGCACACCATTCGTCCCGGGTGCGGGTCAGAAACACGTTTTCGAAGTGCTTGCGCAAGACCGGCCAGCCGCTACGATCGTACTGCGCGGGCAGGTTGTTGGCGTCCAGGCCGAGCTTGTCGAGCAGCTCAGTATAGAAGCGCCCCTCGATAGGGCCGATCGACATGTACCCGTCGTCGCGCGTGCGGTAGCTGTCGTACCACGGCGCCCCGCCGTCAAGGATGTTGCTGCCGCGCGCTTCCCGGAAGTTGCCGGAGGCCAGCAGGCCCCAGAAGATGGCGCCAAGCTGGGCGGCGCCTTCGGCCATGGCTGCGTCCACCACCTGTCCCTTGCCGCCGCGCTGCACATTGAGCAAAGCGGCGACCACTCCCAGGGCCAGCAGCATGCCGCCGCCGCCGTAGTCGCCGACCAGATTCAGCGGCGGCACCGGCGCTTCCCCTGCCCGGCCGATGCCGGACAGCACCCCCGAAAGCGCGATGTAGTTCAGGTCGTGGCCTGCCCGGTCGGCCAGCGGGCCCGTCTGGCCCCAGCCGGTCATGCGGCCGTAGACGAGCCTGGGGTTGTGCGCGAGCGCCGCATCGGGTCCCAGACCCAGGCGCTCCATGGTGCCAGGGCGGAAGCCTTCGATCACCACATCGGCTTTCGCGATTAGTTCCAGCGCTGCGCGCTTTGCGTCGGACTGCTTCAGGTCCAGCGTGACCGAGCGGCGGCCGCGGCCCATGATGTCGACGCGCTTGCCGGTTTCAGCTTTCAGCCCGAGGTCCGGTGGCGCCACCGGCCGGTCGATACGCAGCACGTCGGCGCCCATGTCGGCCAGCAGCATGGCCCCGAACGGGCCCGGTCCGATAGCCTCGAACTCCACCACGCGAATTCCACTAAGTACACCCATGTCCATCTCCAGATTCGATCTTCGTCAGTACTGTGGCCGCCTGCGGGAACTTCGACGATGACGTCAGCGCTCGCGCAGCAAGCGCAGGGGCGGGCGCGATGCCCGTCCCGGATTGCTCCTGGCCCGGATCAGGTTTTTGCCTCGCCGGATTCCCAGTAGCGCTTGCGCACCTCATGCTTATAGAGCTTGCCGGTTGGCAGGCGCGGCAGTTGATCGACGAAGTCGACCGACTTCGGCACCATATAGCGGGCCACCTTACCACGCAGATAGGCGATCAATTCCTCGGCCAGGGCCGAGCCGGGCTCGATGCCGGGCCCCACTTCCACGACGGCCTTCACGGCCTCGCCCATTTCTTCGTCCGGCACGCCGATCACCGCGGCATCGCCGACCTTGGGATGCGAGATGAGCGCGTCCTCGATGGCTTGCGGGTAGATATTCACTCCGCCCGAGATAATCATGAACGTCTTGCGGTCCGTCAGGTAGAGGTACCCCTGCGCATCGAGGTAGCCGACATCGCCCACGGCCATCCATGTCGGATGGCGCGGATGCTGGGTCGACCGGGTCTTGTCGGGCGCGTTGTGGTACTGGAAGGCCACGTTGTCGCGCCCGAAGTAGATCAACCCAGTCTCGCCCGCCGGCAGTTCGTTGCCCTCGTCGTCGCAGATGTGCACGGTGCCGAGCACCGAACGGCCCACGGAGCCGGGGTGGGCCAGGTACTCTTCACTGCTGATCGTGGTCAGGCCGACACCTTCGCTCGAGCCGTAGTACTCGAAAACGATCGAGCCCCACCATTCGATCATCTTCAGCTTGACGTCGACCGGGCACGGGGCCGCTGAGTGAATGGCGAAGCGCAGGCTGGAAAGGTCGTAGGACAGGCGCTCGGCGTCCGGCAGCTTCAACATGCGCACGAACATGGTCGGCACCCACTGGCTGTGCGTGATGCGGTAGCGCTGGATCAGCACGAGCGCCTGGGCGGGGTCGAACTTCTCCATGAACACCACCGTGCCGCCGACCGCGTGGATGCTGATCGCCCAGCCCAGCGGTGCGGCGTGATACAGCGGCGCCGGTGACAGGTAGACCATGTCGTCGAAGAAGGCGTACTGCTCGGCATGGAGCTTGCTGCGGAAGGGATCGAGCATGCCGCGCACGTCCGTGGTGTGCGGCGTGCGCAAAATGCCCTTGGGCCGGCCGGTGGTGCCCGAACTGTACAGCATCATGACCCCGAGCTGCTCGTCGGCGATTGGCTCGGCCGGATACGCCGCAACGGTTGGCTCGAACGAAAGCCAGCCGTCGGCGGTGCCGTCCACCATCAGGCGGAGCGGGCAGGCGGGCATGCGATCCGAAAGGGCTTCGGCCAGGTCGCGCACACTATTGGAGCAGACGATTGCCTTCGCGTTGCTGTCAGCGACGATGTAGGCTGCTTCATCGGGCGTCAAGAAGCGGTTGATGGCGGTGATCACGAGGCCCGAGCGCATGGCCGCCCAGATGATCTCGAAATAGCGGATGTTGTTATCCATCAAGACAGCGACGTGATCGCCCGCGCGCAGGCCCTGTGCCCGGAGGTACTGCGCGTAGCGGTTTGAACGCGCATCCAGTTCGGCGTACGTCAGCGAGGCGCCGGTGGTGCCGTTGATGATGGCAACCTTGTCGGGATTGCGGCGGGTGTGGTCGCCGGGATACGTCCAGCGTGAGGTGTCCATAGATAAAGCCTCCTTCTTCTGACGGCAAGGCTGGCAGTGCGCGGGCCTGAGGACCGGCCTTCCCGTGTATGTCTGGTTTGCGCGCGCCGGGTGGCGCGCGCGATAGGCAGGGCTTACTGCAAAGGCATCTTGGCGGTGCTTGCCAGGCGTTTCCACCGTTGTATTTCGTCTTTCTGGAATTGCCGCAATTCCGCAGGGGACGACAGGATCAGTGGCAGCGCGTTTCGGGCGAAGTAGTCGCGCACCTCGGTGGCTGCGGCCGCCTGCGCGAATAATTCGTGCCACCGCGTTGCGATCCCGGCGGGCGTCTTTGCCGGAATGGCGACACCCACCCAGTTGATGGGCTGGAAGGCCGGGAGTCCAGCCTCCGCCACGGTAGGGACGTTGGGCAGCAGCGGCATGCGCCGGGTCGACGTGTAGGCCAGCGCGCGGACCTTCTCCGCCTTTATCAGTCCCACCGCAATGGTGGCGTCGATCACGGCAAAGTCGACAGCGCCCGTCATCACGGCATTAATGGCTTCATTGGCGCCCTTATAGGGCACCGGCGAGGTCTGCACGCCAGCGAGTTCGTCCATCCATTCGACGAAGAGGCTGTAGGTAATCGAGCCGGCACCATAGTTGAGCGCGCCCGGGTTTTTGCGGGCGCCGGCCAGCAGGTCGGCCAGCGTGCGGTACGGGGAGGCAGTCGGTACGACGACGACGCAGGGCCCGCTGGAAAGCAGCGTGACCGGGGTGAAGTCCGCCAGCGGATCGTAGGGCAGGCTGCGGTAGACGACGGAATTGGTCGACAGCGTGGAGTTACTGCCGATCAGGACGGTGTAGCCGTCCGCCGGCGAACTGAGTACCGCCCGCACGGCGATGATGCCGTTGGCGCCGGGCTTGTTTTCCACCACGACGCTCTGCCCGGACAGCTTGCCGATCTCGTTGGCAAACAGGCGCGCGGAAATATCCATGCCGGTGCCTGCAGGGAAGGGTACGACGAACCTGGCCGGGCGCGCCGGGAAGGTACCATCGCCTTTGGCGGCCAGCGTGGCAAGCGGTAGGCCAGCCGCGCCGCCGGCAATGGCTGCCGCCGCGCGCAGGAAGCGTCGGCGGGTGCGGATGTACTGTGTCATGCGTCGTGTCTCCTGGGTTATGGTGCCCTGCGCGTGCGCGCCGGTGCGGAGGGAAGCGGAGTGTCGCGCCACTTCCCAGTACCTCGTATCCCCTCGTGCCTCAGCGGCGCAGGCCGAGGAGGTCGCGTGCGACCACCCAGCGGTGCACCTCGCTCGGCCCTTCGTAGATGCGCATCAGGCGCGTGTCATTGGCCATCTGCTGCAGTGGCAGTTCCTTGGTCATGCCCATCGCGCCGAAGGTCTGCATGGCGTAGTCGATCACGTCCCAGGCCATCTCCGTGGCATAGACCTTGATCATCGACACCTGCGTGCGGGCTTCCTCGCCGGCGTCGATGCGGCTGGCGGCTTCGTAGGTCATCAAGCGGCAGGCGTGGATGCGCGTGGCGGCGTCGGCCACCCACCACTGGATGGCCTGGCGCTGCGCGAGCGGCGCGCCGAAGGTCTGGCGCTGCTGGGCGTATTCGCACAGCATGTCCAAGGCCCGCTGGGCGCGGCCGATGCACCAGGCGGCCATCTGCACGCGGCGGGTCGATAGCCGCGCCTGCATTGGCGCGAACCCCTGGCCTTCAACACCAAGCAATTGCGAGGCCGGCACGCGGCAGTCTTCCAGCACGACCTCATACGTGGACACGCCGCCGATCATCGGGATGCGGCGCTCCACCCGCAGGCCGGGCGTGTCGCGATCGACGATGAAGGCCGAGATGCCGCCGCGTGCGCCGAGAGCCTTGTCCGTAACCGCCATGACGATGGTCCAGTCCGCCTGCGCAGCACGGCTGATCCAGATCTTGCGGCCGTTGATGACCCAGTCGTCGCCGTCGCGGACGGCGCGCGTGGTCATCATGGCTGGGTCGCCGCCCGCGCCGGGTTCGGAGATGGCCATTGCCGAGATGGTCTCGCCACGGGCGTACGGGGCCAGGTATTTCTCGCGCTGTGTCGCATTGGCGGTCAGCATCAGCATGCGCAGGTTCGGCGAGTCCGGCGGCATTTCGTACGGCGTGATCGTTTTGCCGAACTCTTCGTTGACGCCGACCATGGCCACGGTGGGCAGATCCGAGCCGCCCATTTCTTCGGGGGCGTCGAGACCCCACAGGCCGAGTTCACGCGACATCGCGTTGAGCCGCTCATGCTCTTCTGGCAGCAACGCAAGCTCTCCGCTTTCGGCCTCGCGCGCCATGACGGCGCTCTCCAGGGGAATCAGTTGCTCGCGCACGAAGCGTGCCACGAGGTCCTTCAGCATGCGGTGTTCACTGTCGAGTTCGAAGTTCATAGTGCATTCCTGTGAGAAATAGGATTGCCGGCTTGCGTCGAGTTCGCGCAGGACTTCGGCTGTGTGCTCGTCGAGCGCCGACGCGTGGCGGCGGGACGGCGTCCGCCCTGCAAGCCGGGGTCAGATGGAGCACACGAAGGCCGGCGAGGGGGCCAGCGCACGCTGGCTTACCATCCGCTTTCCTCGTCGCCGCCTCCATTCAGTGCCGCTGGAACACCGGCTCGCGGCGCGCCGACATGGCCGCCACGCCCTCCCGGAAGTCTTCGCTGCGGAACTGATCGCGCTGGATTTCCAGTTCGCGCTGGTTGACCTCGGCGACGCGTTCAGCCAGGCCCTGGCGCAGGGTGGCGCGCGTGGTCTCCACCGCCAGCGGTGCCGACAGGGCGATTTCCCGCGCCAGTGCGAGCGCGCGAGCGCTGACTTCAGCCTTCGGCACGAGATGATCGACCAGGCCGATCGCCAGTGCCTCCGTGCCGGTGATGCGTCGGCCGGTGAAGAAGAGCTCCGCTGCGCGCTGCTCGCCCACCACCCGCGGCAGCGTCACGCTCATGCCGAACCCGGGGTGAATGCCGAGGCGATTGAAGTTGGCGCTGAAGCGGGCCTCTGCGCAGCTCACGCGAAAATCCGCCACCAGCGCCAGACCCAGTCCCGCGCCGATCGCGGCACCCGTCATGGCGGCGACGATGGGCTTGCGGGTGTGAAACAGCTTCATGGCATGGCCGTAAAAGACGGCGGGGTCGCCCGGCACGCCGCCGGAGGGGGCCGCGCTGAAGTCCGCGCCGGCGCAGAACACGTCGACGCCGGATTCCAGCAGCACAGCGCGGCATGCGTTGTCTTCATCCAGGGCCGACAGCATGGTCACGAGTTGCTCGATGGTTGCGGTGTCGACGAAGTTCTGGGGCGGGCGCGCCAGCGCGATGCGCGCCACGTGGCCGTCGCGCGAGAGTTGGAGGTTGGTGGCGGATGTCATGCGAGGGCACTCCTGTTGATAGGGGCTCCGGCTGCAGGCGCGGCCGGGCAGGCTGCGACAGCCGGTGTCGGTGCGAGTGCCGTTCTCGTGTGGTCCTGCCCGGCAGCGCTTGCAGCGAAGTGTGTCGGAGGGCAACGCCGGCCACCCCACCCCGTGGCGGGGGGGGGTGGGCAGGCCCACCCCTCCCCCGCAGCGCATGGTGCGTTGGGGCCGCCGCGCCATTACGCTCGACGTCATTCCAAGATCATGAGGAGGGGAAGATGTCCGAGAGTTACCGACCGGCGTGGATGAGCGACGACCTGGTGCAGTTTCGTGACGCCATAGGCCGTTTTGCGCGCGAGCAACTGGAGCCCAATGACGTGAAATGGCGCGAAGCCAAGCAGCCGACGCGCGAGGCCTGGCGCATGGCCGGTGAGCTCGGGATGATCCTGCCGGACGTGCCGGAGGAATACGGTGGCGCCGGCGGCACCCCGGCACATGCGGCTGTGTTGTTCGAGGAATTCGGCTATAGCGGCAACACCGCCCTTTCCCTTGGCACGGGCATGAACCATATCGTCGCCCACTATCTGCTGCGCTACGGCACCGAGGCCCAGAAACGGCGTTGGCTGCCGGGAATGTGCAGTGGCGAAGTCGTGGCAGCCATCGCCATGACCGAACCGGGCACGGGCTCGGATCTTCAGGGGGTGCGCACGCGCGCTGAACGCCGCGGCGACAACTACGTCCTGAACGGCGCCAAGACCTTTATTTCCAACGGCCAGCTTTGCGACGTTGTGCTGGCCGTCGTCAAGACGGATCCGACGCTCGGCGGCAAGGGCATTTCGCTGATGCTGGTCGACACCCGCTCGCCCGGCTTCCGGCGCGGCAAGGCACTCGACAAGCTCGGCATGGAAGGCCAGGACACTTCCGAGATGTTCTTCGACGACTGTGCCGTGCCGGTCGATAGCCTGCTGGGCGGCGTTGAAGGGCAGGGCTTCTATCAGCTCATGCATCAACTGCCGTTCGAACGCGCGCAACTTGCGATTCACGCGGTGGGCGCCATGCGCCGCGCGTTCGACATGACGGTAGCCTACGTGAAGGAGCGCAAGGCGTTCGGCAAGCCCATCGGCGACTTCCAGAACTCCCGTTTCGTGCTGGCCGATGTCAAGGCCACCGTGACCGCCTCGCGCGCGTTCTCCGACATGGTGGTGCAGCAGTGGCTGGACGGCTCGCTCGATTCGGTGATGGCGTCCATGGCCAAGTTCTGGCTGACCGAGCGCCAGGGCGAAGTGATGGACAAGTGCCTGCAGCTCTTCGGCGGCTATGGCTACATGAAGGAATACCCGATTGCCCGAATGTACGTCGACGCGCGCGTGCAGCGCATCTACGGCGGCACCAACGAAATCCAGCGCGAGCTGGTTGGCCGCTCGCTCTGAGTCGGTTTCAACAACCTGTCAAGGAACTTAGACATGTCCAAAGTGGTAGTGGCGGGCATCGGCATGGTGCCGTTCCGCAAGCCTGGCGCCAGCGGCAACTATATCGAAATGGGCGCGGAAGCTGCGCGACTCGCATTGGCGGACGCCGGCGTGGGCTACAACCAGGTGCAGCAGGCCTATGTCGGCTACGTTTACGGCGATTCCGCTTGCGGACAGGCGGCGCTGTACCCGGTTGGCATGACGCAGATCCCCATCGTCAACGTCAACAACAACTGCTCGACCGGCTCAACGGCGCTGTACCTGGCCCGGCAAGCTGTGGAAAGCGGGGCGGTGGAGTGCGCCATCGCGCTGGGCTTCGAGCAGATGCAGCCGGGCGCCCTGGGGTCGGTGTTCGACGACCGGCCCGGCCCAATGGACCGTGCGCTGGCGCTGACCGCGGAACTGAACCCCGGAGCCGTGACGGCCGGTGTGCCGATGGCCCTGCTGCAGTTCGGCGGCGCGGGCAAGGAGCACATGGAGAAGTACGGCACGAAGCTTGAGACGTTCGCAAAGATCCGCGCCAAGGCTAGTCGCCACGCCGCCAACAACCCGCTGGCCGTGTCCCGCAACGTCGTGACCGCCGAGCAAGTGATGCAGGACAAGATGATGTGGCCGGACGTCATGACCCGCCTGATGGCGTGCCCGCCGACCTGCGGCGCCGCCGCGGCCATCCTTTGCACGGAAGCCTTCGCCCGGCGGCATGGCCTGAACAGCGAAGTGCGCGTGCTGGCGCAGGCGATGACCACGGACAGTCCGGCGCTGTATGACGACCGTTCGATGATCCAAGTCGTTGGCTTCGACATGGCGCGCGCGGCCGCCCACCAGGTGTACGACCAGGCAGGGGTAGGCCCGTCGGACGTGCAGGTGGTGGAACTGCACGACTGCTTTGCCCACAACGAACTGCTGACCTATGAGTCGCTCGGCCTCTGCCCGGTGGGGGAGGCGGAAAAATTCGTCGAAGACGGAGATAACACCTACGGCGGCAGGTTCGTGACCAACCCGTCCGGCGGCCTGCTGTCGAAAGGCCACCCGCTCGGCGCCACGGGCCTCGCTCAGTGCTACGAGCTGACCCACCAGTTGCGCGGCACCGCGGGCGGCACCCAGGTCAGCGGCGCGAAGCTGGCTCTCCAGCATAACCTCGGCCTCGGAGGCGCCTGCGTGGTGACGCTGTACGGACGCGCCTGACCCCAACCGAATCAACCCCATATCACTCAGGAGTATCGAAATGAGCAAACTAGAAGGCAAGGTCGCACTGATCAGCGGCTCGGGCCGCGGCATCGGCCGTTCGCTGGCACTGAAGCTGGCATCGGAAGGCGCGCGCGTGGTCGTTAACGATCTCGACGCCGATCCGGCCAATGAAGTGGTCGAACTGATCAAGGCTCATGGCGGTGAAGCCGTGGCGTGCGCCGGCAGCGTCACCGCGCCGGACTTCGCCGACCGTTTCATCAAGACGGCCGTTGACCACTACAAGGGCATTGACATCATCGTCAACAACGCCGGCTACACCTGGGACAACGTCATCCAGAAAATGACCGACGAGCAGTGGTACGCCATCATCGACTGCCACCTGACGGCGCCGTTCCGCATCCTGCGCGCCGCCCAGCCGGTCATCTCGGCTGCCGCCAAAGCCGAAGCCGCAGAGGGCCGCGAAATCTGGCGCAAGGTGGTGAATATCTCGTCGACCGCCGCGGGCGGCAACGCCGGGCAGGCCAACTACTCGTCGGCGAAGTCCGGCATCCTGGGCATGACCAAGAGCCTCGCCAAGGAGTGGGGACGCCTCAAGGTCAACGTCAATGCCGTCGCCTTCGGCTTTATTGAAACGCGTCTGACGCAGGCGCTCGCCGGCGATGAGAGCAAGACGGTGAACATCGAAGGGCGCGAGATCAAGGTCGGCGTGCAGAAGGCGATGATCGACAACGCCGGCCGGACCATCCCCGCCGGTCGTCCGGGCACGGCCGACGAAGCCGCGAACGCGGTGTACTTGTTCTGCCTGCCGGAATCCAACTACGTATCCGGTCAGGTGCTGGTCTGCGGCGGTGGCTACGGCGCCGTCTGACAACTCATCCTGATGCCGCCCCCCCCGTGGCGAGGGGGCGGGCGATGGCATGCCTTCCCTCCCCACAGGGGGCGCCTGCCGCGCAGCACAGTGCAATCATGCACAGAGGGCCTGCCATTCGAACGGCCACAGTATGAAGAGGGAGAATACCCAGTGAACGTCAGTCGCAACGTCTTTCGTGAAGATCACGAGCAATACCGCACCTCGGTGCGCCGCTTCTTCGAGCGCGAGTGCGTGCCGCGCCAGGAGGCCTGGAACGCAGCCGGAATGGTTGACCGCGAGACCTGGCTGAAAGCCGGCCGGGATGGGCTGCTCTGCGTCACGACCGCGGTGGAGTACGGCGGTGGCGGTGGCGACTTCGGCCACGTGGCGGTGATCATCGAAGAGGCCGCGCGCGCAGGCATCAGCGGCTTCGGCTATGGCGTGCATTCCTCCGTGGTCGCGCCCTACATCTCCCGCCTCGGGACTGAGGAGCAGAAGCAGCGCTGGCTGCCGAAGGCGTGCGCCGGGGAGACGATCCTCGCCATCGCCATCACCGAGCCCGGTAGCGGTTCCGACATGAAAGCCTGCCGTACCACCGCCGTCCGTGACGGCGACGAGTGGGTGATCAACGGTAGCAAGACCTTCATCAGCAACGGCATGACGGCCGACCTGATCATGGTCATCTGCAAGACCGACCCTGCCGCCGGCGCCAGGGGCATCAGCCTGATCTTTGTCGAGGCCGACCGCCCTGGCTTCCGCCGAGGCCGCAAGCTGCAGAAGGTCGGCCAGCCCGCGGCCGATACCGCCGAGCTGTTCTTCGACAACGTGCGCGTGCCGGCCAGCAACTTGCTGGGCGAGGTCAACCAGGGCTTTGGCTACCTGATGCACGACCTATCGCAAGAGCGCCTGGGCATCGCGCTCAATGCGGCGTCCCAGCTGGAGACAGCGCTCGAGCACACCCTGGCCTACGTGAAGGACCGCCGGGCCTTTGGCCAGACTATCTGGGATTTCCAGAACACCAAGTTCAAGCTGGCCGACGCCAAGGCCGGCGCCATGGCGGTGCGCGCCCTGGTCGACAACTGTCTCGGCAAGCAACTGCGCGGCGAGCTGTCCGGAGAAGAAGCGGCCGCCGCCAAGCTGTTCGCCACCGAGACCATGTGGAAGCACGTCGACGACATGGTGCAACTGCACGGTGGCTATGGCTACATGATCGAATACCCCATCGCCCGCATCTTCACCGATCAGCGCATCGCGCGGATCTTCGGCGGCAGCAACGAGGTGATGCGCGACATCATCTCGCGCAAGTTGTAAGCGCAGTACCCCAACACGAGGAGACAACGAGATGGCAGACAAGAGTCTGATCGGCCGTGTGATGTCGCACGGCACCGCCGACGTGGAGAAAGGGCGCCTGCGCTTCTTCGCCAAGGCCACGGGGGAGGCCAATCCGGTTTACACCGATGAGGCCGCCGCGCGCGATGCCGGCCACCCGTCGCTGCCGGTGCCGCCGACCTTCCTGATGTGCCTGAACAGCGGCATTGGCGACACGCGGGCCAGCCTGGAGATCCTGCAAATGGACCTGGGCCGCATCCTGCATGCCGAACAGGCCTTCGACTACCACCGCATGGCCTACGCCGGCGACACCCTGCGCTTCGAGACGAAGATCGAGGACATCTACGACAAGAAGGGCGGTGCGCTGCACTTTGTCGTGCAGGGCACCAGAGTGACCAACCAGAACGGCGACCACGTGGCTGACCTGCGCAGCACGCTGGTCGAGCGTCGCGGCTGATCGATGGCCATGGATAAGACAACGATGCACGCTCCCCGCTTTGATGACGTGAAGGTCGGCGACAAGCTGCCGCCGCTGGCGCTGCCGGCGATCAACCGCACTACGCTGGCGCTCTATGCCGGCGCCTCGGGCGATCACAACCCGATCCATATCGACATCGACTTCGCGCGAAAGTCGCGCATGCCCGATGTGTTCGCGCACGGTATGTTGTCGGCCGCCTACCTCGGCCGCCTGCTGACCGGCTGGGTGCCGCAGAGCGCGCTGCGCGGCCTGTCGGTGCGGTTCACCGGCATTACGCACCTTGGCAACCAGCCAACCTGCTCCGGCGAGATCGTCGAGAAGTTTGAGGCCGGCGGCGAGAAACGCGTCCGCGTGGCCATGAAGTGCGTGAACCAGTTCGGCGAAGACAAGCTCGTCGGCGAAGCCGTGGTCGCGCTGAGCGTCTGACCGGCAAGTATCCACCTGCCCGCTCGATGTGGCGGGCCCCAATTCGAGAGAGAACGACATGAGTGAGAAAGTCATCGTTGGCGGCGTCGGCATGATCCCCTTCAGCAAGCCGGGCGCGAGCCCCAGCTACACCGAAATGGGCGCCGAAGCCGTGCGCCTGGCGCTGCGCGATGCGGGCATCAGCTATGCGCTGATCCAGGAAGCCTACGTCGGCTATGTGTTCGGGGATTCCACCTGCGGCCAGACCGCGCTGTACGAAGTGGGCATGACCGGCATCCCGGTGGTCAACGTCAACAACAATTGCTCCACGGGCTCGACGGCACTGTGGCTGGCGCGCAAGGCCGTGGAGAGCGGCGCTGCCGACTGCGTACTGGCACTGGGTTTCGAACAGATGCAAGCCGGCGCGCTGAAGGCGCACTGGGATGACCGTCCGCGTCCGCGCGAACGCTTCCTGCCCATCCTGTGGAACCTGACTGCCGATGCCGAGAACGTACCGCAGGCCCTGCGCGGCTTCGGCGGCGCTGGCCGCGAGCACATGCAGAAGTACGGCACCAGCATGCGAGCCTTCGCCGAGATCCGCGCCAAGGCCAGCCGCCATGCGGCCAACAACCCGTTGGCGATGTTCCGGAACGTGGTGACCGCCGATGATGTGATGAACGACAAGGTGGTGTGGCCGGGCGTGATGACCCGCCTGATGGCCTGCCCGCCGACCTGCGGCGCCGCCGCCGCGCTGATCGTTTCGGAGCGCTTTGCCAAGAAGCACAACCTTCGCACGGATGTGCGCATCCTGGCCCAGTCCATGACGTCCGACCCAGTCGAGTCGTTCGACCCGCCCTCGCTGATCTCCTATGTGGGCAGCCACATGACCCGCGCTGGCGCAAAGGAGGTCTACGAGAAGGCCGGCGTCGGCCCGGAGGACATCAAGGTGTGCGAGTTGCACGACTGCTTCGCCCACAACGAATTGCTGACCTATGAGGGGCTGGGCTTCTGCCCGACCGGCGAGGCGGAGAAATTCATCATGGACGGCGACAACACCTATGGCGGCAAGGTCGTGACCAACCCGTCCGGCGGCCTGCTCTCCAAGGGCCACCCGCTCGGCGCGACCGGGCTGGCGCAATGCTACGAACTAACGCACCAGTTGCGCGGCACCGCCGACAGGCGCCAGGTGGAAGGCGCGAATCTCGCACTGCAGCATAACCTTGGCCTCGGTGGCGCCTGCGTGGTGACGCTCTACGGCAAGAACTGAAGCTGGCAGCTTCCCGCACCGCCGGGCGGGCTCCGGAACACAACGAGGACTACCCAAAACCATGCAGAACCTCAACACCTTCTACATCGACGGCGCCTGGCAGTCGCCCGCACCGGGCGCGTCCAGCGCGGAGATCGTCAATCCGGCGACCGAGGCAGTCATCGGTTCCGTCGCCCTCGGCACCGAAGCCGACGTGGACCGCACGGTAGCGGCAGCCCGCGCTGCCTTTCCGGCCTGGTCCGCCACCAGCCGCGACGAGCGGCTGGCTTTGCTGGGGCGGCTCGTCGAACTGTACAAATCCCGGATGGACGATATCGCGATGGCGATCCATCAGGAAATCGGCGCGCCGCTGTGGTTGTGCCGCTCGCACCAGGCGCCGCTAGGCCTGCAGGTGCTCCACTCGGCCCTCGCGGCGCTGAAGGAAATGGAGTTCGGGCGCAAACTCGGCAATACCGAGGTGGTCAGCGAGCCGATCGGCGTTGCTGCGCTCATCACGCCATGGAACTGGCCGGCCGGCACGCTCATGGGCAAAGTGGCCTACGCGCTGGCCGCAGGCTGCACTGTCGTCCTCAAGCCATCGGAGGTGGCGCCGCTTGACGCGCGCGTGATCGCCGAGATCGTGCATGAAGCCGGCTTCCCTCCGGGCGTGTTCAACATGTTGTATGGCCTCGGCCCGGTGGTCGGCGCGGCGCTGTCGCGGCATCCGGACGTCGATGTCATCTCGCTGACCGGATCGACCCGGGCCGGCACCGAGGTAGCTGCCGCTGCCGCTTCCACCGTCAAGCGCGTGCTGCTGGAGCTGGGCGGCAAGTCGCCCACCGTGATCCTGGATGACGCGGACCTGACGGCCGCGGTCAAGGACGGTGTTATTGGTTGCATGCTGAATTCAGGGCAGACGTGCGTGGCGCCGACGCGGATGCTGGTCCCGCGCCATCTCCACGACAAGGCCGCCGGTATCGCTGCGGCGGTAGCGGGCGCGCTGAAGGTGGGCGATCCGTCTCAGGCCGAGAATAAAATCGGCGCGCTGGCCAACCGGGCGCAGTTCGAGAAAATCCAGCGCATGATCGGCATCGGTATCGAGGACGGCGCCACCGTGGTGGCGGGCGGTCCTGGCCGGCCCGACGGCGTGGAGAAGGGCTATTTCGTCCGTCCGACCATCTTTGCCAATGTTGGCAATGACGCGACCATCGCCCGCGAGGAGATCTTCGGGCCGGTGCTGGTGATCCTTCCCTACGACAGCGAGGAAGACGCCATCGCCATCGCCAACGACACGGACTATGGCCTGGCTGCCTATGTGTGGTCGGGCGATGCCGCGCGCGCACGCCGGGTGGCGGGCCGGCTGCGGGCAGGTTCGGTGCGCATCAATGGCGCCAGCCCGGACAATGCGGCACCGTTCGGCGGGTACAAGCGATCAGGAAACGGGCGCGAGCTGGGCGTCTACGGCCTGGCCGAGTATCTCGAGCACAAGTCGATCGCCGGCTGATCCGGAAGGTTGGTGCGGCGCGGGAAATTTCCGCGCCGCGCTCATTACCAGCTCGCGAAGGCAGCGTTGTTGTCAGCGCGGGCTTTCCGGCCCGGCGTCCGACTTGAGATTGCGCAGGCGTTCGGCAGCTTCGTCCCGCCCGCTGACGCCGAGCTTCGAAAAGACATTCTTCAGGTGCCACTTTACCGTTTCCGGCGTGATGTTCAAGGCACGGGCGATCTTCTTGTTCGGCATGGCCTGTGCCACCATTTCGAGAATGTCGCGCTCGCGGCCCGACAGCGCCGACAGTGGCACGGTAATGCGCTTTGGCGCGGGATTCGGCGCAGGAGCGGCAGGTTGGTGACCGGAGGGAGCGTGCGCCGCCGCGTCCAGCAGTCGTCGCGCATACAAGGCGATGACCGGATCCAGTGTGTCCGACGCCAGCAGGTCTCGCAGCATCGAGGTCAACTGCGGGGACACGTCGAGCAGCGTGCGCACCAGCCCGAGACGGTGGCCGTCCTGGAGCGCTGCCAGCAAGCTCGCGCGTGCAGCCTCGAGACGGCAGCAGCCTTGCTCCGCCAGGGCGAGTTGCAGGCGCACGCTGACTGAGCGCCGCACCCGCCCGCGTGTCACGCAGAGCTTCACGGCCAGTTCCAGGCGCTCACGCGCGGCATCGAAGGCGTTCTGGTGTAGGTCCCGCTCGGTGCGGGCACGCAGCCAGCACAGCCAGATGTCGAACGTCATGCCGTCGTTCGCGGAGTCGGGATAGCGTTGGATCATGGCATCGAGCCGTTGCAGTGAAGCCTCGGCAAGATTCACCTCGCCAGTGCGCAGGGATAGCTGCACGCGGGCGCACAGCAAGTGTGCGCGCAGGCGTTCGAGGTCGTTCGTGACTGCATAATCTTCCAGCCGGTCCAGGCTGGCATACGCGTCCAGGTGACGGTGCTCGGCCAGGTAAGCGCCGGTCAGGATCAGCAAGGCGCGCATCACAATGTCCGGCAACCAGATGCGTTCGATGATGTCCATGCGGCCCTCGAGCAGCCGGCGCACGACTTCGGTCTGGTTGAGTTCATACATCGCATGTGCCAGCAGCCCCGCGGCGAGGCAGTGTACTTCGATGAATGCCGGGCCACGCTTTTCGGCCTCCTGCATGACAGGCCGCAAGAGTGGCTCTACAAGCGCCAGCCGGCCTTCCACGGCATGGCTGGTTGCGAGGACACAGCGGCTGAAAAGCTGTTCGCGTGGGGCGCCCTCGGTCTGCTCGTGCACGGCGACAATCTGGCGTGCCTGTGCATAGTCGCCCCGCGACAAGTACATCCACGCCAGCAGGTTGTCGCGCAACACGCGCTCATGGACGTCAATGTCTTCTGGTGCGTCCAGCAGTGCGGATTGCAGGCGGGCAATACTCACGGCGTCGTCATTGCGCAGCGCCAGCGCGCCGCGCAGCACATTGACGGAAAAGCGCTGGCGCGCGTCCAGTTCGCCAGCCGCAATCTGCGCGTCGAAGTGTTCAAGCGCACGGGCGATGGCACCCTGCCCGCGAGCCGGCAGCAGGAGGTAAGCCTCGGCCAGCCGCAGGTGGAAATGTGCGTCGATCTGGCCAGGTGGCAGCAGGTGCAGCAAACCGGCCAGCTTGCCCATTTCGCCACGCGCCATCAGGTCAACGGCCGCTGCGTCGACGAGTTCGGCGGCGGCCTCGGCATCGCCCGCCTGCACGGCGTGGCGCACGGCTTCGTCGAGCATGCCGCGCCTCTCGAACCAGTGCCACGCGATGCCGTGCAGCGCCTGCTGCTCGGCCTCGGGCATCTTTTGCACGCGTGCCTGCAGGACTTCGCGCAGCAGCGGGTGGAGCTTGTACCAGGTTTCGCTGTCGCGGTCGTGAATCTGCGTAATGAAAAGGTCGTTGGCATCGAGCCGGTTCAGGCGCGTCATGGTGCCGGCCACGGCGCGCGGGTATCCCACCAGCGCGGCGCACAGAGAGGCGCTCACCGGGTTGCAGACCGACATGCGAGTGAGCAGGTTCAGGTCTTCCGGTGTCATGTGGGCCAGCAGTTCAGTCTCGAAGTAGCTCGAAAATGCCTCCGGGTCGTGCAGGGGAACATGCTGCGTGGGGGCGTCGCGCTGTGCCTTGAGCTTCAGTGCGAACAGTTGCAGGCCGGCCACCCAGCCCTCGGTCATGTCGTGCAGGATCCTGGCCTCGCGTTTGTCGATGCGGCCAAGCTGCTCATGCAGAAACACCTCCGATTCGGCCTCGGTAAAGGCCAGATCCTCCAGCCCGAGCTCGGCAACTTCGTCCTGCGCCAGCAAATGCGCGGGTAGCAAGGGCAGGGCGGTGCGTGTGCCGAGCGCGAAATGCACGTGCGCGGGCGCATACTGGATCAGGCAACGCATTGCCGAGACCACGTGCGGATGGGTCAGGTGCTGGAGGTCATCGAACATCATCATGACCGGGCGTGCGCGCGCGGCCAGGCCGCCGAGCAGGATGATGATCCAGCGTTCGATGGCGAGGTCGTCGTCGCAGTTGCCTTGCAGCAGGGCGGCGTCACGGGTGATGGCGGGATCGATCTCGTTCAGCGTGGCGAGCAGGCATTCGCTGAACCTGTTCCATTCGTTGTCGTCGGGGTTGACTGATAGCCACGATACATCGAACCCCATGCCGACCAGGGCTTGTCGCCAGGCCAGCAGCGTACTGGTCTTCCCGCTCCCTGCACGCGCGCGCAGCACCAGGCAACGCTTGCGCCGAAGCTCCATCAGTCGCGCCATCAATGCTTCGCGCGCCATCAGGCGGCGTGCGCCGCGAGGCGGTACGACCTTCGTGCCAATGGCGGTAGGCATCGGGGATTCAGGCTGCGTCTGTGGGGAGTTAGGCACTTGCATGGCAGCGCGGAAGCGCGGAGGCGGGCACGCTGGAATTATATGGTGTTCTTGCGAGATCCGGCGGGGCACCGACCCTCGCGGCCATGGGGATTTCCCGGGCAGCCGGGAGGTTGCCCGGTCGCGCTCAGGCCGAACTGGCGGCTGAGACAACCAACTGCTCGATGATCCAGTCCGCCGCCGGCGACAGGGTCCAGCCAGCCAGGCTGACAACACCGAGGCCGCCCACCCGCGCGAGCGAGGGAGACAGGTTCAGCGTGACAAACGCACCGCTGTCGAGCTCCGCCCGCACCGCTGTATTCACGCCGATCAGCACGGCATCGCTGGCGAGCGTCACGCTGATCAACAAGGGCACGAAGTCCGTAACGAGATGCATCGGCGACGCCTGCAGGTCTTCGAGGCGGAGATACCTTGCCAGCCAGTTGTCGTACGGTCCGGGCCGGCGCCCGGAGATGATGGGATAGAGAGCCAGATCCCGCGGTGTCACCGTGGCTTGTGCGGCCAGGGGGTGGCCGGCGCGACAATAGGCGCACAGCGGTTCCGTGGTGAGCGCCCGGATCTTGATACGTGGATCGTCTTTGTACGCAGTCACGTCGGCGGCGAAGAACTCAATGACGCCGTCCAGCAGCATTTCCATCAGGACGGGCGTGCTGTGGCTCTCGATCTCGACCCGCAGGCCCGGGTGCTCCCGCACCAGCCTCGCCATGACCGGCGGCAGCAGGACCGCCAGCGGCAGCGGACCCGCCCCCATCCTGACGTGGCCGACCTCGCGGCGCAGCATCATGTCGACTTCGTGCTCAAGATTGCGGGCATCGCGCAGGAGTACGCGCGCCCGCTCCGCAACGGTCCGGCCGACTGCGGTAATGCGCACGCCCTGTCCGTCGCGGTCAAACAGCTGGCAGCCGAGTTCCTCCTCGAGCGCGCGGATGCTGCGACTCAGGGCCGGCTGCGTCAGGTGCAGCGACATGGCGGCCCGGGCGAAATTCAATTCYTGGGCCAATACCAAGACGTGGCGCAGTTTGCGCAGATCCATGATGCAAGTGCGTTTCCGGGAGACTGCAATCATTGCACCGGACCACCTGCGCTGGCAAGGTAAACACCGCTAACCGGCTTTGCCTGCCTTTCGCCCCGGAGATTGCATCGCGGAACCTGTTGCTACGCCACGCTGCGTTCCTTTTTCGCCCAGAACGGCTTGCGCAGATCAACCTTGGAGACCTTGCCCACGCCGGTCATCGGCAGCGCCGCCCGGAACTCGACGCCGCGCGGGCATTTGTAGCCGGCAATGCGTTCCCGGCAGTGGGCGACGATCTCGGCCTCGGTGGCGCTGGACGCATCCTTCAGGACAACGACGGCGTAGACCATTTCGCCCCACTTCTCCGAGGGCACGCCGATGACTGCGCAGTGCGCCACCGCCGGGTGGCTGGCGATGGCCTTCTCCACTTCCGCTGAGTAGACGTTCTCGCCGCCGGTCACCACCATATCTTTCAGTCGGTCGACCACGTAGACGAAGCCGTCGGCATCCATATAGCCGCCGTCGCCCGTGTGCATCCAGCCATTGCGCAGCGCCTTGGCGGTTTCGTCGGGGCGTTTCCAGTAGCCGAGCATGACGTTAGGGCCGCGTACGACGATTTCGCCCACGGTGCCGCGCGGGACCTCGCGGTCTTCCGCGTCGACGATCTGAACTTCCACGCACGGATGGGGCAGTCCCGCGGAGTACATCTTCCCGCTGGCCTGATGCTCGGTCGTGTGGTATTCGCCCGTCAGCGCGGTACCGGCCGCGGCGATTTCCGTCATGCCGTAGCCCTGCGTGAACGCTGCTGAAGGAAAGGCCTCGCGCGTGCGGTCGAGCAGGGCAGGCGAGATGGCCGATGCGCCATAGGTCAGGCTGACGACGGAACTGAGGTCCAGTGCCCGTGGTTCGGGCTGCTTGTCGCGCCAGTCCAGCAGCATCTGGATCAGCGTGGGTGCCAGCATGATGTCCGTGACGCCTTCGGTGTGGGTGGCCTTCAGCACGGCTTCCGGCGTAAACGATGGCACCACTACATGGGTGCCGCCGCTCATGAAGAGCGCCGTCGTGAGCGTGTAGTCCGCGAGGTGGAACATCGGCATGGCGTGCAGGTATGTGGCGCTGACGCCCATCACGCCGGCATAGGTCGCCGCCATCATGGCGAACGCCATGTTGTAGTGGCTCAGCATCACGCCTTTGGGGAAGCCCGTCGTTCCGCCGGTATAGAAGATGCCGAGCAGCTCGTCGCCGCCGCGGCGCACGTCCTCGACCGGCTCGGCAGCCTTGATAATGGCCTCGTACGACAGCATGCCCTGGGGCGCTTCGTGATCGCCTGCATAGATCGTCTGGCGGACCGTCTTCGATTGCGCGGCGGCCTGGATCCCGAGGTCCTTGAAAGTATCGTCGACGATCAACACTACCGTCTCGGAGTCATCCAGAGAAAAGACGATCTCGTCGAGGCTCCAGCGGATATTTACCGGGTTGAGCACGGCGTCGGCCCAGGGGACGGCAAGCTGGTACTCGAGATATCGGTCAGAGTTCAGCGACAGCATGGCCACGCGATCGTTGCGCTGCACGCCAATGCGCTTGAGTGCACCGGCAAGGCATGCGACGCGCTGGCCAAACTCCGAAAATGTGATACTGCGCCCCTTTGTTCTGATCGCGGTGGCATTCGGGCGCACGTGCATGCTGCGATGCAGGCCTTGGGTGATGTACATGAGAGACTCCAGTATTGGGGGGGGCGCGGGCCCGGCCTGCTGACGCAGATGCCGGGCGAGATGCGCTGGGGATTGTCAGAAAATCATGCGAATGCCGGCCGCGATACTGAACATGCCCTTCTGGCCGTTCGCCAGTCCGTTGATGGTGTTGTTCACGCCGTAGCCATAGACGCCGCCTGTCTGGATCAGCGAGTCATAGTTCATCGCACCGTTGTGCGCATACGCCGTGGCGACATATACGTCGGTACGTTTGGATAGGTTGTAGTCCGCCAGCAGGCTGACCTGGCTGAAGTTCGGCTGTTTGGCCGCGGGCGCGGCGGGTGACAGCGAGGCGGCCTTCACCTGATCGTAGTAATAGGCCAGGGTGACCTGCCACGACGGGGAGAACACATGCGAGACGCCGGTCCAGTAGAAGTTGTCGCGCATCATGGTGACCGAGTTCCCATAGAAGGAATTGCGCCACCGGTACCCTGCATAGAATTTGGTGTTCCCGACGTTGTAGGACGCACCCACGGCGATCTTGCGGTCGGTGCCGAGCGCGGCATTCGCAGACGCGCCCGGATTGAACTGGTCATAGGCAAGGCCGCCCGAGAACCGATCGGTGTAGTAGTACGCCCCGGCGCCGTAGGCGGTCTGGGCCTTGGCGTGGCCAGGCAATTCGCCCTCCGCGATCGTCGAGGGCACGCCACCGAAGATCGGCACGCCCGCACCGAAGGAGTAGTGTGCGGCCGCATGCAGCGCGCCGAAATCCCCGGCATACTTGATGGCGTTATCGACGCGATAGTCGAGGCCGGAAACCGTCAGCCCGGGTTCGTAGGTCGAGGCCGCGCGCATCGGCATGAAGTTGGCGATGGCATCGAACAGGCTCATGGTCTGGCGACCGAACGACAGTTGGCCAACCCCGGCTTGTCGCAGCCCGACGGCAGCCTGACGGGAGAACAGCGCGCTGGTCGGGGTCGGGGCGAAGGTGCCGGTGCCCGGGTTGAAGCCACTCTCAAGCCAGAAAAGGGCCTGCGTGCCGCCTCCGAGATCTTCGGTTCCCCGCATGCCCCAGCGCGACGGCGACAAGCCGCTCAGCGGAGCCATATCGACACGCGAGCCTGCGGAAGTTCCGCTGGTGGTGCGGTTCACGTATTCAACCGCCGCATCGAAGACGCCGTACAGCGTAACGCTTGTCTGCGCCTGGGCCATTGATGCCCCGCTACCCATCCCCCAAAGTACTGCCACGGCCAACTGCTTCTTGTTCATACCCGGTTGCCTCCTGTTTATTGTTGGTCCGTCGCGAAGTCTTTCGCCCGCGACAGTGGGTATTCCAGATGCGCCGGCATTCGGAGTACCCACCTTTCCTGCTTACTTTCCTGGGATGTTCAAGAGCCCGCGCGGCCAGCCAGCTTCGCGTCTTCAGGCCCGGCCACCTTCTTCATCTTTGCGGTGTCCAGGCGCATCAGACCGAAGGCGCCGGCATGCAGGACGCGCCCCTGGTCGTCGACTTTCACCCCTGCAAACATGCCGTTGAAGACCGGGTTGCTGCCCTCCCGGATGGTCATCACGGTCTTGCCGCTGTCGAGATCCATGCCGATGTGGTAGCGATCGTTCCAGCCGCCGGCGAAGTAACCGTCGATAATCGCCATGTGGCCGCCGCCACTGATGATGGGCACCATGGAGATGGTCGAGATGTCGTCGCGCGTCCACAGCGGCTTCCAGCTGTGCGTGGCTTGTTCCCATTTCATGGCAGCTACCCCCCGTGGCCCCGGCCGCGTAGCGCCGTTGATCAGCGCGGCGAAGGTGAGCGAGCGCTCCAGTTGCGGAGCTTCACGGGTCGGGATGTTGTTGACCACGAATGCGTAGTCGCCATAGCTTGCGACAGCCTGCTCGGACTGGACGGTCTCGATCTCCGGACCCATGTCAATGACACGTTGGTCCGCCACGCGCAACGACGGCGTGCCGGGCCGCTGTTTCCAATCGGCCGGGATCTGGTCACGCCAGAAGGCTACCAGGCGCATCTTTCGCGCACCGTCGGTAATGACCACCAGTTTGTCGTCGTGTGGACCGAACCCCATCAGCGACGGTGTCGAGCCGGTGCCATCCCCGACCTTGGGCGCGGGCATGACAACGCCGCGGTCGTAGGGCGACTGCCACGCGCCGCTCGCCTTGTCGGCATGGATCTTGCCGTTGCGGTCAACGACCAGGCGATACATGTTCGCGTTCGAGGCCACGTACACGGCGCCGTTGTTGGCCTCGGGCCCGGTGGCAAAGCTATTGAGGAACAGTTCGTCGTTGCCGGGGACCGTGAAGGTGTCGACCAGTTCCAGGGTCTTTCGGTCCAGCGTCAGGACCTTGCCGCCCACGGTGTTCGCGACGATATAGCCGTTGTAGGTCATTCCAAGCCCGAACATCATGTCGGCCGGAAAGCGCGAGTGCGCGCGCACCTTCTCGTTGTCGAACACCGCATCCGGCAGTTTCGAGACCTGCGGGGCGCTCATCGGGGAGAGGGGGTTCTTCGGGTCCTGCTGGGCAATGCGGAAAAGCGAGCGGCTATTGGCGGCGTAGAAAGCGTTGTCGCGATCCAGCATGGAATAGATTGCGCCACCTGCCAGCTGGTCTTCGGCCTGGCTGATGAGGCGGTTCGGCTGGGCTTTCATGTAGGCCAGCAGGCCCGGTTCGTCGTGTGCATCGAGGAAGCCCTGCACAGCCTTTGCCTGGGCAGCACGTTGCTCCGGCGCGACGGGACTGAATCCCGGCAGCAGGGGAGGCAGCTCCGAGCGGGCGACTTCCACCAGCTTGCCGTCCTGCAGGATCAGCTTGCGCAGCGAGAAGCCGGCCCACCACCAGTAGACGTTCTTGTCCGCCACGGTATCGGTGACCAGCGGCAAGCCGCATGCCTCGCCATAGAGAATTTGCGCGGACTCGGGCGTGACCTCGAAGTTGCCGCGTGGGACCTTGAAGCTGACGCTGTTGGTTCCGGCATCGTTGCCGTGCGTCTGGTTGTTGTACGACTGGGCCAGGTAGGGGTTCGCGCGGGTACCGCCGGCAGAGTCGGTGGCGGCGAGCGCGCTTGCGGCGAAGGCCGTGGCGGTCAGAAGGACGGCGGCGGCGTGCGCCGCACCGCGGCGCAGCGCGGTACGGCGGATCGCGAGATGGACATCGGGTTGCCTCACTACTCCCTGCATTGCTGTCTCCAAGAATCTGTGGAATTGCTGCATGGATTCGCGCGCCGCATCGACTAAGCGGCTGCGGTCGGCCATGCACAGGGCGGATTCTTCGGCCAGCCTCAGACGCAGTCCAATGCAATCTAGGGGCGAGTCTGATAACAAGAACTCATTGCCGGGAGCGGATGTCGACAGCTCGGCACCCTGAGGGAATCGGTCGCTTGTGCCGGAGCATCCGGCTACGGGAAAACCACGAGACGGGAACATGAGCAGATTGCGACAGCACGCCACCCCTCCCCGCCATGGGTGGGGGCTGTCCCATTCGCCCCGGTGCTACGGTTCTGCACGGCCTTGCCCGCCCCCACGCGAACCGCGGCAGGCGGAAGCCGGCAGGACAGATCACGCCATACCACCTTCCACAGGAGACCCCGATCATGAAAGCTGCAGTTTTCCACACCCCAGGCAGTCCACTGAGCATTGAAGACGTGTCCATCAGCAAGCCCGGGCCGCATGAGGTGCTGATCCGCACCCGCGCCGTCGGCGTCTGCCATTCCGACCTGCATCTTGTCGATGGCCTCTTGCCGCATCCGGCGCCCGTCATCCTCGGACACGAAGCGGCCGGTGTGGTCGAGGCAGTCGGCGAGCTGGTCCGGACGGTCAAGCCGGGGGACCATGTTGTGACGTGCCTCTCCGTCTATTGCGGCCACTGCGAGCATTGCCTGACCGGCCAGCTTTCGCTGTGCATCTCGCCGGATACTCGCCGAAGCAAGGAGGAGGAGCCTCGCCTTGCCTACCGGCAGAAGCCGATGCCGCAGTTCGCCAATCTCTCGGCCTTCGCCGAGCAGATGCTGGTGCACGAGCACGCCTGCGTCGCCATCCGGCGCGACATGCCGCTGGACCGCGCCGCGCTGATCGGCTGCGGCGTGACGACGGGCACCGGCGCGGTGTTCCACACGGCCAACGTAGCGCCGGGCGAGACGGTCGCCGTGATCGGCTGCGGCGGCATCGGCCTGGCTGCCATCAATGGCGCGGCGCTCGCCGGGGCCGGCCGCATCATTGCGATCGACATGCTCGACGGCAAGCTCGAACTGGCGCGCTCCTTCGGCGCCACCGACGTCATCAGCGCGAAAGACACCGATGTGGCGAAGGCCGTCCGTGACCTCACACGCGGCGGGGTGCATCATGCGTTCGAGTGTATCGGCCTGAAGGCCACTGCCGAGCAGGCCTTCGCCATGCTGCGACGGGGCGGAACTGCCACGGTGATCGGCATGGTCAAGCCCGGGGTCAAGCTCGATATCGATCCCTACCAGCTGTTGCAGGGCAAGCGCCTGCAAGGCTCGGTGATGGGCTCCAACCGCTTCCCGGTCGACATGCCGCGCCTTGTCGATTTCTACATGGCGGGCAAGCTGCGACTGGACGAGATGATCTCGCGCCGGCTGAAGCTGGAGCAGATCAACGAGGCCTTCGACGAGCTGCGTCGCGGAGAACTGGCCCGCTCAGTCATTGTGTTCGAAGACTGACTCCGTACGGGCGGCTCCGGGGGCTTGGGGTAATGCCGACAGGCAGATCTCCGCACGCCGAGTGAAAAGCCGCCCCGATGGGGAATGCTCAGAGTTAGCGGTATGGTTTGGGGGAGCGTGCCTGAAGGTGTAGGTTTCGCGGATTTTCCAGGACGACGATAGCGGTACCTTCAGGCCCGCAAAGTGAAAAAATTCGGGAAGTTGCCGACGAGGATGCTGCCGTCGAGCGGATTGCCCGCTCGCGTCTGCTACCAGCGAAGCGTAGTTAACTAGGTGTTGTCGAGTATTCGGCGCTACAGGTAAGTCCAGTGACGATGGCCAACCTTGTACTAGGCGTGAGGTAAGCGATGGCTGTTGTCTCGCGCAATGTGTTTCATCTAGCGCTTCTATTGGCGAGCTACGGCAAGCCTAGAGGGTGCGGCTCTTGTAGTCAGGGCTTCGACAGGCAAGACGCAGATCGTCGCGCGGCTGATGGTCGAGGAGTTGGCTTTCTACGGCATTCGAAATGCGAAGGACGTGGCGACGTGTCTGAGCGGCTATGACGAGACGGCTTATCCTGAGCGTAGCCAATGGAGCTTTACCCGATTCTACGTTCCGCAAGCGTTTGATGCTGGTTATCGGCTGGTCAGCGATGCCGACGCGCTGTGGGAGGCGTTCGAGACGGCGCACCACAAGGCCAGTTTGCCAGGCAAACTCGAGATCCCGATGGAGTCGTTCGCTCGTGCCGTCGAGATCCTGCTGAAAGACAGCGAGATCAGGGATTGCCCGGGCTACTGTCCCGAGCCAGCGTTGTGGGCTCATGCGGTACGGCATTGCGGTTATGTCCAGTCACGCCATGCAACCGGACGTGTGCTCGTCGCCGCCGCCTTGTGAGGTGGGAGCGCCGCGCTTTCCTATCCTCACGCTCGACGAGGCAAAGCTCACACCGGCGCTGGGCTACGTGTTCGACAAGAAGTGGATCGAGCCATGGGAGTCGCTCGTCTCGATCTTGTGGAAATTCAAGATAGCGAATGCGTTGTCTGGTGCGGCTATGATGCGGCTGGTAAGACCGGACATCGATCCCTACGGGAGCATTCCGCCGCAGCGGGGATTGATTGATATCGTTCGGCTGAACGAAGCACTGGGCTTGCCAACAAAAGCGCTGCACATGGCACTCATCGAGGCAGGCGAGCAGCGACGCTACTGCGAAGTGTTCCGCTACTGTCGCTCCTGCATGACACGCGGCTACCACTGCCTCTTGCATCAAATGGAGAGCGCGATTCGATGTCCTGCGCATCGTTGCCCAATGGAGTCGGCATGTCCACGGTGCGGGTATGAGACGCCGTATCGCGTAAACGTGCAACTGCTTGAGGCGCCATACCGTTGCGCGCATTGCCACGTACGCTATGTTCGGCAGGTGTTATGGCGACCCGGCAGTGATCGACGTATGAAGCCGGAGCACCGCAAGGCGTTGGCGCGGGCTTACTTTGAGCATGGCCTGGGATGCAGGAGCCTTGGTTAGTCACGGACACTGGCTTGAGCGCATACCGCGATCACAAGACAGCCGCTGCAGTAAGGCGGTCAGGATTTTCGATTCCGTTTTAGGTCGCCGATCGCGGTCGCAAGATGGTCGGGGGCCCGGAGTTTTAGGGCTGCGCAGTCGCGTCGCACACCTGATTGACACCTTCGCGAACCTCAGGTGGTGACAACTTTACTTCGCATGATGTAAATCATTGATTTCATTGATGTTACCTCGGATCGCTCTGCCGCTGTCTTGCAGATTGACAACATTACTTCGGAAACAGTGGCAACTTTCCTTTGGTCTACGACTGTCGCTCGAGCCCGGCGTCGCGTCGATCGCGTCCTTGACCGCCTGCCACATGGCGTGGCGCAGGTAGCGCGTGATGCGCGGCTTGGGCGCGCCGCGCCGGCCGCGTGCCAGCGAGAGCGGATTGCCGGCCAGGTAGCCGGCGTCGACCAGCTAGGCGAACAGGCCGTTGAGGATCACCATGGTGTGGCGCGCGCTCACCGGAGAGAGCGGACCGGCAAATGGCCGCCACGCGGTCGCGCCGCGCGTCGATAGGTCTGCAGGGTGGCACGGGAAATCGTTTCGGCACGCACCTGTGGGATGCAATCAGCTACCTGGCCCTGCTCCCGGGCTGGAGCCATGACGGCAAGTGTGACACCACGGAAAACCTGCGCTGGCAAAACCATGAAGCGCAAGCCGCGGTGCCCGTAACGACCCGCTAGGCCACGGCGGCACGGTCCGCGACCCAAGCCTGATCAATGAACGCCCGGGCCATGGCTGGGCGTTCATCGATGCAATACGGCCATCGCCAACTTCGGCTGCTGACTCTCCCTCCCTTTCTGCGGCACAACCCTATCGGCTGCTCATGTAGGCGGCAAACAGCGCCGGCTGCAAACCGCGCAATTCCTTGCGCCGTTCCACTAGTTCATGGTGGCGACCGTGTCGCTCCAAGTTCAGCAGTTCAAGCAGCAAGCGCATCGCACGCTCAGGCGAGCTTTGAGTCGACTGCTGTGTCTGACGCAGTAGGTTCGCTAGGCCCGGTTTCTCGATCAACGCCCAGGCGGTATGCGCAAGCCAAGAACGATCCCGTGATACTCGCAGGCTGTGTTAGAGAGGACGCCCACTCGAATACAACATGAGGATCTGGGCGATGACAGCAAGACGAACCACCATCCGGCAACTGCCACTGACCGAGGTTGTTGACCGTGACACACCCGGCGCGACGCCGGTCAGCATCACCACGCCCGAGGGCGGCACCATCTATCACACGGTCCCGCTCGCAGACCCCGACACCGGCAGGCGGCGCGATGCCCGCCCGCAGTGGATCGCAGGCACATTCCCTCTCTTTCCAGTTGTCYGACTCGCAGACGGCGCGCCGTGGGCTGAGGCGAATGTCTGGCTCATCGATATGATGGAGTCGAAGTCGTCGCCCAACATGCTGACCTTTGCCAGCATCGCTGACGATCTAGTGGCGTTCCGTCGTTATCTGGATGACGAGGGCATCGACTGGCTGGTGTTCCCCGCGAACAAGCGGCAACGTCCGACCTACCGCTATAGCGCCTCGATCAAGCTGGCCGTGCAGGTAGGCGAACTGTCTCCGGGCGTCGCCAAGCGTCGTATGGGCGCCGTGGTGCGCTTCTATCGCTGGCTCATGACCGAAGTGGGCTTCAGGCCCGCGAACGCGCCGTGGGTCGAATCTGACCGTTTCATCGAGTTCAAGGACCAGCAGGGCTTCAGCGGCGTGATCGAGGTCAAGACCACCGACCTGTCGATCAGTGGTCGGCGCGCAGAGGACCCGTGGGACGATCGCATTCAGGACGGCGGCGGCTTGCGTCCGCTCCCCTCTTCAGAGCAGTCGGTGCTGCTTGAATCGTTAGCCGGACTCGGCAACACCGAGATGACGCTCGTTCATCTGTTCGCGCTGTTGACAGGCGCTCGCATCCAGACGGTACTGACCGTGCGCGCGAAACACGTGATGCGCAAGCCTGACGGGTTTCACGGCGACGACATCCGTCTCGCCTGCGGGCCGGGCACGGGCATCGACACGAAGGGCGGTGTCAAGGGCGTGTTGCACCTGCCGCGCGGTTTCTACGAGCGGCTGTACGTCTACGTGCACAGCAATCGTGCTCGCAAGCGTCGCCAACTGGCAGACGGCGGCGATCACCCCGACCAGCCGCTCTTTCTGAGCCATCGCGGTGCGCCACTCTACGAGGATCGCGCGTCGCGCGGCCCGCTCAGCACTGGCCCGCAGGAGCGCCGCCACGTCAAGACCGGGCAGGCCGTGCGCCAGTTCATCAGGGACGAACTGTTGCCCATGATGCGCGTGCAGTTCGGCAACCCCAAGTACGAGTTCAGCTTCCACGACCTGCGCGCTACCTACGGGCTGAACATGGTCGATACGATGACAGCGAATGAGACGAAGTACACACGGGCACTCGATCAGTTGCGGCAGTTGATGTGGCACGCGCGGCTGTCCACGACCGAGGGCTACCTCAGCTACCGCGAGAATCGCAAGCTGTTCGACGCTGTGCAGGACGGCTGGGGTGCGCATCTGTCGACGCTGGTCACGCGCGTCCTCGACACTACGGTGGCAGCATGAACCGCCTGTATGAGGAAGTGTGCATGCCGCTCGCGGAGGGCACAACGCTGCTGCACCCCGAACGCGCGCTGCTCAAGTGGGAAGGCCTTAGCAGCAGTTCCGATATCGGGAGGATCTGCTACCTGACGCGCGACACGTCGAGTCGGCAGCGCACGCGACGTACTTTCGACCATACAAGCTTCAGCAGCGAACGCGCTAAGGTCGTACGCCTGCTGGTGACGCAGCTTTCCGGGCGTATGACCCTTGGCGCGATGCGTCCGAAGACGGTCTACGCTGCTCTGCGCGTCGTGCTTGACTTCGTCAACTGGGCCGACAGTCAGGGATTGCATCAGGTGCTCTGTGACGAGAAGACTACCGAGGAAGCGGTTCATCGCTACTTCCGTGAGAAGCGCGAACAGGTCTCGCTGGGCAGCCTGCACCGCAATTCCGTCGCCCGCTATCAGCGCAATCTGTTGTCGATGCTACGTGAGCTCTTCAGAAACGACGACTTCTGCGCCGATGCGAGAGTGTTGCGCAGCCAAGAGAATGCTTCTGTGCCAACAGCTGTGCCTGATGCCGAGGCACAAGCCTCCCTGCTCGCATGGGCTGATGCGCTCTTCAGCAGCATCAGCACGCTCGTACTCGACTTCAAGCCGTACCCGGTGCACGTGACCACAGCACGAGGCGAGAATCTTTTCCTTGTTCCGCACCCGTTTGGCCGTAATAAGGGCGACAACTCGCGCGGCCTGCTTGGCTGGAATCTGGAGACGGGAGAGCCGCGCACACGGGAGGAACTCAGGACGCGGATGGTTGAGGCAGGGGCTAACAAACCGCGTGAGCGTTCGTGGGAAATCGCCAGGCTAACGGCTAAAAATCTTACGGCGGCGAACGCGGACGCGCAGTCACCGATCCGTCGCTCGCACGCTTCGATAGCGGCCTCTTGCTTCGCCACGCTGTTTCTCGCCGAAACAGGCATCAACCTCGCGCAGCTGCTGGCCATGAAATGGAGGCCCGAGCTTGCCGCGAGCCTGCAGGATGCGTCAGTTGCACGTCAGAAGTTTCGTGAGGTCAAGTACCGTGCAGCCGGGAAGGACGTCACGTTTACCGTCTCGCTGGGTTTCATGCCTAAGCTCAAGGCGTATCTGGCGTTGCGCGAGTATCTGGTGCAGGACGCAGACTGCGACGCATTATTCATCGTAGTCGGGAATCATGCACAGCTACGACGGCCAATCGGTCTCCCAACCGAATTTCTGGTGCTGCTTTACAGTCGACTCAACAAACTCGGGGTTGTACTGCCGCGAATTAGCGCACGTCAGTGGCGTGCGGCGAAGCAGGATTGGGCGGTGAGCAACCACGGCCCCGTCGTCGCAGCCAGGCTGATGGGCCACTCCCTGGTCACGGCGCTGCGCTCGTACTCGGACGGCACGGACGCCGCGCACAAGGCAGAGATGGGCGCATTCCTCGCTTTGGTGGAGAAGTCCGTGCTGAAGCCCGGCAACGACCCGGCGGGCAGCATCAAGAGCGCGGTGGGCGTCTGCATTGAGTTCAACAAGCCTGCGCCAATCGCGGCGTCGGTCACCGTACAGCCTGACTGCCGCTCGACCGAAGGGTGTCTCTTCTGCGACCAGTACCGCGTACACGCTGACGCCGCCGACATCCGCAAGCTGCTGAGCTGCCGTCACTGCGTCAGGCTCGTGAGCGGACGTGCCGACTCGATCTGGCAGTACGACAGCTCGTTCGGCGCCGTGCTGCGGCGCGTTGACTTCCTGCTGGATGAGCTGCGCAAGCGCGACGCCGCATTGGTTCATCAGATCGAGCAGGACGTTGATATCGAAGGGAATCTGGACGCTTTCTGGTCGGCCAAGCTCGACCAACTCTACGAACTGGGAGTGGCATGAACAACACGCTGATTGCGCCGATCGCCGCGCGACCGGACTGGTATCGGGTCGAGGACGATACGGTCGTCACGCGCGATACGGCTGGGAACACTGTTTCGCTGTTTGGTGACGACGCCTGGGACATCCGTGCATACACGGTTGGGCCACGCAGCACCCATATCTATTTTAGGGGCCACTCGCCTGACGGCGTGAGCCGCGCGCTTTCAGAAGCGACTACGCGTCAATGGAAGCAGGTCATGTACTTTCTGATGCACGAAGCAACCGATATCGTACCGGCGTCCGGTACGCTTCAAGCTCGTTCAATGCACCTGAGGGAGTTTACGTTCTTTGCCGCCGCACGTCAGCTTACGCTCTACGAGGGGCTGTCCAACGTCATCGTTGTTCTGGACTATGTGGCGCAAGCCGGGATGGAGGCGAAGGCACAACGCCTTCATTCGATTCTGGTGAAGCTTCACCGTCTGGGCGTCGAGACCACAGGGCTGCGCGTACCGCTGGCTCAACTGCATAAGCCTCTGCTCGAACGCTTCGCGCAACACGCTGGATACTCACAATACCCTGTCATCCCGACGCGGATCTACCAGCATTTCCTGTCGACCTGCGAGCATGACCTTGGCATCGCTGAGGGTGTCGCCGACAGCCTGTCGGACTACCTCGCACGCGTGTACTCTGACGAGAATCTAGGCATCTCTGCAGCGCTGGCAACGGCTGCTGCGCACTTCCGGTGCAAGGACTCCCGTTACGTCGAGTCGTCGCTTGTGGCGTCGATCAGCACGCTATGCCAGCTTGTCATCCTGTCGTTCACCGGTATGCGCGCGGCGGAAGCGGAGAACCTGCCGTACGACTGCCTGGGTGAGACCCGTCTGGATGGCGTGACGCACTACACCATCAAAGGCGTCACGACCAAGCTGTCGGGCGGGCGTCCCAGGCGCGCATGCTGGGTGACCAGCCCGCTCGCTGCCCGCGCGGTCAGGCTCGCGCAACGGCTGTCGGGCGAGGCGCACCGGGCACACGGCGCGCAAGGCTACACCGAATCGACGGACGGTTCACACCTGCTGTTCTGTCGGATGGGTCTGCATAATGAGTACGTGGCAAACCTGGCGCCGAGTACCGTACACAAAGATATCGAAGCCTTTCGTGAGCGCGTCTTCCCGACGATCACGGTCGAGGACATCGTTGAGCTGAAGCGTGTCGACATGCACCGCGCGTGGGAAGATGAGCCGAAGTACGCGGCCGGACAGCGGTGGCCGTTCACGCGTCATCAGCTTCGCCGCACGCTCGCACTGTACGCGCACCGCAGCGGTCTCGTAACTCTGCCGACGCTCAAACGTCAGCTGCAGCACATCACGCAGGAAATGAGCATGTATTACGCTCGTGGCTCGGCGTTCGCGAAGGGCTTCATCGACACCGACAGGACCCACTTCGCGAAGGAATGGGGCGAGACGCAGGGCCTGTCCGAGTACCTTGCGTACGCGGAGCAGGTGCTGTTCTCTGACGAGCGGCTGTTCGGTGGGCATGCAGCGTGGACGCAGAGCCGTGCAGTGCAGGCGTCACCTGTGTCGGTCTACTCGCGCGAGCAGGCGGTCAGAATGTTCGAGAAGGGCACGCTCGCGTACCGGGAGACGGTGCTGGGCGGCTGTGCCAGCGTCGAACAGTGCAAGTCGACGCCGCTCGACTGGATGCGTCTGGATTGCCTTGAATCGAACTGCCGTAACCTTGTGGTCGTGCCGTCGAAGCTTCAGCGCGTGATCAAGGCGCAGCAGGCTACCGTCGAGAAGCTGCGCGCTGTCGATGAGGCGAGTGTCGAATACCGTATCGAGGCACACACACTGCAACGACTGCTTGACGCGCAAGAGAAACTCATCATCAATCCGGAGGCAGCATGAGCGGCGCCATGACCGACTACTACGCCGCCCTTGAGCGGCTGAAGAAACGCAAGGGTGCGCGCATCAACAACGACACCGTGGCGATCGAGGCGGGCCGCAAGAAGGGCAGCATCAAGAAATCTCGCCCGCAGTTCGCTGAACTGATCGAAGCGATCCACGCCGCCAACGTCGTAGCCGAGCGCCCGAAGCTCGAACTGACCAACCGTCTGAACCGCGCGAAGGACGACGCGAAGAATCTGCAGGCACAGCTTGACGAGTCGCTGGCTCGTGAACTCTCACTGCTGCGCCAGGTGTTCAGCCTGCGCAAGGAACTGGCTGCGCTGCGTGGCGGTAGCGTCCTGCCCTTGCAGCCCCGCTAGATCGGGGCGGGCGTCTTCGCTCAAAACCGGCGCCTGGGCTGCTTCGCCAGCGTCGACTTGATGTTCGGGAAGGTTCCCGGTACGGCTCACCTCGCGTAGTGACGCATCAAGTTCGATCGTGGTTCTGTAACACCGCTGAATGGGTCAAGGGCGGGCGAAGCCCGGCGAAGTGAACCCTTGACGCGCGATGCTTTGACACGCTCTAGCGGTACTTTCGCAAAGCAAGGCCCCATCGGCGGCTCTTGGCCCGTAAATCATGACTGAATGGGCTCGGAAGTCATACATGAAATAATATTGGTGCCCACCGCTGCAGTTCGAAGATCTTCACGGCGCGGCGCTGCTCGGACGTGA